>JAPYUK010000012.1:0-51891 GCA_029936155.1 Dehalococcoidia bacterium | reverse complement strand
GAACTTGAATTCGTAGCTTGCTTCCCGCATTGTTGAACGTGGGGCGTGAGTGAACGGTTGCTTATGCCCAACTCGAAAGGTACTCATGCGCGTATTAATGATCGGTGACGTGGTTGGAAGCGGGGGCCGGCGAGCTGTAAGCGGCCTGCTCCACGATCTGAGATCCGAACTTAATATCGACTTCGTCACACTGCAGGGAGAAAATCTTGCAGGCGGAATTGGTTTGACCATTGATACCGTCACCGAGATGGTTGAAGCGGGTGCCAATGTGATCACAACCGGCAATCATGTCTGGGACAAGCGCGATTTTATCGATCAGCTTGATAATCCTTATTTGCCTGTTCTGCGCCCGCTGAACTACCCACCCGGTACACCTGGCCGTGGCGCAACTGACGATTCGGGTCAGATCGCCGTGATCAGCCTGATCGGTAGAGTCTGGGTTGGTGAGTTCGATTCGCCGTTTGCGGTGGTCGACGATCTGCTTACGGGCGGTTTTGGGCAGGGCAAGCCAATAGTTGTCGACTTCCATGCCGAAGCCACTTCCGAGAAGGCTGCACTGGCATGGCACCTCGACGGAAGGGTGGCCGCTGTAGTTGGAACTCATACACATGTCCCGACTTCCGATTGCAAAGTGCTACCCGGTGGAACTGGATTTACAACCGACCTCGGGATGGTCGGAGCAGTCGATTCGATACTTGGTGTTGAAGTCGATGGATCACTTGCACGCTTTTTGACCGGCTACCGCCAGCGAATGCAGCCAGTTCGCAGCGGTCTGATCAACTTCAACTCGGTACTGATCAATATCGACGACTCAACCGGTCTGGCAACTTCAGTCGAACGCATAGATCGGCAGTTCGAGGTTTGAGCGACTCGACGGGTCAACAGGCCGAGGGCAGTCGGTATAACCCCGGGGTGCCAGCGGTAAGACCCGAATGGGCGGTCGAGATCGACCTGCATCTTCACACCACAGCATCGGACGGCACGCTATCCCCGCGCCAGCTCATCGACCAAGCGGCGGCGACGTCCCTGCGTGTTGTTTCTATAACCGACCACGACTCAACCAACGGTCTCGCAGAAGCATCCGAAGCGGCGGCGGCGCACCCACGTCTGACCGTGATTCCCGGTGTCGAGTTGGGTACTACGACTGAAACATCCGATCTGCATCTGCTCGGCTATTTCATCGACGCGGAAAACGCTGATTTTCAAGCGAAGATCGAACAGTTCAGATCGGAACGAGTCGAAGTGGCCAGGGCCATGGTAAGGCGGCTCGAAGAACTGAAACGACCCGTCTCGTGGGAGCGAATAACCGATATGGCGAATGGTGCCATGGGGCGACCTCACATTGCGCGAGCAATGGTCGAGGCAGGCCACGTTGAAACGATCGCAGAGGCGTTTGAGCGGTATTTAGGTGACGATGGAATCGCCCGAGTTTCACGACCAAAACTTCATCCCGTCGAGGCGCTCGAGATGATCCACAGTGCGGGGGGCATCGGCTCTATCGCACACCCGCGAACTGTAAAGAATCTCGACGATCTCGTGAAGCTACTCGTTGCGGCTGGATTGGTTGGTATTGAGGTTTACGCAGAGAAATATGCAAGTAACCGCAGGGACGGATATTTGGATATCTCCACTCAATACAACCTTGTGCCCACCGGTGGCACCGATTACCACGCTCTGGGGGCGAAGAACGAAACGGCTCCCGGCACCAATGGGCCGCCGCCCGACACTGTTTCGAAGCTTCTCGCGAGAGCAAGAGATATGCACGGTTCGAGCCTCGGGTCAGTCCCGGCTGGTCTGGAGTAAACACCATGGACACTTCTGATCTCGGCATAGCAATTGCACTGATAGTAGGAGCCTACCTCGTAGGGTCAATTCCTATGTCGTATCTAGTGGGTCAGCTGGCGAGTGGGGTCGATATCAGGGAGCGGGGTTCAGGCAACATCGGCGCGTCAAACTTAACTGCGCAGGTCGGTGCCAAATGGGCCGTGCCGGTTGTGATATTCGACATCGGCGCAAAAGGGTTGCTTCCGGTTCTTGTTGCCTCAGAAAAGGTTCTCGACCTAGGGATTGGAGTAGAAGCGGCGGCCGGGTTGGCCGGAATTGCGGGTCACAACTGGTCGGTTTATTCGGGATTTCACGGCGGTCGCGGGATGGCGACTATGTTTGGAGCGACCCTTGCACTGAATCTGCCATTGCTGATCGTTTACGGATCAGTGCCGGCCCTGGGCGTGCTATTCACTCCGTGGAAGGATTCAGCGGTCTGGTTTTTGATTGCAATGACCCTGATGCCAGTTTGGGCAATTCTTTTAAACCTGCCGAGTGAGCTGTTTTGGTTCTCAGTCGCGTTTGCCGTTATAACCGCGGCCAAGCGAATGACATCGAACTCTCTTAGAGACTCAAGTGGAACGATTTCCAGGCGGTTGCTATGGACTCGACTCGTGTTCGATCGAGACATCGTAAATCGAGAAAACTGGATAGAGCAGTAGCAATGTCACGAAATGATTTACAAAATATCCACATTTTCTGGGTATCCTGATTCGCCAATGACCCACGACAGCTTCGAAACAGCCTGCCTTCGCCATCCCGACACGCTTTCCAACTTGCGATGCGGACGATGCGGCGATCTGATCTGCCCCCAGTGCATGGTGCAGTCGCCGGTGGGTGCGCGCTGCCCTGACTGCGCAAGCATCGGCCAGCCAGCGATCTTCCGAACGACACCTATGGAGATGGGAAAGGTCATTGGTGTATCGTTTCTGGGAGCGATCGGTATTGGTATTGCCTACGGATTAATCTTGTGGGTCATCTTCAACGTTCCTGTGGGCTGGAATATCGGAAATGTTGCGGCGGCCTTTATCGTCGCGATCGCAGGAGCACCTGTAGGTGATCTTGTGCTCAGAGCCGGGAAGTACAAGCTCGATTCTCGGTTGAGATTTATTGCGGCGTTCGTAATGTTCTTTGCCTGGGTTTGGGGTTTTTGGATCGCGTCGGTATTGGGAGTGCCGGTAGCAGGATTCCTGAATATTGTCGGATACATCGGACTCGGAATCGGAATCTACGTTGCGATGAACCGGGTGAAGCCGTAGTTCGTACGACGCCTACACCTTCGTCGGTATGATTCCGCCGCCGCCCTCTGTGTTGAAGCGAATCGCCTCGTCGACCATTTCAAAGGCAGAAAGGCTGGGCGAGTAACCGAAGTCATTGCGAGCAGCCGACAGATCGTATTCGTAGAACGTCGGGTTCGTTGCGAGATCCACCGTCGAGTACGGAATTCCAGTCTTGTCCGATATATACGGAATCAGAACATCCCACGTAAACGGTTCGTTCGCCCCGAGCTGGTAGACGTTACCGAACGTGTTGGGATTGCCTACAGCCTTCTCGTAGGCGTGAACGATGTCTCGGACCTCGATGTTGTGCTTCTTCCAGGGTCGACCATTCATATCTCGGGCGACGATCAAGCGAGGTCCACCACCGGTCTTGTCGCTCTCTGCAAGCAGCTTTTCGTAGGTTGCTATGCCAGCGTCGTCGGCGCGTCCCGCGAAGTTGCTCAGGAACGTGCTTAGATGGAATTGTCCGAAGTTCAGGATTTCGCCGGCACCCCAGACGTTTGCGAATCGAATAATGGTGACACGTAGGTTGTCTTCAGCGTGATATCGGTTCGCAAGACTTTCGCACAGCACTTTCGAGTAGCCGTACCAACCGGTAGTCGAGAGGGGCAGCGAATCTTCGGCGATCGGCTCGTCGATTCCGCCTTCCGGGTATTTGAACATCGTGGCATCGGTACTCGTGATGAGAACGTGGTTCAGTTGATCGTCGAGTCCACGCGCCGCTTCGAGGATGTTGAACGTGCCCTTCACGTTCGTATCCATGTACTGCTCCGGGGTGAACGGTCCTCCGGCCTGAAAAGCAGCACCCAGATGCAGGATCACTTCCTGCTCTTCGACCGCAGCGTTTACGTCGCCAGAACTTGCGAGATCGCCTTCGACGATCTCAGCCCCGACGGCCTTCATTTTTTCTGCCTGACGATCTCCCGGCCATACGAATCCTCGAACATCATGACCATTTTCTAGAAATCGCTGAGCCACGTTTGCGCCGACTCGGCCGGTGATGCCTGTGATTAGAACTTTCATGTTGTATTTCTTCGTGCGAACTAGCTAATTACGGTTTCGTGCTGTTTGTAGACGCTGTTGTAAAGATTCTGATCAATGCTCACGGCGAGACCGGGCGAAGTTGGAACGGCATACTTGCCGTTTTTGAACACGTACTCGGGGCCGTGGTACAGATCGAAATCGAGTGTTGAATCCTCTGCAATTACAAATCGTTGAGTTACCGCACCGAACTGAATATCGGCTCTGAGGCCGAGGTATGCAGCGTTGTAGTTGTGGGGTGCGATCAGCGTGTCGTAACCTGAGTCTTCGATCTTCTGGGCGAGTCGGTGATACTGCCAGAAACCCATGTGCAGCATGTCGGGCTGGATCGCGTCGAGCAGGCCCTGTTCCATCAGCTGCCAGTAGATCGTGTCACGGCCCTTGTAGCTCTCGCCGTCGACTATCAGCGTGTTGGGTGTGTACTTGTCCCGCCACTCGTTCAGCTTCTGATAGCCGGGGATCTCCTCGGTCATCATCTCTTCCATCCAGTAGACGTTGAGATCGCCAATACCGCGCACAAATTCTTCGAGAAGATCGAGTCGGCCGTCGTAGCCATTGTTGGCGTCGACGAGGATTTTTATGTCGTCTCCTACTGTCGCTCGCACCGACTCAACGACTTCGATGTCGCGCCGTGTTCCGGCGTTTGGCTCGAACCATTTTCCGGGTCGACCCAGCTTTAGTTTGAGCGCCCGCCAGCCTTTTTCGACTGCTTCGGCAGCTTCGATCGCTACTGCGTTTGCACCCTCGCCAGGGTTCACAAGATCCTGGAAGTAGAGACTTGAATCGTAGCCCTCGACCTCGCCTCGCACTGTGTCGCCGAGCAGGCTATGGGCAGGCCGCCCAAGTGCTTGGCCGATGAGATCGAAGAGTGCAACATCAAGAAAGCCGTAGCGGTCTATCACATCAGCCCATCTAGGGTTAATGTCGCTTACTCGACCTCCCGAAACTGCGAAAAAGTCTGACAGGCTCCGGCCGATTAAGTCCTGAAAATCATTGCACAGCCCTTCCATTGATCCGCGGTTCATGGCGGGTCGAGCGTTACTCAGCCCGGTTAGGCCGGAGTTGGTCGTCGCCTGTAGAAGCCACTCTCGCTGGTGTACTCCGTAGTTCTCGCTCTTTGAGTTTCGACCTACGATTCTGGTCTTACCGGGTGCGCCAAAATGGGTTTCGACAGGTGTGATAGTAATTTTTTTGATCGTGTGTTGCGCCAGATCAGCCATGATTTATACCTCGATCCTGTTCTCGTGCTTGGCGTGCGGGGCGTACCCGGATTCATCGATGTCGACTCCCAGTCCGGGACCAGTCGGCAGCGCATATGCACCGTCCGTGAAAGCCGGAAGAGGGGTCAAGAAGTGGCGAATATTTCGTTCGTCTTCGAGAGATACATACGTCTCTGATGCCGCTCCCCACACGATGCTGGCGTAGCTACCGAACGTGCCGTTGCCGAAGTTGTGCGGGATCGTTCGAACCCCGGTTCCCTTGAGTTGACGTTCAAGTTCCATCCAGCCGAGGTAGCCGTGACCCACGATGTCAGGTTGATATCCGTCAATCAGGCCATCTTCGATGAGATCTTGAAACACTTCAGATATCGGATTGCGGTCGACCTCTCCACAGGTAAGTAGCGCTGAAGAGCCATGCCTCGCGAGGGATTCGCGCATCGCTTTGTAGCCGTCGACGTCGTGGGTGATCATCTCCTCGAACCAAAAAATATCGGTCGGTGTGACCTCTTTTATGAGCCGGTCCAGCAAGTCGAGATGGTTGTCGTAGCCGAAGTTGGCGTCGACATAGATTTTGACGTCGGGTCCCACCGATTCTCTTACCGAATGAACGACCTCGATGTCACGCCGCATTCCGGCTTCGGGAAGCATCCATCGGCCGCCTCGTCCAAGCTTCAGCTTCAGCGCCCGCCAGCCATCGGCAACTGCCTGCGCTGCCTCGTCTCCAACCTGCTGAGCGCCTTTCGCAGGGTTGAGAAAATCTTGGAAATAGAGTGTGGTGTCGTAGGCGGGAACCGAATCGTGCTTCTTGCCGCCAAATAGGTCGATAGCCGAGATGCCTCGCACCTTGCCGACCAGATCGAACGCAAGAATCGACAACCAGCCGTTGTGTCGGTACCAGCGATCCATTCCGGGACCTGCACCAGTGACTACACCATCGTAGATCCCTAGAAGATCGTCGACTTCACGTCCGAGTAGCGCGTCTTTGAGAAACGCCAGTGTTTTTTCGACCGTGCCCTCTCGCATCAAGCGATTTGCAATGGAAATTCCTTCAGCACCACTGGTGCTTCTTGCACGCACGACCCATTCGAGACGCTGACTGCCGATGTTGTCGATATATGCGTTTTTGCCGAGCTCTTTTTGGTAACTAGACGGGATAGGCGTGAGCGTTACCGATTCGATTCGTTCTGAAGCCATGGTTCCCTTGGATTGCTGAGTCTTGCGAATTGGCGGGCGATGCGGGCGCAGTTTACTCTCGAATAATTTACGGGCGGCTAGTTTTGGCCTCTTCGAAGAGCCCGTCCCGATCTTGATCCGGCGTGCTGACCGTCTCGCACCGCGAACTGGCCGTTGACTATGACGTGCGGTATGCCGTCCGGACCGACGCGAGAGTTTTCGTAGGTTGCGTTGTCGATGACAGTGTCGGGATCGAAAATCACCAGGTCGGCGTAGAAACCTTCTTTGACAAGGCCGCGATTGGCGATCTGAAATTTCTTGGCTGGGAATCCAGACATTTTGTAGATCGCGTTCTCCAGAGAGATTATTCCTTCCTCTCGAACGTATTTTCCGAGCACCCTGGGGTACGTGCCCCACGCTCTCGGATGAGGCTTTGAGCCGCGATCGAGGCCATCGGTACCGATCATTGTTGACGAGTGCGCCATGACCATCCGCACATCGCCCTCGTCCATGCCAAATGCAGCCACCAGGATTTCGTTCGAATAGTCACTGAGCAGTTTTTTGGCTGCTTCTTCGCCAGGTAGATCGAACTCTTCGACAAAACTCTGCAGCGTGCGACCTTCGAAATCGGCCTGACCCGGCACCGAGCACAGCAGCACTTCGGAAGGCTCTGACTTGCCCATCGCACCGCCATCACCGGGCGCAAACGTCCCGTTCTGGACGAGGGCGAATAGCACCGTGCTGCGGGCGGTGTATGGATACTGATCGGCGGTTACGTCCCGACCCTTAACCACCGCTTCCTCAATCATTTCGAGCGACCGGGCGACCTGTCCCCAGTTGGCTTTTCCAACCGCTTTGTGATGTGAAATCTCGACAGCGCTCTCGCTCGCTTCGCCGATGTGCAGGGTTTCTTTTACGGAATCGAGAAGACCTGCTCCTTCGTCTCGCATGTGTGACACGTAAAGCCCGCCGTGCCTGCCGACAACCTTTGCCAGGTCGACAACTTCCTCCGTGCTTGCGTATCGGCCGGGTTCGTAGACAAGTCCGGTCGACATGCCAACAGCCCCAGCCTCCATGCCCTCTTCCACAGATGCGAGCATGGCGGCCATTTCATTGTCAGTCGGCGGACGATCTTCTATGCCGCCCATCGCCTGTCGGCGCGCTGTGTGATGGCCGATCAGGGCTGCGACGTTCAGTGCGGGCGATGTTTCATCTACTTCTTCGAGATATCCGGCGTAGCCTGCCCAATCAGGCAGATCCGCAGTAGGCTCGTTGATCGCCTTCATCTGCACCTTGCCAGCTTCGGAACCGGCCGCCCCGAAGCCGCAGTTTCCGACAATCACCGTCGTGATGCCTTGCAGAATGTTGTGTCGAACTTCCGGTTCGATCAATACATGGAAATCGTCGTGCGAATGGACGTCGATGAAACCGGGTGCCAGCACGAGCCCTTCCGCATCGAGAACCTCGGCAGATTCGGCGCGGATACTCGGGGCGATCTCAACGATGCGGTCGCCCTCGACTCCAACGTCGAGCACTACTCCGGTTGCTCCTGAACCGTCGATAACAGTCGCACCATTTATTAGAAGATCAAGCAATTCTTAGTTCCCTCACTCTGAGCTGGCTTGAGGCAGGTGCCGTTGCTGAAACATGCGAAGACCGCCAACACGGTGATCACAGTCATCGCTTCCGGTGGTTATACCCGTGACTGTCAGCCAACACAATTCGATTCGATCTTGTAACCCTAGCGTTTTCGAGCTACCTTCTCGGTTATCGATACAAATATCACATCGATGTATGCCTGTCGCCCGGCGTACCAGAATAGAAAACGGACCCTCAAATGCCAGCACCAACGAAAATTGAACGAGTGGAAACAATTCTGTGGGAACGATGGCTGTTGATTCGCATCCACTGCGAGGACGGCACGGTTGGCATTGGCGAGGGTGGCGTGCACGGCTGGCAGCGACCGACGAAGACAATGGTCGACACGATGTCCGACTATTTAGTTGGCAAAGACCCGAGCTTCATCGAGCATCACTACCAGTGGCTCTATCGTTCATCGCACTTTATGGGCTCGGTTGTTCAGGGCGCATTATCGGCAATCGATATCGCCTTGTGGGACATCAAGGGCAAGCGACTCGATGTGCCGATCTACGATCTGATGGGCGGCAAGACCCGTGACAAGCTGCGCTGCTACATGCACGTTGGCGGTGTGACGACGGACGAATTGGTGGCGAGTGCGGTGGCGGCTGCCAAGCAGGGTTATACGGCGGTGCGCTTCACGCCGTATGGCAGTGACTATTACTTGCATAAGTCATACACGGCGTGGGCAGACGAGGCCGTGGAACGTGTAGGAGCGGTGAAAGATGCGGTTGGTGGCGATGTGGATCTTTGCGTGGAGCTCCACCGCCAGATGTCACCTGCGGAGAGCATCTCCCTTGGTCGGCGCCTTGAACAGTTCAATCCGTTCTTCTATGAAGATCCCATGCTGCCTGACAGTCCGGCGAGAATGGCCGACGTTGCTGAACGCTGCAACATTCCTATTGCGACAGGCGAGCGGTTCACGACGATATTTGAATACCAGCAGCTGCTAGAGAGCAAGGCTACGGCGTTTGTTCGACCGGATCTCTGCCTCTGTGGCGGTCTAACCGGATCGAAAAAGGTTGCTGCTATGGCCGAGGCGCAGCACGTGAAGGTTATTCCGCACAACCCGCTTTCGCCGGTGAGCACTGCGGCATGCGTGCAGCTTGGCGCTGCGATTCCAAACTTTGCGCTCCAGGAATTCACGGGTGAATCGGAACCGCCAAAGAGCGACTTGATTACGAACCCGCTGAAGATGGTTGATGGGTATTTGATCGTGCCCGAGGGGCCGGGTCTTGGCGTGGAGTTGAACCTAGACACGATCTACAACGGTGAGAATCCCAAAATTCTCGATACCCCGATCGGCTTCGACGGCAGCGTGCAGGATCGGTAGTGCCTTCGCATCTGAGATTTGACGACACTGCTCGAAAGATCGAACAGATGTTTGGTTCGGAGCCGGCTCCTATCGTCGAATTAAATGCCAAACCGCTCCCGTGTCGAGATTTCCTGCCTGGCCGCAGGCTAGAAATAGTTTCCGGCACGGCAGAAATCTCGGGCACTAGACAAAACTGGTCGATGGTGGTTGGCACGAAGACACCGGATTGATCCGACAGCAGTATCTGGCCGTCAGCATCCGACGTTAGATTTCACACGGTACTTGATCTCTATGTATGCCAATGAAAAGAGCCAAAAGAGCGCAGAATCCTACTGGAAGACGACGATCGACCAGCTTCCCCGATCAATTAGGCGCACAGCCCCCAAATGTGGCGGTGATGGTGTAAAACTGCGGTCGTGCCTGAATCGGAATCGATCGGGCGAGAAGTCCGGGGGCGAAAACGTGGTCAATATTCCAATCGCGATAGTCGGGGCTGGCGGCATGGGTGGTCGCCATTTGCGGGCACTCGGAGCGCTTTACGAGAGCGGCATGGCGAATGTCGAGCTTGTCGCCGTGTGCGATACCCGCGAAGAAAACGCCATTCACCTAGCCGACAACGCTGAAGAAATGCTCGGTAGTCGACCCGAAGTCTTCACCTCGATGGAAGACATGAAGAAGAATCGCCCCGACATCGAAGCGGTCGACATCACGACCGATTCCGGGTCACATCATCTCGTCGCCGAAATGGCGTTCGATCTTGGCTACAACGTACTCTGCGAAAAGCCCCTCTCACTGACTATTCGTGGCTGCAACCGGGTGATCGACACCTGGAAGAAGAGTGGCAAGGTACTCAGCGTGGGCGAGCAGGAACGGCGTGATCCGATGTGCCGACTAAACAAGGCACTGCTCGATTCGGGCGCGATTGGCGACCCTTACAGCTTCCTTCTCGGCTCGGCCCGAGGTGGTAACGACATCATCATCTGGCCGTGGCGGCACTACAAGAACATCGGCGGGATTTTCGTCGATGCCGGGGTACATGCTGTCGACCAGATGATGTACTACATGGGCGAGGTCGAAGAGGTTTACGCAGTCTCGAAGGTTTGGGAGCCGAAGCGGTACCGAGGCGAAAAGATCGGTGTTGCTAACTTCTATGATCACTGGGCCAGCGAAGTACCAGACGAGATCGACGCCGATGCCGAGGACATGGTGATTTCAACTTTGAAATTCAAGAGTGGTGCCGTCGGCCAGTGGACCTCGATGTTTGCGGCCCATGGCGAAGCTTTGCAGTACGGGATGATCTACGGCAGTAAAGGTTCGATGGCACCTGCCAAGCAGCGTCGCGGCGATCCGCTGACGCTGACTATCGACGGTGTAGGAACCTTGACCGGAGATGAGGTGCTGGAGCTAGTTCCAGACTTCCATCTGGACGAACTACCAGCTCGGTTATTCGGTAGCGACCGCCTGGGTTCATACGACACGCCTTTCGAAGACGCCGATCGATTCCTGGTTGCTCTTGAGTACTACGAACTCGGGCAATGTATTGCTGATGGCACGGAGCCAGAGGTGGATGCCTATGTGGGTCGCAAAGACCTTGCCGTCTGCAATGCTGCACTAGAGTCATCGGTGCTAGGTCGAGCCGTGTCGATCGAGGAGATCGAGAACGAAGAAACTGCGCAGTACGAGGCGAGCATCAACGCCCATTGGAAAATCTAAGATCACACGCAATTTATTCGCAACCTCCAGTCAGTACAAGTTTGTGAGAGCAATTTGAAGATAGAACAGATCGAGACATTTTTCGTAGATCGCTACCTGATCGTCAAAGTGACAACCGACGACGGTACCGAGGGGATCGGCGAGTCGTGCTACTGGGGATATCCGAAGGCAGCTGAAGCGACGATTCACGGGTTTGCCGATGCGATTATCGGTATGGATGCCGGTGATATTGAGCATATCTGGACCTATCTCTGGCGGTACAACTCAGCGTTTCGTGGCAATAGCATCGGTGGGGCGGTCAGTGCTATCGACATGGCGCTGTGGGACATCAAGGGCAAGCGACTTCAGGCTCCAGTATGGGATCTGTTAGGCGGCAAAGTTCGCCAAAAAGTTCGAGCGATTGCACAGGGTATCGGCGGAAATACGCCAGAGGAATGCGCGATCGGCGCTAAACGGGTTTTGGATGAGGGTTTTTCAGCGTTGAAGTTCACGCCAATGCCTAAGAACTGGGCAGATCTGACTTATACGAAGCTGATCGGTACCGCTATCGAGATGGTCGAAGCGGTGCGAGAGACCGTTGGCTGGGACTTCGACATCGGTCTCGAACTTCACCGCAACATGCAGCCGCACGAGGCTATTGCGTTCTGCGACGAGGTTGCAAAGCTGCGACCGTACTTCATCGAAGACCCGATCGTTCCAGATTCCGTGGTAGCGATGGGCGATACGGCTGCAAAGATGCGCCTTCCGCTGGCGGTTGGCGAGCGGAACATGGGTATTTGGGAGTTCCGTGAGTATGCCCAGCTGGCGAAACCGGCGTTCTTCAAGCCCGATATCGCGGTTGCTGGGGGAATTACCGCAACAAAGAAGATCGCAACGATCGCCGAGGCTCATCACATTAAGATTTGCCCGCACAATTTTCAGAGCCCGATCGCTACTGCCGCTTGTATTGCAGTGGCCGTTTCGTCACCTTCGTGGGATGTTCAGGAGTCGGTCAAGGAACACATTGCGCCAAGGCGTGATGTCACCGATGTGATCATGAAGCTCGAGGACGGCTGGTACACGCCGTCGGACGAGCCGGGACTAGGTGTGAGCTTCAACGAGGATGCCCCTGTACTACACCCGTTCGACCCGGCGAACTCGCCGCCGCCGATACACGATGACGGAAGTGTGGCACTGAAGTGAGGAACATGGTCAAAACAACATGGCAGCTCAGCCATATATCGCCCTTGCTGGGATCGCACTTGATTCGACCGATGCCCGAGAACTAGCGAACTTTTACCGTCAACTACTGGGATGGAATATTGTAGAAAATGAACCCGGCTGGGTGAAGTTGAGCCCAGCTGAGGGAGATCCCAGATTGTCGTTCCAATCTGAGTCGGAGTATGTTCCGCTGACTTGGCCCAGCGATCGGTCTCATCAACAGATGCAACTAAATTTCAACGTTACGGTCGACGATCCGTAAGCAGTAGGGAAACTCGCCATTGCTGCCGGAGCTACTCTAGCCGACTATCAACCTCAAGAGAGTGTTCGAGTATTCCTCGACCCGGCTGGTCACCCATTCTGTCTTTTCCGCCGCGAGCGGCCTGAATCGTAGGTCCGTGCGCAATTTCCAAGCGATGGGTACATGTAGGGAGAACTCGAGAGCCGCCCTACTCAGCCCTACCGAAGTCATCTTCTACTCGAACGATGTCGTCTTCACCGAGATAGTCGCCAGTCTGGATTTCGATAATTTCGAGTGGCTCGACTGAAGAGATGTTTTCGATTCGGTGGTGAATATTTCGAGCTACAAACATCGTTTCGCCACGTCCAAGGGTATGCTGCTCTTCGCCGACAGTGACACGCGCCGTTCCACGAGCCACAACCCACGTTTCATCACGGTGGCGGTGCCACTGCAGCGAGAGTCGGGATTCAGCTTTGACTGTCAGTCGTTTCGTCTGAAATCCGGGACCACTAGTCAATATCTCGTATGAGCCCCACGGTCGTGTCTCGCGATTTTTCTTGCTGGCGGATTCGAACGTCACGGGCGACGTTTCTTTTAGGTCGGCGTTCTGGTTGTCGGGCAAGTGATTCTCCGCGGGTGGGGTGGCCACCAGTGCTCTTCAGGCAAAGTTATCTAAAGATTCTATTGCGAAGTCGGCGTCAGGTCACGAGCCAATTCCGCTCAAGCAAGATCTGAAGGCGACGCATGATGATGCGCTCCTTAGCTTGGTATAGATGAACCTCGCCAACCGTTTGGTCGACAAACTGTTCCCTTGATTTGAACTTGGCGTGTTGGGCTATGCGGACTGCAGTAAAGTTTTTCGGGTGAACCGTCATTCGCAACGACTTGACGATTGGTTGCGCCAAAATACAATCGGCAACAGCCTTGGTGGCTTCTTTGGTATAGCCCTGATTTTCGAACATGGAATAGATCGAAAACGCGAGTCTCATTCTCAGAGATTAACCTCGCAGACAGTTGCGCGTGAGCAGGATTGCCGTACCCTTCCGGTGGCTGGTAACACCCACAAGTCGATTTTTCGGCGTTATAACCGCAAGTACGAGTAAACGATGCAAGACCGCAAGCCTAATATCCTATTTATCCTCACCGATCAGCAGCGACGCGACTCTATGGGAGCCTACGGCAACAACTGGATCAAAACGCCGAATCTCGACAAACTCGCCGACAAAAGTTTCGTATTTGAAAACGCCTACGTGACACAACCTGTGTGTACACCAGCGCGAGCATCGATCATGACTGGGTTGTATCCGTACGGAACTGGTCTCCAGCGCAACAACATCCCGCTTTCTCGTGATATTCCAACGATGGGTGACATGATTTCCGACGAATACTACAACGCCCACATGGGCAAGTGGCATCTGGGTGATGACATGACGGCTCAGCACGGCTTCGATAAGTGGGAGGCGGTCGAGGATTTCCAGCGGGTGCGGATAACTCGCAAGGAGTATCGCTACCAGGAGGCGCCGTACAACCAGTGGCTTCGTGAACATGGGGTTGAGCCGCCATCGATGAAGATCTCGTACGAGGGCTGGGTTGGAGTAGCTGAACTCACTGAAGAGCAGACGCAAGCCGGTTTCCTGGCTCACACTGCCTCGAAATTCATTAGTGAGTACCCAGAGGGTCGGCACGCCGATCAGCCATGGCTGCTGTACGTCAATTTCTTTGAGCCCCACCCGCCTTACACCGGACCGCTAAACGATCTGTATGATCCGGAGAAAATTGAAGTCGGGACTGGATTCAGGAAGCGGCCTGACTCGGGATCACTGGTTAACCGGTTACGGTCGGATTTTTACATGGGTGGCGGAACGAATCCACTCGGTGAGGCCGGTGGCGATGTTCATGACACTACGACCGAAGAGGGCTTCCGCAAGCTTCGGGCGCAGTACTTTGCCAATGTGACGCTCGTAGACAACCAGCTTGGGAAGATATTTGAGGCTCTCGAAGAGAGCGGGCAGGCCGCCAACACGGTGATCGTCTTCACAAGTGAGCACGGCGAGATGGCTGGCGATCACGGTATGCTTGAGAAACGATCGTTATACGAAGAGGCATCCAACGTTCCGTTCCTGATGTACGTACCTTGGTTGTCAGACGGCGGCCAGAAGCGTATTGCGGGTTCGATTGGGCAAGTGGATCTGGTACCGACGCTACTCGACCTGTCAGGGAGCGAGATTCCCGATCATCTCGAAGGCAAGTCATTGCGACCTGTGCTGAACGGTGAGGCTGATCTTTCTGAGAACGATGTGTTCATTCAGTGGAACGGTATGGGCGATCGAAATCTCGGGTCGCCTGAGATCAATCGCATGGTGTCGATCCCGTGGCGTGGGGTAGTTTCTGGCGATCGTTGGAAGCTGAATTTGTCGCCGGGTGATCAGTGTGAGCTGTATGACTTGAACCGCGACCCGGCTGAGCTTGTTAATTTGTTCGATAGGCCCGAGCACCGCGATCGAGTACGCGATATGGCGGCTCGAATCCGCATATGGCAAGACGAGACGGGCGACGACATGCCCCTACCAACTGTGTAGCCGCGTGCGGCATTTTGGGAAGGACGGGTGTTGGTCCATAAAAAATACCTGATTCTTCCAGTGGGGTCATCGGAATCGAGGGATCTGGGGTGGGGACGCGCTAGGTCGATGCCGCCCCAATCACCACTCCACCGAAGGCTTCTCCACTTCGCTACGCTACAGTCGAGAAATCGGGTGCAAGTCTCGGCTAAGCAACAACCATGTTTGGCTGCACGCTAACCACGGGGTCTACGGAGGCCCAGTAGCGGTCGAATACATCCCGGGTTTCTCCATAGCTGCGAGCGCCAAAAAGTTCGACTCTGAATGATCGGACTCGGTCTCGACCACCGGCGTACCACGATAGGTGTCGCTGCATCTGGATGAGACCAACCTTCTCCGGAAAATGCTCCATGATCAGCGGCATATGGCGGTTGATCACGCGGGTCTGGTACTCGTATTTACCTTCGGGTGAAAGATCTTGGAACGACTCGTCGAACACCCATGGAGCACCCATCGCTGCTCGACCTATCATCACCGATTCGCAGCCAGTTTCGGCCGCCATCTTTCGTGCGCCCGTCATCGATTTCACATCGCCGTTGCCCGTAATCGGAATATTTACGGCATCGACAACCTGAGCGATTATCTCCCACTTTGAGAGACCAGTGAACTGCTGCGATCGTGTGCGAGGGTGGACGGTAATCGCATCGACGCCAACATCTTCGGCCATCTTAGCGACCTCGACGGCATTGAGATGCTTTTCGTCCCAACCGCTTCGAATCTTGATCGTGAATGGCACAGTCAGAACCTTGCGCATTTCTTCGAGAATTCCAGCAGTTTTCTGCACGTCTTTCATCATCGCCGAGCCACGACCGGTCTTAGTGATTTTCTGGACCGGGCAGCCCATGTTCAGATCGATAATGTCGGCACCCTGATCCTGTAGCCACTGTGCTCCAGGAACGAGATACTCGGCTTCAGCTCCCAGAATTTGAAGGGCGATCGGCTTTTCTTCGGGCAAGTACTTGGCGATATCGTATCGGGTCTTAGAATTTTTACGAGCCAGACCCGTAGCGTCAATCTCTTCACTGGTCGTGAGCGCGCTTCCGCACTCGCGCGCCACGATGCGGTAAGAGGCGTTTGAAATCCCAGCCATAGGGGCGAGACGAGCCAGCCCTTTTACTTCGACGTTGCCAATGAACATGTATTGAGTATACGAAGTGCGCGGGCTTGGCGGCTATTCGGCGATAGTACGTACGAACAGGAACGGTGGGCTGATTCTTTCTTCAGCCAAATCGGGATCTAGTTTTTCACCCTCTGGCGTTGCGTAGGCTTCCGAGACGCGGTCGATGCTGAATCCGGAGTCGACGAGGACATTCATCGTTGTCCCAATCGTCCTGTGGTACTCCACCACGTCATCGACAATCCAATGTGAATTGCACTCGCATTCGAGTGAATAGTCGTTGAATTCTCTCAATTCAAGCTCTTCAACAAACGTCTGGCGATACTCGATTTAGGGTTTTGGATTGTCGTTTGCGGCATCGAGCATACTCGTCGATGGGTCGATTCCAAGTACGGATTCCGCCCCTGATCAACGAGCCAATGTGCGAATTAACCGGCACCGCAACCAAGATCGAGAGTGCGTGAACTTTTCACTATTCCATCGTGGAGCGACGCTCGTAT
Source organism: Dehalococcoidia bacterium (assembly GCA_029936155.1). GTDB lineage: Bacteria > Chloroflexota > Dehalococcoidia > Lucifugimonadales > Lucifugimonadaceae > Lucifugimonas. The sequence continues at coordinate 35,011 of JAPYUK010000012.1, read as the reverse complement.
GCCCGGCTGCTCAACCGTGTAGTTCATCGCCGCAGGATTTTCACGAGCGGGGGTGTACCCGGCAAAAAACTCATCATCGTCGTAGAGGTTTTTATAAGTCACGCGTTTTAGCGCACCCGGCGGAATTTCTGGAGGCGTTGGCCTTCGAGGACTTCACCTACGTAGACGTCGCCGTGCGAGTCGGTCCAGATGCCGTGGGCTGCAAAGAACTGGCCCGGCTCCTTCGACGGGAATCGACCCCATCTTGAGAGTACGTTGCCGTCGAGATCGGAAATGGAAACACGGTTTCGCAGTTCGCCGATGTACGCAATGTCGTTTTCGTCGATGTAGATATCGGTCGGTTGGATGAAGTCTGTCCACGTGCTGTGGTGCGATCCATCGAGATTGAATAGCTGCACTCGGTGGTTCTCACGGTCGGCGACATAGACGACGTCTTTGTGAATCCAAATGTTGTGCGGCAGGTTGAAGTCGCCAGCCCAGACGCCGGGAAGTCCGTTCGTTTGACCCCAGGCGAACTTGTATTCGCCGGAATCGCTGTAGACATGCACCCGAGTATTACCGTAGCCGTCTGATATGTAAACATCGCCGTTTGAAGCCACCGTGGCGTCGGTCGGTTTATCGAAGGGACCACCGGTCGGATCCGGCACGTCTTTTGTGCCGAGCGTCATCAGGTGTTCGCCATCGGTTGTGTAGCGCTTCACGGTATGGTCGCCGTTGTCGACCAGCCAAAGTGTTCCGTCATTGGCAAAACACATACCGTGCGCGTTCGGGAAGTTCCCTTCGCCGAACGACTTGATGAAGTTGCCTTCACGGTCGAAGACGATTATCGGATGCTCAGATCGATTGAAGGCATAGACATTGTCGTCTTTGTCGACGGCCACAGCAGCAACTTGTGTAAACTCCCAGCCATCGGGCAGTTTCGCCCAGTCGGGTACCAATTCGTATACGAAATCGCCTGTGCCGTGAGTCGAATCTGCCATGAAGTGCCTCCGTGCCGATCAATAGTTACGAAACCCCGAACGGTCGCAGAGTCTATACCCGCGTGCGGTTTTTTGGAGGAGGAGGAAGGGAAAGGTTGGCCGCGTCCCGAGTGGAGTACACCCCGAGTTTGTCGAAAGATCAGCGGAGTTGAGGGAGAGGACTGTCAATAGCCCCGCCGGGTTCAGGCCATTCAAAAATTATGTACTCGCTATAGGTGTAACCAGTGCCGAAAATGATGGCGACGTTAGGGGAGTACTTGCCGCCGACAATCATCGGTACGTCATTTTGTCTGAATTGGCAAAATTCTATTTGGTCCTACTTAGCGGGCAACAATTCAGGTAAATTGCATCGTGTCCCAATTGGAGATCATCTGAGTTCGAGCTGAGCTACTAAGGAAAAAATATTGAGCGAGAGTACAAAACGACACTCGACCAGGACACTAGGCGTCGCGCTGATCACACCAGTTGTCCTACTGGCCGTGGCGTGCGGTGGCGGCGATTCGGACAGTTCCGCTCCCCCTACCGAAGAACCAGTTCAGATTCCTGTAGGACCAATTCAGGTGATCGAGCACATTGAGGCCACTTCGGTAGACGGCATCCTGTTCGATTTAAAGTTGTCGCTGCCCGTGTTCGATCAGAATGGCGCAAACGGCAGGCGAGACGATGTGGAAGTGATCACCCCTGACAAGACCGAGTACCAGGGTATATTTGCCGACGGCCCCGGTACGTTGTTCATCGTCTCGTGTTTGGCCGATGTTTGCCAGACAGATGCGAAGACAGCCTCTTTTGAAGTTCACTACTGGGTCGAGTCATTCCAAGATCCGATTCCAGATGGCGTCGATTTCATCGGCAGCTAGAATGTTTTTCTACTTGAGACCGCCGCGTAGGGCGGTCAACTAGCGGCGCCGGCAGGTTCGGTTGTTTGGCTGGGTGCACCCTTTAGTTGTGCTTCTTCGATATCCGACATCAGATGTGCTGTAATCGCCTGCATCGACTCGACGTGAACGTGCCCGTTTGCGCCAAGAACCACTGAGAGTCGAGACATGGTCTGAGCGCTATCGGCTTCAACCATTACGACAAAATCGTACTGACCCAACGTTGCATACCGAGCCAATAGCTGGGCGCCGGGCACCTGGATCGTATCGCACGCCTCCGCGAACGCATCGGGATTTTCGACGCACGCCTGCAGGCCATCGTCGGTGAGGTTTGCGAGGAGGAAGAACAACATCGTTAGCGCTCCAGTGACTCAATAGTTCATCGGATTGCGCAGAATCGATCTGCGTATCCAGTGCCAAATATTTCGGCTCGCGCCAGAACATCCGTGAACTGGAATATTACCGATCACCCGGTGATTGGAAAATGTCGATCCGGTGCTAGCTCTGGCGATTACGTTTGAATTGCCGATCTGTTTGACGGCAGAGCTCTGCTCATTTGCAATAAATAAGTGCAAACTGAGCCCAGAAATCGGAGATAGATGGGAATTGGCGTGAAACGAGCGCGTGACTCCTGTGAATGTGAAAACGGAGATTTGATGGACAAGCCGAATATCATACTGATCAACTGCGATGACCTTGGGTGGGGCGATCTGGGTGTCTATGGCTCGACGATCAACAAGACTCCCGCTCTCGATAACATGGCCGAAGAGGGCGTTCGATTTACCGATTTCTACGTAGCGTCCGGGGTCTGCTCTCCTTCACGAGGTGCACTGTTGACTGGTTGCTATCCTCAGCGAATTGGCTTTGGATCGTTCGATGGGTTCCGGGTTCTGTTTCCGGGCGATGGAATCGGCCTGAATCCCGATGAGACGACTATCGCCGGCGCGCTAAAGGACGTTGGGTACGTGACCAAGATCATTGGCAAGTGGCACTGCGGAGATCAGCCTGAATTCCTGCCAACCAATCACGGGTTCGATAGCTACTACGGCTTGCCTTACAGCAACGATATGGGTCGACAGGTGGAAGATCCCACTATCGATGACCATGATCGGCTGGAAACGCTCCGAAGCCGGCCACCTTTGCCGTTAGTTCGGGATGAAGATGTGATACAGGAGCAACCGGATCTGCGCGCACTTACCGAGCGATACGCGGAGGAGGCGGTCCGCTTCATTCGTGGTAACGCCGACAACCCCTTCTTCCTCTACTTCGCACACATGTACGTCCACCTGCCATTGTATGCACCCGAAAATCTGGTGAATGCTTCTGAAAACGGCGACTACGGAGCGTGTGTTGCAGGGGTCGACTGGGTCGCTAAGGTTCTGTTCGACGAGCTGAAGCGACAAGGTATCGACGAGAACACGCTGGTTATTTTCACGAGCGACAACGGGTCACGCCTTGATAATCAGGGTGGAAGCAATGGTGAATTGAGGGGTCAAAAAGGTACGACGTGGGAAGGCGGACAGCGAGTGCCGTGCATGATGCGGTGGCCGGGTCGAATTCCGGCTGGAGCGGTGCGGAATGAGTTGATTTCGGCGATTGATTTCTTTCCGACTATCGCTGGGTTGGCAGGAGCCGAAGTGCCGCAAGACAGGACGACTGATGGCAAAGATATGACGCCGCTGATGTTCGCTACCGAGCCGACTACTTCCCCACGAAAAACGTTCTTCTACTACTTCAATAACACCCTTGAGGCTGTACGGGACGAAAAATGGAAGCTGCACGTGCGGAAGGGTGATGACGAGGTCGATGAGTTGTACGATCTCGAGTCGGATATTGGTGAGACCGCGAACGTGTTTGCTTATCATCCCGATGTGGTTTCTCGTCTGAAAGCTCTGGTTGAGGCGTGTCGCGCTGATCTTGGCGACGAAGCGAACGGAATCCCGGGCAACGACGTCCGACCTGCGGGCCGTGTCGACAACCCGGGCACACTTACCCACTATGATCCCGAGCACCCCTACATCTACGCCGAATACGACAAGGCAGAGCGGGGTTAAGGTCGGAGATTACGACCACAGAGTCACGAAAAATATTTCGGTGTATTTTGCTTTGGATTTTCGCTGCCTGTGAACGACTGCTGGCGCCACATTTCATATATGACCAGGGCCACCGCGTTCGACAGGTTGAGGCTTCTGTTCGAAGGCATCATGGGAATGCTGATCTGGTTGCTCACAGGTAATTCGGCGACTAGTTCGTCGGGCAAGCCCTGGCTCTCCGATCCGAAAACAACGGTGTCGCCATCCTGATAGGCGATGTGATCGTAGGTAGTTGCACCGCTCGTTGTCGTGATGAATACGCGATCCAGATCGATCGAACCCAAAAACGACTTGACCGAGTCGTGGACTTCCACATCAGCAATGTGCGAATAGTCGAGAGATGCCCGCCGAAGCTGCTTTTCGCCGAGGCCAAATCCCAGTGGCTCTACCAGGTGCAGCCGAGCACCGGTGTTCGCGCAGAGCCGAATGATGTTGCCGGTATTCTGCGGTATTTCAGGTTCGATTAACGCCACATTGAAAGGCATTGGTGCTTTGTTTCTGTCCTAGGCGGACGGGTATTACTGAAGATGAATATTTTGGAGCCACGCATCCCTGGACAAAGGTTCAGCAGTCTCGACTGTGGAAAGTTACTCGATCCCTAAATTAAACAGTGGCCGTGAGTAGGCAAACGCTCACATCTCATGAGTCGAATGCTCGTATAAAAACACCTACGGCTCGACGTAATTGAGCCAGTCCTGTAGCAGGCCCAACGCCACCCAAAAGCTCGACGACGTTCAGGTAGCCATATCGCTTAGCGATCTGCAAGGGAGTTCGGTCTGATATATCTGGGATCTCGGGATCAGCACCATTGTTGAGCAGTACTTTGATGATGGCGGTCCGGCATTTTTTCGCAGCTGCTACAAGTGGTGTCTGACCGACTTTGTCGAATCGGTTCGGATCGGCGCCTACCTTCAAAAGTATTCCGACGTTTTCAGCCGTTCCGCCGTCCCAGCGGATGATACGCCGTTATCAAGGCGTCATACCGCACCAAGCACGACGAGGCGTTTCGTGCGCAGGCACCAGTGATCCAGAATGCCGGCTCAGGCGTCTTGTTTTGCGATCGCCTCGACAAGTGCCTGCATATAGCCCATTGCGAACGCCCTGCCGCGGTGGCCCCACGGCGTGTCGTCATCGGTATGCGGCACGTGGTCATCGACAAAAAAGTTTTTGTAACCGCCGTCGTAATATGTCTTCATTGCGCGATACATGTCGACGTGACCTGTATTGATGAACTCTTCGTGGAACTTCTCGGGGTCAGGTGCCGACACATTTCGGAAGTGGACGTACAGAATTCGATCGCGTCGCACCATTTCGTCGATAAACGGGTAGATGCCATCGTTCGCCGAGTCTCGCATTTCGGCGATTGTTCCCTCGCAAAACAAAATTGCGTTTGCCGGGGAGTCGACAATGTCCAGCAGCCTTCGATAGCCGTCGTATGAGTTCAGAATCGGGAACAATCCGCCATGTGAGTCGGTCGGTGGGTCGGGCGGATGAATACCGAGCCTGATGCCTTCTTCTTCGGCAACCGGCGTTATCGCTTTGATCCAGTATTCGAGATTCGCCCACATCTCGTCGGCACCATACTCACGCCCATGCACTGGTGGATAGTCTGCCACCATGCTGTGAAGGTAGGCAGTACCAACTGCGCCCCCACGAATTACCTGTGAAGCGGTGCGCCAGACCTGAGAAGGGTTCCAGCCATAAGTAAGCATTGGGATACCCGCTCGCGCGAAGTTGCGAACGGTCGCCATCATGTTTTCGATCTTCTCGTCACGCTTTGGACCGCCGAGTATCACGTCTTTCATCATGGTGACAGCAGGATTTTCGAAAGCAGCAAGTTTCATGCCGTACTGCTCGACAGCCAGCCGGTACTTTACGATTTCGTGGAGCGGCAAAACCCCGTCAACAATCGGCATCGCCGATCTATTGAACACAATATCGGTTGCACCGAACTGAGCTGCGAACTTCAGATGCTGCGGATCTGGGCTCTGCAAATGTGCAAGACCTACGCGCATGTTTTCGTCCTTTTCAACGATTCACCAGACGCCAAAATCAGCCCCTCTATCCGCCCTTGGTAACTGCCTCGATCATGGCCTGAATGTATCCGTTGGCGAATGCGCGGCCACGATGACCCCACTGTGTGTCCTGATGGGTGTGCGGAACGTGATCGTCGATGAAGAAGCTGTCATAGCCGTTGTCGTTGTAGGTCTTCATCGCTCGGTACATGTCGACGTGACCGGTGTTGATGAACTCCTCGTGGAAGTCTTCAGGATTCGGAGCCGATACGTTGCGAAAGTGAACGTAGAGAACCTTCTTGCGTTGCACCATCTCGGCAATGAAGTCGTAGATAGCGTCGTCCGCCGAATCAAACATCTCTGAAATCGTGCCCTGACAGAATTCGATCGCACAGCTATCTGAAGGGTAGATGTCGAGGTACCTGCGGTAGTTGTCGTACGAGTTGAACAGCATCGGGATACCACCGAGCTGCTTAACGGGAGGGTCGCAAGGGTGTATACCGAGTCGAATACCCTCTTCTTCGGCAACCGGAGTGATCGCCTTGATCCAGTATTCGAGGTTCGCCCACATCTCTTCTTCGGTGTATTCCCGGTGGTGAGTAAGAGGCATTTCATTAGCAATTTCGTAGTTGAATGCCGTTGCTTGAGCCCCGCCACGGATCGACTTCGGTGGTGTTCGCCATACCTTTGAAGGAAGCCAGTCGTAGCCGAAGATGGGAATGCCCGCACGCGCGATGTTTTGGACAGTGGTGATCATGTTTTCGATCTGTTCGTCACGTCGTGGACCACCCAGCATGACGTCGTCATAGAACTCACGCGGAACATTCTCAAGGGCAGAAAGCTTCATTCCATAGCTTTCAACCTTCCGACGCATGTTCACGAGATCGTGCAGAGCCCACTTGCCGTTCACGGCTGGCAAGTTTGGTGTGTTGAGCAGAATGTCGGTTACGCCAAACTGCTGCGCAAACAACAGGTACTCAGGTGAGGGTTCCTGAAACTGTCCGAATCCGGTTCGCATAATTCTGTTTCTCCAGGTGGGTAATTTTACGGATAAGTCGTTCAACCCTGACTGTGCAAGAATTTACGCCCGGACTGCCGCGACCGATACTACTGACAACAGTGGTTAGCTGTCGCCTCGCTATCACTCTCTTGTTCGTCGTCATCAAGATGTCCCCAGCCGATGAACATAATGCTCATGGAGATTGCCCAGCCCAACAAGATGTATGTGACACCTGTACCCACGTCAGATGTGTCACCGGTGAATCCAACTAGTATCGTTGTAAAACCGGCAATTCCTGAGAGCCAGGCAAAACCGTCGGGCAGCAACCCTGCCTTCAGTATCCCCCAGCCAACTCCAAGCATTGCTAGGCCGAGGAAGAACCACCCGGCCGGACCGGATACACCGACGCTGACCACCGCCGACACTGTAGCGGATACGCCGATCGCCGAAACTGTGAGTCCGCGCCATATCGGCAATCCCTTGAATTCATTGACAACCAAGGCGAAGTTGTACCAACAGAGTGCATACGCCAAAACCGCGGATCCTAGAATGACGATGGTCAGTGCAGATATTTCAGAAAGGTCATGAAGGAGGCCTGTAATCAGCAGAACCACAAAGATTATTCCCGACCAATCCCGAAGTAATCGCACTGAAAATCCTTTCGATCTTCCCAGCTTGAAATTGTGACCTTCTCGCAATTGAAAATCAACAATCCTTTTAGATTATTCTCGGAAATCCTACGAGCGATCTGAAAGATGAATCAATGCCCATCATAATTATAAATATTTCAGGTTTACTAAAATCCCTGAAATATTTATACTTCACCGCATGTACACAAAGCGCAAATCTCGCCTTAAATTGATCGAGCAGTTGCTAGCGTCGAAGCCTGACGGATATACCATCAACGACCTATCAGAGCGATTCGGTATATCCGAACGAATGATCTTTCTCGATATTGCTCAACTTAGATCCACCGGGTCACCCATCGTCGGAATTCCGGGTCCTGGGGGCGGTATTGCTCTTGATAAAATCGGGTCATCGTCCCGCCATGTGAGAAGCGACACGAATGAAACCGTCGAGATTTTCGGATATATCGACGAACGTTTCCGGCTTACTGAATTACTGCACTCGGCATCGGATGGGCGTCCGTCGACGGCGATTGTTCTCGGCGAGATGGGGGCTGGGAAAAGTTATATCATCCGGGACCTGATCCAACAGGCGGAACGTGTCGGATTCTCTGTTCTGACCGGCAACTCGCTCGAACGCACCGACGCACCGGTGTACTGGCCCTGGGCATCTGTTCTCGATGGTCTTAGCAACTTTTCCATACCGCGCGCCGCTACAAGAAACTATGATCGTTCAGTTAACATCCTAGAACGCGCATTCCCGATCGGTGTTCAATCCAAGAGGGTGAAGCCAGGCTTTATAGACGCATTATCTCCTGAGGGCCAGCTCCAGATTCACGAAGCCGGACGGTTGGTCCTCGAAACCGCGGCTCACCGGAAACCGATTCTCATTGCCATCGAAGATATTCATTGGGCAGACGAGAGAACTCTTGAACTTATTTATCACCTGATGCAGAGCATCGATTCCGTACCGGTATTGATAGTAGTTACCGTACGTACCCCGGTTGAAGATATGTCCCGCCGGGCAGGCTCCTCGCTCAGCAAAATATTGGCAAGCCGCCGAGGCACCGCAATCACTCTCGGATTCTTGAAGAAGCATGAAGCAGCTCTAATAATGCGATCTGTTTCGAAAGGAAATCCGCCCGCATCGGCCATCACAGCAGCATACAATCTGTCCGGTGGAAATCCGTTTTTCATGCGCGAGATTTCACTACTGCTGAATCATCGTTACGATCTCAATTCGATCGAACCCAACCAGCAACTTGACATCCCAGTCTCGGTAAAGCTAGCGATCGAGGCACGTCTTGAAGTTGTCGATCCTGCCACTTTTCGAGTACTGCAATTAGCTGCCGCCCTTGGTCGTGAAATATTTGAAGAAGAACTCGTTGCAGCCTGTGAAAATATGCTCGAGATCGACCCCTCCGACTCGATTGCACGGATAGTTGACTCTGGGATCATGGCTTCGTACGAGCAGACCGGACAACTACGGTTTAATCACGAACTCATTCGACAGACCATCTACGAATCAATCAAGACATCGGAGCTGCCTGAACACCATTACGCCGCGGCCAAGGCCATTGAGCGGCAAAGAGGCACAAGGGCAGAACAACAGCCTTCTTATTTGGCGCAGCACTACTGGATTGCCAGATCGGTAGCGGGCATGTCGAAGTACGCACATTACGAGGTTTTAGCAGCACTGGAGCAGATGGAATCATTCACATCCGACGACGTCATGTCTCGATTAGAGATAATCCTGGAGTTTCCTATCGATGAAATAGCGCCTCGAGATCGAGCACTGGCGTGGTTCGGCCTGGGCAAGAGCACGTGGTTTCAATCGGCTGGATCACCAAAAAACCTTATGGGATCGAATGCTGTTATTACCGAATGCCACGCAAATGCTTTCTATGGGTTTCTCGAATCTGGTGATATCGAGTCGGCGTTGATGGTTGCCACTCACATCTCTCCTGATTATTTAAACCCTGAAACAATACGCGTTCTCCAAGCGGCAGATCAACTCTCCGGTGACAACACGCGCATTGGCATTCGAATCAAATTGGCCATCGCACTCGTCGGTTACTTCAACGAAGAAGTACGAAGTGATGGTGAAAGTCCAACGCTAAAAGAACTCAGCAGAATTTTGTACTTGGCCAGAAGCAATCAGGACGTTGATCTCGAAAAAGAAGTGCTGAGCAACGACGCGAGAATCCGCGTTGATTTGCTCGATCTTCAGGCCGGAATCGATCGCTCATTGCACTATCTCGCGCTGAGCGAAGCCGGCGAACAGTTTGCAGATTCACACGACCCTCATTTCCAGACTTCCCGTGCGTACGCAACTCTCGGGGACTTAAATCTGGCAAGGGTTCACGCCCCGATGTCCAGCCGAATTTCGACGAGTCTTGAGCACAATATTCTCTCATCACAATGGCATGCGATGAATTGGAGTCTGGCAATTTGCGAAGGGGATTGGGATACCGCTAGAGCGGTACTGCCAGGGATGCGCCAGTGGGCTGAAGAATCGCAGATCCCCGGGTCGAGCATTAATAACAGCATACGCGTACTCGAAACATACCTCGATTCGATGACTTCTGTTGAATCTGAACTCGATGACTCCTGGTACTCGTTGATCGAGTTGTCATCTCTTCCACTGCCCAGTACATCAGATCCTGCGCAGATAAAAGCGGTTATTGCGCTGCAAACCGGTGAGAAAATACCGATGGAGCTTACACGTAAGGTCCTGTTACTGCCTCCTGCTACTAATTTGAATATTGCAGTTCGTCACATGGGACCGTTTCATCGATCTGCAAGGGACTGCGTTCTAGGAATCCATGCGGCGGCGGCTGGGGACGTCGACTCTGCAGGCACGCTTTACAAACAGCTTGCTCGATACACAGGTATCTTTGCCGGGATTCTCAGTGCACCGCTATCCGTCGACCGCGTCCTCGGATTGCTCGCCGGAGTGTCGGGGCAAGTGCAAATGGCATCTGGACACTTCATCAATGCAGCGAAAATGGCCAAAAACGGCGGATTCTTGCCAGAGCACGCCCAAACGCTGTTCGTTCACGCCAGGCTTTTGATGCGGCACTCCAACTCCGCAAATCTAGAAAATGCATTTTCGTTGCTCAAAAAATCGAAGGAACTCGCAAACTCGATCCAGATGCGAACTCTTGTAACTGACTGTGAGGAAGCTTTAGCCGTGATCGAAACACCCGATTCGTTGACTGGTCTGGCCCGATTCGGACTCACCGGCCGTGAGGTGGACGTCCTGACCCTTATAGCCGACGGTATGCGAAACCAGGAAATCGGTGAAGAACTTTTCATCAGCATCAACACAGTGCAGCATCACGTTCGCAACATTTTGCGAAAAACTGGTGCGCCAAATCGAACGGGCGCGGCGGCATTGGTGACAATTAGTTAGATAGTTTTTCCGTCCGCGCAGCTGGCAATCCCCGAATAAACTACTGATATCAGTAGTAGTAATTTGCTGGGTGGATGCGATTCTATCCCCAAAATGTCGACCCCTCTGGTGGTGCTTTTTCAGGCGGTCCAATTTATTGATACCGAACTTAAAAAAGTTTGAGCATCGTCAAATCGGACCTCGACGGAATTGACGGTGGGTTCAGATTATTCATATCATCTGTCCTGCCAGTCGATAATTATTTGGAGGAATATTTAGATATGTTCAAGAAAAATAGCCTGAGATGGGCACTCGGTCCATTGTTGTTTGCTCTGATGATTGTGATCGCCTGTGGTGGTGATGACGAGGCTGCAGCACCGGCCGCCAAAGCGGCACCAACCGCCAAAGCGGAGACAGCCAAACCAACGGAAGCCAAACCAACGGAAGCCAAGCCAACCAGCGCTCCCGTCAAGGATGAAAAACGTGGCGGTGAGCTCATACGCGGAACTTCCCGTGTGCACAGGTGGTGGGATTACAACACGGACCCAATCTGGTTCGCACCACAGACGATGCAGCGGATCTACAGCAACCTCGTTCGTTTCGACCCCAGTGACGGAAGTACTATCGTCCCTGACGTAGCAACTGACTGGTCAATCAGCGAAGATGCCACGACGTTCACATTTACTGTTCGTGACGATGTGAAGTGGCACGATGGGAAGCCTCTGACGACCGACGACATTGTCGCTACATTTGAGAGGGCCAAGAGCCCGCCTGGAGACCTCAGTTTCAAGCGGTTGGCCTCCATGAAACTGCTGGAATCAATCACCGCCAGCGGTGACCAAGTAGTTTTCAAACTTCAAAGTGCTGACGTCGACTTCCTCCAGAACTTTGCAGGTGCATGGGGCATTATCCTGCCCAAGCACGTACTTGAAATGGAAGGCGGTTTAAATGGACCTGATCGCATTATCGGATCAGGCCCGTACGTGATGGGTGAGCAGGAGCTAGAGGCTTTTATAACCACACCTGCAAATCCGAACTTCTACAAGATTGCGCCCGATGGAAAACCTTACCCGTACCTGGATAAAATCACCACGGTTTCTTTGCCAGATCCGGAAGCCCGGATCGCGGCTCAGCAGACCGGTCGTGTCGATATATCAAGTTACGACCCTGCGGAATTCGTGGCAGCAATGGGTGCGTACAAGTCTATCGGTGAAGACAACGTACAGATACAGGTATCCCCGCTTGCAGGGATTAACTACCTCGTCCTTAACTCAACGAAACCTCCGTTCGACAAACTGGAGGCACGCAGAGCGGCTTACCTGATCTTTGACCGCCTACGCATGCAAAAGCTGTCGGCACTTCCATCCGGTGAGAACGCCACGATTGTCACCGGTTTCTCGGGAACGATCGACCCGTTGCTGGGCGAGATTCTCGGGATCCGTGAAGTTGCGGCTGAAACGCGCGCTGAAGTTCTGGCTGAAGGTCAGGCGCTTGCTGCAAGTGTGGGACTGGAAGGTTTTGAAATAAAATTCCAGTCAACTCCACCGTTCTTCCAGGAGATTGCACAGTTGGCAGCCCAGGTACTTGAAGACGGTGGATTGGACATTGAATTGCGTATGCTCGATCGGACTGCGAACGTCGAGGCGACCAATTCAGGAGATTGGGTAGCCAGCGTAGGAACGCCGAACTGGACGTTACCCAGTGTGAGTGAGGCTTTCCGAACCGCGTATCTGCCGGACGGATCAAACGGTACATTCGGAGCACCAGCACCACCAGGGTTTGATGCTCTGTTCGAAAAGATTTTGTCCACTCACCCCGGTCCTGAAAGGGACGAGCTTTATCGGGAAGCGTACCGCGTTCTGAGAGAAGACTGGGTACCGGTAGTTCCGTTCCAAAAGCAAGTGGGTTCTGTTGAACTCATCGCTAATTACGTACACGGACGTCAACCTGCGCTCGGACAGTGGTTCAACCTTCACTGGTATTACGATCTGTGGGTCGATGAAGACTCGCCCCGGAAATAACGGGAGCGGTAGGGAAACGTTAATCGTCAGAATCGGTTCACTGGCAAATAGCACTACGCGCGACTTCCTCCGAATAGTCGGCGGCGATCGAAGATTTCAGCAACGGGATCTTTGATCGCCATCGACCGAGGAGGCGGGATTCGAATGTCGCCAGCGGCGTTTGGAAAAGTTACCAGCGGCCAGACGCATTGCTGATCAACAGCCTTTCTGACCATGAGGCATACTTGGCAAGCAGTTCAATTGCAAGTAGTGAGGAGCACTGAATGAGGGGCTACATTCTGCGGCGGCTTTTGCTGCTCATCCCCAATGTATTCATCCTCGCTACATCGATCTTTTTTCTGATGAGAGTAGTGCCCGGTGACGCGGCTATCGCACTCAATCTAACAGGAGATGGAACGATCCTAAGCTGGGAAGCTGTTGAGCAAACCAGGGAAAACCTCGGTCTCAACGATCCCATCTGGATCCAGTACGGTCGATGGATGGGGAACATGCTGAAGGGTGATCTTGGTTACTCACCGCTCAGACAACTTAATGTCTCGGAAATCATCCTCGCCAAGGCCGAGGTGACCTTCCTGCTCGCTTTTTTGGCTGTGATCTGGGGAGTCCTTTTCTCAATCCCGTTGGGAATTATTGCCGCTCTGAAACGTGGCTCATGGATTGACCAGTTAATTCGAACGTTTTCGGTGGGTGGCCTGTCCGTGCCGAACTTCTGGCTTGGGATTTTGATTTTACTGATGTTGGTGCACTGGTTTAAATGGAGCCCCCCCATTTTCCAGACTGATTTTCTAGACGATCCCCTGAACCAGATGAAACGTCTCATATGGCCTTCGGTGGCAATTGGTATCTCGTTTGCCGCGATCGCTACTCGCCTCATCCGATCTACGATGCTTGAAGTGCTGAACCAGGATTACGTAAGGACTGCGAGAGCTAAAGGACTCCATCGCAACCGCGTTATCCTCAGGCACGCAGCCCCGAATGCAATTCTGCCGGTCCTAACCTTGTCGTCTCTGCTTTTTGCGGGACTTCTGGGGGGTGCCGTTGTACTCGAGAATCTATTTGCATTGCCGGGCATGGGCCAACAAATCGTTAACGCCATCGGTACACGTGACACCGTGTTGGTCCAGGGCATTGTTGTGACTTTGGGGGTATTGGTAATGCTGTGGAATCTCGTAATTGACCTCCTTTACGTTGTGGTTGATCCCAGGATCAAGCTTGACTAACTGAAACGACGACCGAATTGACGACACAACCGCCCGAAAAAATATCCAATACCCTTGTCAACGCTCTGACCAGGTTGTCGCTGGGCGCTGGAATGCGCCGTTCGATGCAATTCAGTCGGCGTTACCCATCCGGTGCCTTCGGACTCGTATTGATCGTGGCGGTAATCGTATTTGTGTCGACAGCGGGAATGTTGACCCCGTTTGAGTCACACCGCACTATCGCACCCAAGGCAATGGCCCCTTTTAGCAGAGATTTTGATGGTGCCATGATGTGGCTGGGCAGTGATGAACTTGGTCGCGACGTATTTACGCGATTGCAGCACGGTGGCAGGACCTCGTTGGTCATAGGACTTTTGGCACCGCTACTCGGAACTGCAATGGGTACACTGTTAGGGATCGCCAGTGCGTACCGGGGTGGTGTTGTGGACTTGCTCGTGCAGCGTCTGGTCGATGTGATGATATCGCTGCCAGGAATTGTGCTTTCTATGGCCGTTATTCTGGCCCTGGGATTTTCTCTTTGGGCTGTTATCGTTGCTCTCTCAATCAATGGTGTTGGCGGTGCCGCGCGCGTGGTGAGATCGCACGCCTTGTCCCAATCACAGATGGAGTATGTTGATGCAGCACGCGCTCTTGGAGCTTCAGATTGGCGTATTGTTCTGAAGCATCTCCTGCCCAACTCAATGGCCGTATCGTTGGTTCTTTTCACGGTTGGGGTTGGCGCAGCGATCGTTGCTGAAGCCGGATTAAGTTTTCTTGGGCTGGGCGTTCAGCCACCGACGCCAAGCTGGGGCAACATGCTTACCTTTGCGCAAAACTCGTTCAGGTTCGGGCCACACATTGCCATTATCCCGGGCCTCACCATTTCGTTTGTTGTACTGGCCATTAATCTTCTGGGAGACACCCTACGCGACGCTCTCGATCCACACCTGCGGGGAAGAGACTAGTTAGATGCGTAGTTCTTTTCTAATTTCTCAGAGGTTCCAGCATCTGCCGGTACAGCTTGTTACAGGAGTTAGTGGTTGAGCACGTCGAATCGCCCAAACGTCATCTTTATAGTCGCCGATCAGATGAAGTGGAACACTCTCCGAATGTATTCGGAAATCGGCATCGAAGCTCCTTCGCTAGAGCGGCTTGCCTCGGAAGGCGTGCGCTTTGAAAACGGTGTAACTCCACACGCACTTTGCGTTCCTGCCCGAGTTTCGATGATGACTGCAAGGTACGCGCATTCAACAGGTGCTCGCCGTAACGAAACACTGATGCCGCCGGACCAGTTGCACGCATTTCGGATTTGGAAAGACCTTGGTTACAGCACCGGGTTGATCGGAAAAAACCACTGCTTCAGAGAACAGTCAGATTTAGAAACGATCGATGTCCTCTGCGAAATGCCGCATCTCGGACCACCTCAGCGAGGAATCACTGGTCCAACTCGTGGAATGGATTGGGTTGTATCGGAAGAAACGCTGAAGGCCAGCGCGGCAACTCGATCCAACATGCCTTACCAGAGCCCGGGGATTAGCTACGCGATATCTGACCACGATCTTGAGGGCTACACGACCAACGCTATCGGAGCACAGTCGGAAGCGTTCATCGAACAGGCCGCGGCAGGCAATAAATTTGATGGCGCAGAAGCAGACGCCGATAATCCGAATCCGTTCGCTTTATTCATCTCGTTCCCCGACCCCCACCACCCACTCGAAGCTCACCGCAAATATGGCGACATGTTCCCGCCGGAATCGGTAAAGCTTCCACCTCAGCGTGATGGCGAATTCGATGGGCCCGAGGTCCCTGAGCGCAACAAGGTACTCAAGGAAATACTGGGCACTCAGTACGACACTGAAGAAGATATCCGTGGTGCCGTTGCCGTTTACCTTGCGATGACCCGCATGGTTGATGACGCAGTTGGCCGCATTCTCGACAAGCTCGATGAGCTCGGTTTGCGAGAGAGCACTATCGTTACGTTTACTGCCGACCACGGCGATTTTGGTGGCGAACACGGCATGATCGGCAAGGGCGGATTGTTTTACGATGCACTTGTGAGAGTGCCGTACATCGTTTCCTGGCCTGGCGGCGGCGTACCGCAAAACGTGGTCGATGAATCGATGGCGAACACGATCGACCTGATTCCTACGATTCTCCAGTTGAGTGGCGTAGTCGACTTCACCGATTCTCCTTCTCTTGCTGATGGCGACGAGCTCGTCCCGGCAGGTCCCCGTGTCGCACCGAAGTTTGAGTCCGATCTAATCAACCCTGAAAACATGCGCCGTTTCCAGGGGAAGCCACTCCCAACTGTTACATCCGCAGAACCCCGGATCGCTGCATTCTCAGAATACGGCACCGGTGGGCCTCCTTTCACTTTGGAACTGCTCAATAAGATCCCAGCCACCAATGGTTTCGCAACGGTTCTGGATTCGTTGTGGATGCGGGAGGCTGAGGGCCGCCGCAAGATGGTGCGCACCACCGACTGGAAATATGTAACCGATCCTGACGAGGGTCCAATCGACATGACTCTGGGTTCATCGACAGCCAGAAAAGGCGATGAACTCTACGATCTCAAAAAGGACCCGTGGGAGCTTCACAACGTTTCGCTCAACCCCGCAAACGTTGGCGTTATTTCACGCATGAGGGCTCTCCTGAACGAATGGATGATGGATACGGAAGACACCAATCCTGTCCCGCTGCCTGCAACGATTGGCAAGGGCCCCAAGCCCTGGTTCGCGGTCGAAAAAGCAGAGATCCGTTCGTAAATTCGGCGATTAGTACTAGAAAGCCAAGAAGAGAAAAGATGAGTAAAACGAAGTATCCAAATGTGATCTTCATCATCGCCGACCAGATGAAATGGTCGGCTCTTCGCATGTACTCCGATATTGGCATCGAAACTCCGTCGCTAGAGCGCCTCGCAAGTGAGGGCGTGCGCTTTGAGTACGGTATTACACCGCATCCACTTTGTGTCCCTGCTCGGGTTTCGATGATGACTTCAAGATTTGCCCACTCGACAGGCGCTCGTCGCAACGAAACCCTAATGCCGGCAGGCGAACTTCACGCATTCCGAATTTGGAAAGAACTCGGCTACACGACTGGGCTTATCGGCAAAAATCACTGCTTCATCCAGGAGTCGGACCTCGATTTACTTGATGTGCGCTTAGAGCTGTCGCATAGAGGGCTCTCACAGGGTGACTACCTCGGAGAAGATGCCTCGACTCAGGGTATGGAGTGGGTTGTGCCCCGGGATGTGATCACAGAATCTCATTCTTCTAGAGATGGCATTAAAGGCGGCAGCGGTGGCGGAAACTTCGTCGTGTCCGATCACGATCTCGCAGGCTACTCATCGAGCGCTATTCCAACTCAGATCGAGTCATTTCTAGAACGAGTTGTCGACGGCGAAGTTTTCGACGGGAACGGTGGAACAGGCAAACAGACGAAGCCGTTCGCAATTCAGGTTTCGTTCCCCGACCCTCATTCACCCAACGAAGTACCGCAAAAATACGCCGATATGGTGCCTCCATCGTCTATCGATCTCCCGCCGACTCGTGAAGGTGAATTTGACGATCCTTCAGTACCCGAACGAAACCGGGTGCTCTACGAAATGTTGAAACTCGAAGGCAAGTCCGAAGAAGACGTTCGAAATATCGTCGGCACCTATCTTGCAATGACGCGATTCGTTGACGACGGAATTGGCAGGATCATCGACAAGCTCGATGAACTTGGCATCAGAGACAACACGATCATCGTGTTCACGGCCGATCACGGCGACTTTGCCGGCGAGCACAACATGTTCGGCAAGGGTGGCGTCTACTACGACAGTCTCGTACGAGTCCCATATATCGTTTCATGGCTCGGTGGAGGCGTTCCCCAGGGTGTAGTGGACGACTCACCAGTAAGCACCATCGATCTCCTCCCAACGATTTTGCAACTGAGTGGCGTCGCCGATTTTATGACTTCTCCTCACCAGGAGCAGGGGCAGGACTACCCGCCTGCCGGACCACGTCTCCTCGCTGAGGTCAACTCCGACATCATCACCTCTGAATCGCTCAGGCGTCTGCAAGGTAAGCCCCTTCCTACCGTCACCAATGCACCGTCACGAACGGCAGCATTCTCGGAATACGGCACAGGAGGCCCCGCGTTCACCATGGAGATGTTGATGCGCTTGCCCGAATCCTCAGGCTCAGCCGCCGTTATGGATTCGCTATGGGCGAGAGAAGCGGAAGGCCGTCGCAAGATGGTGCGGACGAGGGACTGGAAGTACGTAACCGATCTTTCGAATTCGAGCTCATCTGAATCCGATGCCTCGACGGCTTTCGCTAACGATGAACTCTACGATCTCAAGAACGACCCGTGGGAGCACACCAACGTAGCTCACGACGCAAAAAACGTTGGGGTGATCTCAAACATGCGAGCACTGCTGATCGATTGGATGCTGGATACCGAAGATTACAACCCGGTTCCTCTTCCAACAGTAATCGGTCGTGGCTCGAAGCCGGAAATTGATACCAAGCGCTGACCTTCGGCGAATCGTTAGGAACACACGTGCCTTTACTCGAAGTCAAGAATCTAAAGACTCACTTCTTCAGTGACGATGCCATCACGAAGGCGGTGGATGGTGTCTCGTACAACGTCGAAGCGGGTGAGACAGTAGCTCTGGTTGGCGAGAGCGGTTGCGGTAAGTCGGTCAGCTCTCTCAGCGTCATGCAGTTGATACCGCAACCACCCGGCAAGATTGTCGATGGCGAGATCATCTTTGGTGGCCAGAATCTGCTTGAACTGGATAGAGAAGCGATGCGACGAAAGCGCGGCCGTGAGATCGCGATGATCTTTCAGGAGCCGATGACGTCTCTCAACCCTGTCATCAGCATCGAAACGCAGCTGACCGAAGCGATGACCCTGCAGCTTGGCATTACACCCAAAGAGGCCCACACAAGAGCAGTCGAACTACTCGACCGAGTCGGCATTCCCGAGCCTGATGTACGTATAAAGCAATACCCACACGTATTCAGCGGAGGCATGCGACAGCGCGTGATGGTCGCCATGGCTCTCAGTTGCGAGCCAAAACTGATCATCGCCGACGAGCCGACTACCGCGCTGGATGTAACCATTCAGGCCCAGATTCTCGATCTGATGCAAGATCTCGCCAAAGAGCGGGACATGGCTCTTCTGATCATTACCCACAACCTCGGCGTGGTCGCACGCTACGCCGATCGAATCAACATCATGTACGCCGGTCGCATCATCGAACGTGGTACGTGCAAAGATATTTTTGCCGATCCCAGGCACCCGTATACACTCGGCCTTCTTGAGTCGATCCCCAGGCTCGACCAGCCAAAGGGCTCGAAGCTGATCCCAATTCAGGGGCAGCCGCCCAACCTGAGTGACCTGCCACCGGGATGCAGTTTTCAGCCGCGGTGCCGATTCGCACAGGACAAGTGTTCTGTCGAATATCCAGATATTACAGACCTGCGCAACAATCACTCGTCAGCTTGTTGGGAAGTCAACAATTTCAAAGCAATCGTTGAATCCGGAGTTTCGAAATGACGAGCGCAACCCCACTGTTGGAAGTCCGCAATCTTTCGAAAGAGTTCCCTGTTGGTTCCGGAGGATTCTGGTCTCGAAATTCGCAAACAATCAAAGCGGTTCAAGACGTCAGCTTCAGCATCCAGCCCGGCGAAACGCTGGGACTTGTTGGAGAAAGCGGAAGCGGAAAGACCACGCTCGGCCGCAGCATTATTAGACTGCACGAGCCGACGTCGGGGCAGATCTTACTCGACGGCAAAAACGTGCTCGATCTCAAGCGAAGCGAACTGCAGCGGGTGAGACGCCGGATGCAGATCATTTTCCAGGACCCCTACAGTTCGCTCGACCCAAGGCTAAGCGCCGGAAACATCGTCGGCGAAGGACTGCTAATTCACAACCTGACCAGCTCCAAAAGCGAATACCGTGAGCGCGTCGCAGAACTGTTCGAATTAGTCGGGCTGAACCCAATAATGATGAACCGGTTCCCCCACGAGTTCAGCGGTGGCCAACGACAGCGCATCGGCATTGCAAGAGCACTTGCTGTAGAACCCGAGTTCATCGTTTGCGATGAGCCAGTTTCCGCTCTCGATGTATCTATTCAGGCCCAGATTATTAACCTACTAGAAGAGCTGCAAGAGCAGCTGAATCTCGCGTACCTCTTCGTGGCACACGACCTCTCTGTAGTACGACACATCAGCGACCGAATCGCTGTGATGTACCTCGGACGAGTAGTTGAAATTGCCGAAGGTGACGAGCTTTACAAGAACCCAACTCACCCATACACACGGGCACTTATGTCGGGTATTCCAATTCCCGATCCGGTTATCGAGGAAACTCGAGATCGCATGGTGCTAACGGGCGAGATTCCGAGTCCACTGAATCCGCCATCAGGGTGCGTATTCAACCCACGCTGCCCGATAGCAGATGACCGATGTCCCAAGATCGTACCGGAGCTTCGTGCAGTCGGGGACGATCACTTCGCCGCGTGCATAAACGCCGATGGTTACGGAGCTGTTAGCGCAAATTCATAGCCGTTCGAACACCACCTTTTTAGCACTTCAGAATTTTCAAATTCTCAAGGATTTACCTATGCCAGGACAAACCCCGAAAGATGTTCTAAGACTCATTATTGAGGCTTTGAACACACAGGACCTGGAAGCCGCCCTGTCGTTGTACGAAGACGACGCGATTCTGGTCCCGGAACCCGGTGTGCTGGCCACAGGATTGACGAAATCCGACAGACACTCGCTGATCTCCTGATGATCAAGCCAACAGGCACCATCAAAACAAAGACGAGCGACATCACCGGCGATATCGCCCTGTTGCACTCGCCTTGGACGCAGGTCGGAACCGACCCAGAGGGCAATGAAGTGTCGTTCGCCGGGATTACCGCAGAAGTGGTTCGCAAACAGGCCGACGGAACGTGGAAGTACATTATCGACGACCCGTGGGGCGGAGCTGAACAATATTCGAACGTACTAAGCGTTCACCGCTAACGAGGTAATCATGGATATCGGAATCATGTTCCCGCAGATGGAAATAAAAGCTGATCGCGGCGGAGTTAAAGCTTTCGGGCAGGCCGCTGAAACGCTCGGTTTTAAGCACATTAACTCGTTTGACCACGTTATCGGCGCGAATCTTGCAAACCGACCCGACTGGAAGAAGCCGGGATTTACGATCGAGTCTGACTTTCACGAGCCTCTCGTACTGTTCGGATTTCTTGCAGGTGTAACTGAGAATCTTGGATTCGCTACAGCGATCATGATTCTGCCTCAGCGACAGACGGTGCTCGCCGCGAAGCAGGCCGCAACGGTCGACATCATGTGCGGCGGTCGATTTCGACTCGGTATTGGCACCGGCTGGAACCAGGTCGAGTACAAATCGCTGAACGAAGATTTCAAAAGCCGTGGCAAGCGTTCGGAAGAACAGATCGAAGTTATGAGGAAGCTCTGGTCGAACCAGGTTGTTGACTACGATGGTGAGTGGCACAGGGTTCCCGACGCCGGACTCGCCCCTCTGCCGATTCAACGACCGATTCCTATCTGGCTGGGCGGAGGTGCAAACGATCTCGTTATGCGCCGAATAGCCCGCATAGCCGACGGTTGGATGCCGCAGTGGCAGCCGAACGACGAAACGCTGACTGATCTGGAAAAAGTTCACGGCTGGGCGAAAGAGTATGGCAGAACGCCTTCCGACATCGGACTCGATGGAAGGCTGCCTCTGGCCGCCGAGAACAGCGACTCGTGGGCTGAGCGTACAAAAGCGTGGGAAGATGCGGGTGCAACGCACATGAGCATCATGACTATGAATGACGGACTCAGAGGTGCCGATGCCCACATCCGCCGCCTCGAAGAGTTCCGGGAAGCAGTTCCTGCTTCCTAGCACAATCGTCGCGGTATATTGATGCAGATCAGCAGGATGAGCATTACGCTGTTCGTTTGATTACTTGATCTTTTAGGGTGCCGTATTTCTCAGAGGTAATTTCTTGCCAAACATCGATAACTCCCAGTTCGAAAGCAAAGTAGCGCTCATCACGGGCGGTAACAGTGGTATCGGCAAAGAAACGGCTCTCGCCTTCGCACAGCGAGGCGCAAATGTGGTAATCGCTGCGCGCAGGGAGGCCGAGAGCGTTGAGACCCTCGACCTCATCACCGCAACTGGCGCAAGAGCAGAGTTCGTGAAGACCGACGTTTCAGATGAAGCTCAGGTCGAAGCGATGGTTGCGCAAGCGGTCAAGGTTTTTGGACGTCTGGATTTCGCCTTCAATAACGCAGCCATCACCGGAAATGCAACTCCCTTTGATGAATACCCACGGGAAGTCTGGGATCAGGTCATATCTGTGAATCTGACCGGAACCTGGTTGTGCATGCAGAGCGAGATCAGGCACATGAAAACCAACGGGGGTGGTTCGATCGTGAACACTACCTCTATCTCCGCCCACAGGGGCTCTCCAAATTTGCCCGCCTACTCAGTATCGAAGTGGGGTGTAATCGGAATGACCAAGGCCGCCGCCAAAGGCTACGGTCGTTATGGAATACGTGTCAATGCGGTCTCACCCGGCCATACCGAAACCCCAATGCTTGGCCTAAACGACGGCGAAGAGCGTCTAAACGCCCTCATCGAACAGTATCCGCTTGGGCGCATCGGACAGCCGAACGATATTGCTGAAGCGGTTATCTGGCTCAGCAGCGACTCAGCGTCGTTCATTACCGGCGTATCACTTCCAGTTGAAGGCGGCATCATCGCCTAACGGTAGGCAGTCGTAACTCGAATCAGCGTTCGCCAGTGCTAGTCGGTGCCCTGAGCCGCATCAGCCGTTCGTTTTCTTCCACTCTTCATACTCGATCTTGGCCTCGTCCGAGAGCGGGTAGTACTTCCGAAGATCTCCGCCCTCTGAAAGCTTGAGGCGTGTGAACACTTCCCATTCGGAATGTTCGCCACCAGCTTCGGCGAGTTGTTCTGCAAGAGTGATCGGCACGACCACCGCTCCATCGTCGTCTGCGATGATGATATCGCCGGGCATCACGAGCGTTCCTGAGCATTCGATCGGCACGTTGTAGGCATACGGGAACTGAGTCGTGACCGTGTGGGCGTATGGCGTCACTCCCTTCAGCCACATACCAAGGCCAAGGTTTTTGGCATCCCCAAAGTCACGAATCGCGCCGTCTATGACAATCCCGAGGCCACCCCGGCCCTTAAAATACGTCAGCATCATGTCGCCGAACACACCGCTCGATATGTCGCCCCGACCGTCCACAACGACGATATCGCCGGCCTGAGCGTGGTAGAGGGCGTGCCTGTGAACCTGCGAATCGGGCGCACGATACTCGCCTGCCTCGGGATACTGATCCTCCCTCTTCGGCAAGTACTGCAGCGTGATAGCCGGGCCAACGACTGTCTTACCGGGCACGAACGATGTGAGACCCTCGATCACGGGTCTGCTGATACCCAGTTTCCGCAACTCTCCCGAAGCGGTGGCGCTCCCGATTCCCTCGAGCCGCTTGATGAGGTCTGGCGAGGGTCGTTCGATATCGATTTTTTGAATTGGCGTTTTGATGATCATTGTTGGCGCGTTTCAGTTTAGATAGAGGGGAGCTAGAGGTGCTAAGCAGCAATCTACTCTCTTCCCGCGTTGCCGGACAGCGTCTATTCGAAGACCTACCTCACCAAATTCTCCGGAGCCCAGTGTACTGATAGGGTGATTTCGCGCTGATGCGTTCGGAATTCGGTGGTCGCTGATGTCCCAGAATTCTGGCGGGCGTTCGGCAAACGGAGAAGTTCATGTCTCGACTAAAACTGCTAGCCAATCTAGGTGCAAGCATCGCGTTCATCCTGGTGATCGCGTGCGGCAATGGGTCAACAAAGGATGTTGATGTTGTTATTGAGGCTCCTGTGTTGCTGGAAAATCGGCTGATCGGTCTGGTCGATCCGCTGGATGATCCGGGTCACTACTGCATTGATATAGTGGGTTTCGGCTCGGGGGTTCGATTGCAATCACCTTTGCAGGCGCACACATGTAAACCGGACGACAATCGTGACGAGCAATTCTCGTACATGGGAGCGACGGGCCAGCTCCATCCACTCGGAGGAGCATGACCTGTGTATGCAACCAGAGTCAGCGACGGATGGTGCGCAGATTTATCTCCAGGATTGTTCGGAAGCGCCACTTCAGAAATTCGCCAACGCAGAGAACGGGACGATTCGCTTGAATGAAGACGGATTGAGTGCGCTGTGTGTAGCTGTTGATTCAGAAAATGGCATCGTGATCAACGCGATTCACAAGCGCCGAGAACTGTCGTTGAGAGCGTGCGAAGGCACGGAGTCAACCCTGATCACCTGGTCATTTACCGAGTCAGGGTTCTGGCCGGAATCGTAATGCAAACCTTCATCCATTTGCGCTCTTCGTGGCAAATCTTGAGAATTGGCATTTCAGTCGGATAGGCACGATAAAAGGAGCAACCTTTGGCGAAACTACATGTGTTGGGATCGGGTGGGCCGAGGCCGATAGCGACTCGGTTTGGATCGTCGCACATTGTCGACGTGGGTGGCAGGAAGATCATGTTCGACTGCGGTCCAGCCTCTACCTACAAGATGTCTAAGATGGACTTGCACCCGCTTGATATCGACTATCTATTCTTCACCCACCACCACTTCGACCACGACGTCGACTACCCATGTTTCATGCTCACTCGCTGGGATGAAAGCATCGGCAAAGAAAATCCGCTGAGCGTGTTCGGTCCGAATCACACTGAGTCGATAACTGAGCGGCTGGTGGGCGAAGAGGGCGCTTTCGCATACGACCTCAACGCTCGAAGGAACCACCCCCTGAGCCAGTCGATGTTCGAGCTTCGAGGCGGAACGCTGCCGCGACCGCAGATTAACGTCAAGGCACATGATGTCGGCCCCGGGACAGTGTTTACAGGTAACGATTTCGAGATCACCGCAGCTCCCGCTGAGCATGTAGAGCCGTTTCTGGATTCACTGGCTTATCGACTCGACACTTTAGACGGCTCCATAGTTTTCACCGGCGACACAGAACCTTGCGAGAAGGTTGTAGAGTTGGCTTACGGAGCGGACGCTCTAGTGTCGATGTGCGGCAACTTCGAGGCGGTGTACGACGCTCGTCCCGACGACATAGGCCAGACGGGAACACTCGGTGCCGCTGAAATGGCCGCTGAGGCTGGAGTGAAGGAACTCTTCCTCGTCCACGTTGGCCCTGATCTCTCAGCGCTTGAAAACAGAGAGCGGGGAATTGCCGAGGTTAAAACAGTTTTCGACGGCGAGGTGACCCTAACTGACGAGCTGCAAACGTACGACTGGCAGAAACATGATCACAGCCGCGACGCGCCGGTGACCGATCCCGAAGCACACCCCCACATCCACAGGCACTAGCCAGTTTTATCGGTATGGGGTATTTGCAAGTTCTGAAACTACTCGCTGGGCGCTCAGCACAGCGGACTCCAGACCAGAGTTCTCTGTGTAGTCCCCGCAGTAGTGAATGTTGTCGTGCGGAGCGCGTATATCGTCTATTAAATCTAGCCTACCGACGCGCCACGGGCAGATAGCATATGGCCAGTGCTTGATATCACGGGTCAACACACTGTTACGAGCCGACGGGAAGATGTCGAAGAGATCTTCTTCAAATACGTCCAATGCTTCGTCATCTGACATTTTTTGAAGCATTTGCGATCCAGCGTTCCCGGCGTAAAGCCTAATCAAGCCTCGTCCATCCTCTTGTTTCAGCGCTTCGGGAAATGTGAATGTTGGATCACCAATTCCGATAGTCGTCTTGCCGACCACTGGTACACGCCAAACTCCTTCACCAAAGAAATATTCAGATGGTTTATCGACTAAAAACGCTGCAGACGACATCGCCCCGTATTCACACTGAGCGAGAGCGTTACGTTTTTTCTCGGGCAGATCGTGAAGTACACGAAGTGCAAGCGGAGCCGGAACTGCCATGACGCACTGACGGGCCTGAACTTGATGAGAGGCACCGTTCTGCTCGTACTTGATCGATACACCGGTATCGATTGAAGCGACTTCTGTGACGACCGCTCCTGTCTCCACTCTGGCGTCAGTTTGATCGACCAGTGCTCGCGTAATCTGAACTGTTCCACCTTCGACATAAAATTCGTCAGCCGCGTGATGAAGAAACGTGTTGACGGGCTGGAATGCTGCGACTTCGTCTGATCGCAGGGTGCTAGAGGCCATCGAAAACGAATCCCATAGTCCTTTTACGTCTGGATGTTTAATGTTCAGCAACTCGACGAGAGTCCTTTCCGACAACTCTTGAAACGTTCGATCATCCGAGCGTGGCGCCCTGTCAACAATCCCGTTGTAGCGAGATCGCATCCGAACGGTTCTCAGAGCCATCTTGATTTTTTCGACAAACGGAATCGGCAATCCCAGTAGGTATTTGAAATCTGATGAAGCAGCTACGAGCTTGCCGTTGATGTAGGTAGACGTTTTGGTCTTGTCGATGAGAGTACGGAGCACGCCAAGCTCGTCAGCCAGCTTCGCAACATTTGTCTCTCCACCGGGGATCATCTGAGCTCCCTGATTAAAGACGTAAGATCCCATATTTGTTGAGAGTGTTCGCCCTCCGCACTGAGTTTCTTTCTCAATCAACAGAACGTTCTGATTACCGAGTCGATAGGCCACGGTGAGACCGGCAATTCCACCACCGACTACAACGACATCAAAGGTTTTTAAGGCAGTTGGAGGAGTTGTCATTCGACGAAGGGTTGCGAGAGGTCGATTTGGCGTTGTGCATGGAAAACCCAGCTTATCTGCACCCACCTCGGAAGCTCTCTCAGGGCACTTAAGACAGTGGACACGAGGTGCGCCATCGGGCTAACCCCGACCGATATATGGCATCTTCGTAGCCATGATTGTCATGAACTGGATGTTGGTGTCGAGGGGCAGATTCGCAATAAACAAAATCTGCTGACCGACATAGTTCACGTCAAAGCGAGGTTCTGGAACCATCTCGCCATTCGGTTGCATTTGGCCATCAGTCGATCCCTCGGTCATCGGTGTCAATGCGTTGCCGATATCGATCTGGGAACACGCAATGTCATACTGGCGACCATCGAGTGCAGTCGAACGAGTAAGTCCGGTTACACCATGTTTGGTTGCAGTGTACGGCGCGCCGCCCGGACGGGGTACATAGGCTGAAATGGAGCCATTGTTGATGATGCGCCCTCCCATGGGATCCTGATCCTTCATGATGAGCATCGCCTCGCGTGTACAGAGGAACGTTCCGGTGAGGTTGATATCGACGACCGACTGCCACTGCTCGGGGGTGACTTCTTCAAGCGAGGGCGCCTTTACGCCAATTCCTGCATTGTTGAACAGCACGTCGAGTCTTCCGAACGCATCCATGGTTTTCTTGAATACGCCTGCAACAGCGTCCGCATTACCGGCATCAGCTGAGACGGATAGAGCGTTCGACGAGTTGTTGCCGGCAAGTCCTGCTGTTTCTTCCAACGCTTCCAGCCTTCGACCCACCAGCGTGACTTTGTAGCCGTCGCCCAGCAGCGCCAGCGCCGCACTCCTGCCAACACCGCTGCCCGCGCCTGTAATTATCGCGACTCTGTCGTCCGCCATCTCGATACCTCCATTGGATTGAATGGCGGCATCTTACTTCAATAGGCTCGCAGGCAGCCCCCATCACCCGCCCCTTTCAAGCAAATTCTATAAGTGCTTTTGTGGCTTGATCGAACATAGACCATCTACACGTTCGATCTGAACAGGTTGGCAGCGCTATATGGATTACAAAATCAGCGTGAAAAATAATCGCCAGTTGAACCTAGCAGCGCAAAAGGCTGGGACGTCGTCTCTAATATGAGACCCTCTAGGTCATATTGACCACCGCCCAGGGCGGGCATCACTTTCAGAGCATGACATCCGGGTTGATCGAGCTACGGGGCAACGAGGTCAGGGTCATATCTGCTCCGCCGCAGATTCAATCCATGGCAGATGACGCTAAGTGAACTCTATACAACCCAACTTGTGACATTCTCCTGTTAAATTCACGCAGGAAATCAAGATATGTGCGTACAGGGCAGTTCTAATGTAGCTGCGCTCGAAGGAGAACAAACTATGCCGGTGATCGGATTCGATGTGAAGTTCAGCCGCACGTTGGCCAACGGAAAGTCGTGGGGCGACGTTGGCCCATACGAGGAACTAAGGGGAACTCTCCGATTCGCCATCG
Source organism: Dehalococcoidia bacterium (assembly GCA_029936155.1). Lineage (GTDB taxonomy): Bacteria > Chloroflexota > Dehalococcoidia > Lucifugimonadales > Lucifugimonadaceae > Lucifugimonas. The sequence continues at coordinate 6,563 of JAPYUK010000012.1, read as the reverse complement.
ACCCCGTTCACCCTGCGAACGAACGGATCACGGACGTAGCCCTGGCGCCGCGTGGTTCTGACGGTCGTGTCGAGTTCTCTTCGGACGTTTCAATCATCCTCCCAATGGACAGAAGCAAGGCCAGCGGTCGGATGGTTCTAGACATAGTAAACCGAGGGAATCGGGTCGCGTTGCCCAACTTTAATCTCGCGAGCCGCCCAACTATCGACGAGAACACGCCCATCGACGTCGAGGTCGACACAGGTGACGGTCTCCTGATGCGCCTCGGCTACGTAGTCGTGGCGTGCGGTTGGCAGAAAGACGCTCCCGATCACCCTGCACTGATCACAATGGACGCGCCGGATGCCCTTGAAAAGAAAATCGGCACCACCGGAACTCCAATCACCGGCCGGATCTATTCCCAACTCCAGTCGCGGACCGACAACCACAACTTCCTGTTATCCGACAAAGGCCATCGCGCATATCCGGCGGCCGATATGGAGGAAGAAGGCGCTTTCATGGAAGTACGGGATGAACCCGATGGCGAGCCTGAACCTGTACCCCGCGATGAATGGCGTTTTGGACGAATTGATGAGAATGGAAACTATCACGCCGACCCGAACTACGTTTGTGCCCAAGATAGGTTCGAAAAGGGCCGGTTGTACCAGGTCGTATACACCACAACAGGAGCGCGTGTTCTGGGTTTGAGTTTCGCTGCGCTACGGGATTGTACATCTTGGATCAAACACGGCACCACAGAGATTCCGACGCCAGTGCCCGGTGTGAGGTACGCCTACGGTTATGGCCGTTCTCAGACCGGGCGTTACCTGCGGACATACGTCTACAACGACTTCAATCTTGACGAGGAAAATCGCGAGGCATTGGACGGAGTGATCGCCAATGTAGCCGGTGGAATGAGGGGCGAGTTCAATCAACGATTTGGCCAAAACTCCAAAGATCGTAACAACATGCTCACCCAGCTTTTCCCCTTTGCCAGCTCGACTACAGTCGATCAGGAGACAGAAGAGGTCGGGTCGCTTCATGCCCGGCTCGTCGAACGCAACTCCAATCTCAAGATTTTCTACACGAACACGTCCGCCGAATACCACCGGGGTGACGCCTCGTTACTGCATACGGATCCCGCCGGGAGCCGCGATGTCGACCCGGGCCCTAACACGCGTATCTACCACTTCACAGGCACCGAGCACAGCATTGGAGTTTGGCCGCCATCTGATCTCGCCGTATCAGGTGAATCGGATCAGGACCGTTCGCAAAACCTTAGGAACATCATCGACTACGCGCCGCTATTGAGAGCGTGCCTGATCAACATGGACCGGTGGGTCGTTCACGGCGTCGAGCCACCATCGAGCAAGCACCCCCGTCTGGACGACGGCAGCGCGGTTCCGACCGACCAACTAGCTGCTGTGTTCGGCCGTATCCCCGGAGCGAACTACCCAAAGCATCACGCCAACCCGCGACGACGCGATTTTGGACTTGCGGAGTCGCGTGAGCAGATCACAACTTTTCCGCCGAAGGTGGGTGGGGTTTTTGGGTCACTGGTATCGGCAGTGGATATCGATGGCAATGAGATAGCCGGGGTGATGCTACCCGAGGTGGCGGTGCCAATCGCTGCGACGACGGGATGGACGCTCAGACACCCATCGGTGGGCGGAGAAACTCAATTATTGGTATTCGCCGGAGGAACAATTCCCTTTGCCGCAACGCGTGCTCAGCGGGAGGCTAATGGTGATCCACGGCTTTCGATTGAAGAACGGTATTCCTCAAAAGACGACTACCTGCAACGGGTACGTGCCGCTGGTGAGTTACTCGCTGCCGAACGATATCTACTTGATGAGGACATAGACGTTTCTGTGGCGGGAGCATCGAAATTCTGGGACTGGATAACGCCTAGCTGATCTGCCCAACAGGGTCGTTTCGATGATCAGCCAGGTGGCCGCGTAAGACGTCGAGAAGCGCCACGGTGGCTCGCACGTAGGCGACGCGGTCTGAAAGCAAGTGCTTTCCCGCCGCTCGCGCCCGTTTTTCAAGTTCAGCGTGGGCGCTGTTGACCTTTTCGTGACCCGGTTCACCGGGGACACCAAGTGACGACGCCATGTCGTTCTGCCCAAACGTGATGCAATGAATCCCGGGTACCGCAATGATGGCATCCAGATTGTCGATGCTCGTCTGGCTTTCGAGCTGAGCGATCACAAACATGTTTTCATTTGCATCAGCGATGTAGCCCACGTTGCCGCCAAATTTTTCCTTCATCGTCGGCTGATGATCGTAGTAGTGCCCCCTACCCGGGCCCCAGGATCGCTTTCCCGCCGGGGTGTAGTAGCACGAATCCGACAATGTCCGCGCCTGCTCACCATTTTCCACACCGGGACCCTGGATCCCTTGGACGCCACGCGCCAGATACTGCTTGATCGGTACCGGATCAACCGATGGCACCCGCGCTGTGACGGTCATTCCGGCGGCGTTTGCCACTCGGCATATCTCGTCTATCTCCGAAAGATCGAAGTGCCCCTGTTCGCCGTCCAGATCGACGCCGTCCATACCTGCCAGATGTGCGAGTTCAACCAACTCAGTCGAGGGGAAGTGCATCTGCAAGAAATGTGCTTTTCGACCTTCATTATTCGCCGCGAAAATACGATTGATTGGCAAGCCCTGTCTCCTGATACTCCATTTGGGTCACACGGGAACGGAGTATAGCGTTGGCATCAGCGATCCAACACCACAAAGCAGGCTGCAACGATAATAACTAGAGCAGGATACGGACGCGAGTATCTAAGCGAACTCCGGGATGACTTTGTCGATAAACAGTTTCATTGCCGAAAGATCCTGAAAGTCCTCGAAGTAGGTGACGATGAGATCAAATCCCATCTCACTTAGCTCCTTATACTGCTCACGCACAGCCGACGGATCACCTGCAATAACGGCGGTATCGCTGTTGTACAGAGGACGCCCAGTGGCGGTCTTACCGTCCTGATTACTGAGGCCCGCTTGCTCCAGTGCGCGGGAGTGTGATTTGTCGATGTACGTGCCGATCGACAGAGTCTTCCGAATCGAGTTGAAATCACGGCCAACGTCGTCACAGTGAGCGCGAAGCACATCGAGTTTGTGCTGGAGGACGGGAAGCGGACGTGCCACATCGTTCCACCAGTCAGCATATTTAGCGACGACGCGCAACGATTTCTTTTCGCCTGAAGCACCAATCATGATCTTCGGAGTCGGAACGGGTCTCGGCTCGGCGTGTGCTCCGTCGATCGAATAAAAGTTGCCTGAGAAACTGGCCGGTGAATCTGTCCAGAGAGCACGAATCACCTGTATCGCCTCCTCCAGTCGATCCACTCTCTCACCGGAGCGTGGGTAGTCAAATCCGAACGCCTTGTGCTCCCCCGCGTGCCAGCCTGCGCCGTAGCCGAGGGTGAACCGACCTCCGCTCAGCACCTGAAGGCTGGCAGCCATCTTCGCAACGAGCGCGGGATTCCGGAACGAGTTGCTCATCACGATTGTACTGAGATCGACATCGGGGTACTTTGACGCTATCCAGGTGAGCAGCGTCCAACATTCGAGCCGCCATTCCTCAGCGTAGTTCAGATGATCGGACACCCAGATAGATCTGAATCCCTGCGTGGCAACGTCCAACGCTTTCTTAAGATCGCTGAGGTAGTCCTCGGGTCTGATCGTCTCTTTGCCTCGATCGCCTGCCGGTGGGTTGTAAGCAAACTCAATCCGTGGCCGTGGAGTTCCGGGCATTTCGCTGCTCTCCTCAGTTAACCGACCTGAGTAACGTTCAGGTGGGTTGGTTCATTTCGTGTTTCTCGAATCAGATAGTACAGATACTTCTCATTGGGGTTCATCCAAAATTGCTCATCGATGATCGCTGCATTTCCTAACTACCTCCTGGGCGAGACCCCGGAATCCCAACTATCCGCCGTAGCCGTCAAGAACATGACCGCGCATGTAGTCCTTGTCCATCTCGATTCCAAGGCCCGGTCTATCGGACAAATAGATCTTGTCGCCTCTGATATCTAGTGGATGATCGATGATACCCATCTCGAACTCTCAAGCGCGTACCTACAGATTTTGACACTATCAACTGCGAACAAACATTGGAGAAAATAACGATGGCAGAACTGCGACCAAATCGGACGAAAGAAAAACTTGCGGCTGGCGAAATCGTCACGTGCTTAGCTGGGGTTGACACACCGTACCTCGTGGACTTTGTCGGACAAATAGGAGTCGACGCAGTTTGGTTGGAAGCCGAGCACGGCCCCGTAAGTTTTGAGAATGTAGGTGATTTGTCCCGCGCTGCAGATCTATGGGGCATGACCCCCATCGTTCGAGTAGGGAGCGCTGACTACAGCACTATTTACCGGGCTCTGGATATGGGAGCCATGGGAATCGTTGTGCCGCACGTTGACACGGTAGAAGACGCGCGAACTGTCGTTGAGGCTACGAAATACGCGCCTATCGGCCGCAGAGGTATGTTCCAACCTCGCCAGTCGTTTGGTGTGGTCGATTACCTCGCCAAAGCCAATGATCAGTCAATGTCGATCGTCCTGATTGAAGATATTCAGGCAGTCAATAACCTTGATCAAATTCTCAGAGTAGATCACATCGATGTCTACCACGTCGCTCCAAGCGATTTAGCACAATCCATGGGCCACATCGGCGATGAGGAACACTCTGATGTGCAGAGGGTAATAGACGAATCCATCTCAAAGATCATTGCTGCAGGTAGAACTGCCGGAACGACCGTATCTGCTGAAAACGTCGGTAAATTTAGAGATCGAGGCGTCAAGTTCTTCTATACAAGTTTGAACGGCTGGATCATGTCGGGCGGGAAAGAGTTTTTTAGTGCCCTTCACGGCTAGTAATGGACGGTAGATCTGTCTGATCTCAGAGTTCCAGTAGATCCGATTTCTTTCCGCTAGGATCTACAATCTGCCCAAACTGTCATCGACGCGTCCATCACGGGAAGGATGGCAGCGACTACAACGAATCGCTATCACAGGCAGTTTATGGTTGGACGGGGTAATCCACTGATCCATCGAGTTGAGAAAGTACTGGAACAATGCCAAACAACCGCCCGAACATCCTTTTCATCGAGTCCGACCAACACAACCCTGCAATTATGGGTCACTCGGGTAATTCGGTTATTCGCACCCCTAACCTCGACGCGCTGGCAGCGCGCGGTGTCACTTTCGAAAACAACTACTGTGCATCGCCAATCTGCGTGCCTTCACGCGCTGCAATGATGACCGGGCAGTTCCCGTACCAGAACGAAGTGTGGACGAACAGTCAATTCCTTCATTCGGGCATTCCGACATTCGCCCACTCGCTCGGTGCCGGAGGCTACCAGCCTGTACAAATCGGGCGAATGCACTTTTTTGGGCCCGATCAGTTTCACGGGTTTACCGAAAGATTTATCGGAGACCACAACTCGAATCACATGGGTGTCGACGAAGTTGATCACGGCCAGCTGTCAGGAACGGCAGGGCCTGATCGAATTAGCCTCAAGCTGTCCGGACACGGACTGAATTCGTACCAGGTTCACGATGAGCTGGTCGCCGCTCGCACTGTTGAGTTTATCGAGGACCATGCTTCCGCAAGCAGCGATGATCCGTTTTGTCTTGCTGTTGGCTTCATGCTACCTCACCAGCCGTTTGTGGCCACAAAACAGGATTATGACGAATACCGCGGTAAAGTCCCGCCCCCAAGGAATCCGCGAGCATTTGAGGACGAGAACCACCCTTACCTGAAGTGGTGGAAATCGAACACTGGTGTGGAAGATGTGACAGACGAAGAGATCGACCGATGCCGCACTGCGTACTACGCTCTGGTGACCCGGCTCGACACACTGCTCGGCGATATTTTCGACGCGCTTGAACGACATGATTTGCTTGAAAACACGTTGATTATTTACACCGCCGACCACGGTGAGCAAATTGGCGAAAAGGGCCTGTGGTGGAAGCAGACCTTCTACGAAGACTCAGTAAAAGTTCCAGCGATCGTTTCGTGGCCTGCGCAATTGCCACAGGGGATGCGAGTTGATCGAGTAACCAGCCAGCTCGATCTCAATGCGACCATGCTCGCGGCATCGGGATCGCCGGCGCTGCCTTCGTCCATGGGCCGTTCGCTGCTGCCGCTAGTTAGTGATCCAGTCCGCAATGACTGGCATGATCTCGCTTTTTCGGAGTACTGCACCGAGCCCGGAGACCCTGCTCACTCCGACGGAGAAAATATCTGGCAGAACCGCATGGTGCGTGAAGGCGAGTGGAAGTTGAACTACTACCACAAGATGCCTTCTCAGCTGTTCAACCTTTCCGATGATCCCGACGAACTGAACGACTTGATCGATTCACCTGAACACGCAGAGATCGCCCGACGATTGACGGGAATGGTTCTGGATGGCTGGGATCCTGAGTGGGTCGATGCTCAAATCCGAGAGCAGTCGGCCAATCTAGAAATTCTCGTCCCGTGGGCCAAAAACACAGCACCGGCCGATACGGTGAGATGGCAGCTGGACCCAGAGTGGGACTACCTCGACGATCCGCAAACGTAGATTGCTAAGC
>JAPYUK010000011.1 GCA_029936155.1 Dehalococcoidia bacterium | reverse complement strand
TTGGCTGTGGTCTTTTTTGCAGCAGGCTTCTTAGCTGCGGGTTTCTTAGCGGCGGGTTTCTTAGCGGCGGTTACCTTCTTCGCTGCGGGCTTCTTGGCAGCAGGTTTCTTGGCAGCAGGTTTCTTGGCAGTTGCCTTTTTAGCGGCTGGCTTTTTGGCTGTGGTCTTTTTTGCTGCTGCCGTCTTTGCTGGCGTAGCTTCAGCAGTCTCAACAACTTCTGTTGCTACCGCTGCGGCTTCGGCCTTAGGAGCTGCTGCTTTCTTAGCTGCCGGCTTCTTAGCTGCTTTAGCGATCTTCGCAGCTTCTACAGCGGCTGCTTCGGCTTTCACCGCTACTGCCTCTTCGCGAGCCTCACGTCGCTCTGATCCAAGGATCTGTGCTTCGTGTGGGTGCTCGGCTCCGGCATATACCTTCAGACGCCTGAGCATCTGTCGGCCAAGCTTGTTCTTGGGCAGCATTCCCTTTACGGCCAGTTCGATAATTCGCTCTGGCTGGCGTTCCTGCATCCGGGAATACGGAATCTCTTTGAGGTTTCCGGGGTACTGACTGTGACGCTTGTAGATCTTCTGTTCAGCCTTGAGACCGGTGATTTTGATCTCTTTGGCGTTGATCACGACGACGAAGTCGCCTGTGAGCATGTGGGGCACGTAGGAGGGCTTGTGCTTGCCCATCAGGAACGTTGCCACTTGAGTCGCGAGCCTTCCGAGAACCTGACCGCTGGCGTTTAAGACTTGCCAGTCGTTCACCAGTTCACTAGCTCTGGGATTGTAATGCTTTAGCTTGGTAACCATGTTATTCCGTACTTGTCGACGCTCTAGTTTACGCTCAGGTCAGCGGATTCAGCAGTCGTAATTGCGGGCAATCCGCACTCACCTGAACCGATGCCATCTCGAGTATAAGTAATCTGTTCGAGACAAAGCCCTTCTGCAGGCATAACAAGGGATGCGGTGCCACGATTTGTAGTAGCAAGTAGCTGACCGATGATTTCGGTAGATGACTTGCCAGTTCCAACGTCGTATAGCACACCGGCAATCCTTCGAATCTGTTGATGCAGATAGGCATTTGCGGTGATCTTGAATTCGATATTTTCACCGTTGCGGGTTACTGAGGCATACTCCACGTCACGCTGTGTTGGCGCTTCGGCTGGAGTACTCGAGCCCGCAAAAGCAGCGAAGTCGTGCGAGCCGACGAAAGTCTGGCTTGCTTCGTTCATCGCAGTTGCATCGAGTGTTTTTCGCACATGGGTCACGAAGTGGCGATCCAGTACGGGTTCCGATCGGGCATCGTTGAAGGTGTACACGTAGGTACGTGAAAACGCGTCACTACGCGGATCGAACCCTTCGGATCCATCTGAAACAAGCTGTGCACATCGAACGCGCACGTCTTTTGTCATGTAGTAATTCAACGCTTTTCTGATCTGATCGGGTGGCATGTCGGTCTCTTCGTCGAAGCGGCCAACCTGCCCTCTTGCATGTACACCGGTGTCGGTTCGACTTGCCAGGTAAATTCTTATGTTCTTGTTGAAGACCTTTTGCAGGGCTAGTTCAAGTTCTCCCTGCACGGTCCTCGCGTTGGACTGAAGTTGCGAGCCGTGTAACTCAGTCCCGTCGTACTCCACAACCAGTCCGATACGCATCTAATTTATTCGTCAATCAGTTCGATTAGTGCCATCTCCGCAGCATCACCGGCTCGAACGCCAAGACGCGTGATGCGGGTGTAGCCACCGGCTCGCTCCTTGTAGCGAGGTGCGATGTCATCGAACACAGACTTCACAATCGATTTTTCGGTTATAAACGCTGCAGCCTGACGCCGATCGTGAAGGGTGCCTTTCTTACCGAGAGTGATCATCTTTTCGACCAGAGGACGAATCTCTTTGGCTTTTGCAACGGTCGTCTTCATCTGGCCGTTTCGGAGCAGGTCGGTGACCATAATCCGGAACATTGCACGACGAGGACCTGAGGCTCGGCCAAACTGCCGACCTGTTAACTTATGCCTCACTGGATTCTGCTCCTGAGTCCTCGGCGGCGGCCACGGTTTCGGTCTCGCCTTCGGCCTTGGGTTCTTCACCCTTACCTGCTGCTTCTCCGTCACCTTCGCCTTCAGAGTCATCGGTTTCTTCTGGCAAGAGGTTTCGCTCGGCGAGCTTGTCGTAAAGCTCATCGAGTGACTTCTGCCCAAAGTTTCGAATTTTCAGTAGTTCGCCCTTGGGCATCGAAAGCACTTCACCAACTCGGTTGATGCCTGCCCGTTTGAGACAGTTAAGTGTTCGTGCCGAAAGCGCGAGTGTTTCAACGAGAGTGTTGTAAACATCGGGCGAGATGCCGAGACCAGCAGCTGGGCTGGCTTCTTCTTCTGGCTTTTTATCGAGTCGTGTGAAAAGGAAGAAGCGTTCCATCAGCAGGTTGCCTGCCAACTGCATCGCTTCAAGTGGCATGATCGTCCTGTCGGTCCATACCTCAACGACTAGTCGCTCCAGATCAGATCGCTGTCCAACACGATTTGCTTCGACCGAGAAGTTGGCCTTGCGAACCGGGCTGTAAATAGCGTCGACTGGAAGCACACCGATCGGCAGGCCTTCGTCCTGGCTGGCAGGTTCGTAGCCCACACCCTGTTCGACGTTGAACTCAACTGAGAGTCGAGCGTCAACGCTTCCAAGGGTGGCGAGGTGGTGTTCCGGGTTTACGATTTCGAAATCGGCAGTGGCCATGATGTCACCGGCACGAACTTCACCCTCACCATCGACTTCTAAGCGAAGTCGACCGGGGCGGTCGACAAGTGAACGCAGGCGGATTCCTTTGACGTTGAGCAGGAATTCAACAACTTCTTCACGCATGTGAGGAACGGTGGAGTACTCGTGCAGTGCTCCGTCGATCTTTACCCACGTGATTGCTGTACCTGGCAGGGAGTTGAGTAGCGCACGGCGCATTGGGTTGCCGAGTGTGACTCCCCAGCCGCGCTCAAGCGGCTCAGCAACGAATCGGCCATAGGCTTCTTCGTTTTCCTGAATTGTTATTGCGAGGTCGGGGATCTCGGGTGTTACTGGCGGCAGTTCTTCTGGAGGAGTAATGCCGTACATTCGTTCAAGCATTGGCGTTATTTACTTCCTGGAGTAGTACTCAACTATTTGACGTGTGTCGATTGAAAGTTCGACATCGCTGCTTTTCGGGAGAGTTACGACTTCACCCACAGCCTTATCTGAGTCGGCATTGAGCCAGCTCGGGATCACCGAGTTGGCACCCATGCCAGACGAGACAATTTCGAACAATCCAGTCTTCTTAGACTGCTCGCGCCAGCTGATGCGGTCGCCCGCTTTCACCTGATACGAAGGGATGTTCACCTTCTTGCCATTCACCTGAATGTGACCATGTCCGACGATCTGTCGAGACTGTGGTCGCGAATCGGCGAAGCCAAGTCGGTAGACAACGTTGTCGAGTCGGCTTTCGAGAAGCTGCAGCAGGCGATCACCTGTTACGCCTTCAAGCCGGCTCGCTTTTTTGTAATAATTGCGGAACTGTCGTTCTAGCACGCCATAGATAGCGCGGGCTTTCTGCTTCTCTCGCAGTTGCGTGCCGTATTCAGAGATACGTCGTCGTCGCTGTTGAGTCGACTTGTCCCCGGGTGCGCTCTTTCGTCGCTCCCAGGCACATTTGCCTGAAGGCTTTGAGCAGAGCTTCATCCCGAAGCGTCGGCAGTTCTTACATTTAGGTCCGGTATACCTTGCCATTTAGTTTCCTGAGTTAACTCTTGGTACTTGTTTCGATCTAGATCGTGTTTCGTCAGTGGAACGAGCTGCTATTTGGCAAGGAGCCCGTTCGTGACAGTGCTTTATTTAGACTCGGCGCTTCTTGGGCGGTCGGCATCCGTTGTGTGGAACCGGCGTGACATCACGAATCGACACCACTCGGATACCAGCACCCTGGATTGCTCGAATAGCAGCTTCACGACCAGAGCCGGGGCCCTTGACCATGACGTTCACGGTTTTGAGACCGTGTTCGATTGCTGTTCGAGCTGCAGTTTCACCTGCGCGCTGAGCTGCGAATGCAGTGGACTTTCTCGAGCCGCGGAAGCCCATTGCACCTGCGCTACTTTGCGAAATTACGTTGCCCTGTGGATCGGTCATCGTAATAAGCGTGTTGTTAAATGTTGCGCTGATGTAAGCCTTGCCCTGTGGGACAAACTTCTTTTCGCGCCTTCTTGATCGCTGCCTTGGCATATTCTTATGTGTGTCTCTCTAAAGGGCGGAGTTCGCCGTAATAAGTTCTAAATGCGGACTAGTCGGAACTAGGAAGCTGCGGTTCGCTTACGTCCTGCAACCGTCTGTCGACGACCGCGTTTTGTTCGAGCATTGGTCTTAGTTCGCTGTCCACGAACAGGAAGGCCACGACGGTGTCGCAATCCTCGGAATGTCTGAATATCCGTGAGTCGGCGGATGTTCAACTGGGTCTCTCGACGAAGGTCACCTTCAATGAGAAGGCCTGTCCTTTCGACAGCGCTTCGCACTCGAGCCAGGTCTTCATCAGAAAGATCTCGAACGCGGGTGGAATCTTGCATACCCGATTCGACCACAATCTTCTTCGATGTGGTTCGACCAATGCCGTAGATAGCCGTGAGCGCTATTTCGAGTCTCTGATTGTCCGGGATGTTTACTCCGGCGACGATTGCCATAAAGCCGATTTCTCCTGTTGCTCGACTAGCCCTGTCGCGCCTTGAGGCGAGGGGTTTGCTTGTTAATCACGTACACACGCCCTTTTCGGCGAACAATTTTGCTGCCTGGGTGCTTGGCCTTGACTGATGCTTTGACTTTCATTTTTTAATCTCTTGTGCCTACTTGAGAGCGTGACTCTTACTTGAATCGATATGTAATCCGACCACGGGTCAGATCGTAGGCCGAAAGTTCGACCAGTACCTTGTCGCCGGGCAGGATTCGAATGAAGTTCTTTCGAATCTTTCCTGAAGCGTGTGCGAGGACTTCGTGACCGTTTGGAAGCTCAATCTTGAAGAACGCGTTTGGCAGTGCCTCGTTTACGAGACCTTCTACTTCGATTGCTTCCTTTTTTGCCAAAATATTTTCGACCCGATTATTCGTTCAGTTAGTTATTCAACTGTCAGAACTATCGGACCGTCCTCCGTTATCGCTACCGTGTGCTCGAAGTGACACGACAGTGCGCCATCTTCAGTGACAACAGTCCATCCGTCGTCGAGCATTCGGGTTTTCCATCCGCCTACGTTAACCATTGGTTCAATTGCCAGAACGAGACCAGCCCGAAGTTCCAGTCCGTGACCCGGAGGACCAAAGTTCGGAATCTGCGGGGGTTCGTGCAGAGCCTTGCCAATACCGTGCCCGACGTACTCACGAACTAGTTCGTAAGATTTCGGAAGCACCTGGCTTTCGACAGCGTTTGATATGTCGCCAACCCGATTTCCGGGCCGTGCTGCTTTGATCCCCATTTCAAGTGAACCACGGGTCGTGTTGATCAGGTCATCCTTCTCACTTGTGGAAGGACCTGCGATCTCCGTTACCGCGTAGTCGCTGTTGTACCCGTCGACAATCGCACCACAATCCAGAGTTACCAAGTCGCCCGATTGGACAACCCGGTCGCCCGGAATTCCGTGAACAATCTCTTCATTTATCGATATGCACGCTGTAGCCGGGAAACCGTACAGTCCCAGAAAGCTTGGTTTTGCACCTTCCGACTCAATTGCTCGACGGGCAATGCCATCGAGTTCCCTAGTCGTAATTCCCCGCTCTAACGCGTCGAACGCTTTTCTAACGGCAACCGCGACAATTCGCCCGGCCTCGCGCATAATTTCCAACTCCCGTGCCGACTTTAAAGTGGCGGTGGAAGCAGGATTTCCGCTCGATGCGATTCTGGGCGTCAATTCACCGTTCAAAGAACGATCTCCAATAGTATATCCCTAAACGGGGACTTAGTTTGAGGCAACCCCTGATCCAATTGCTTGAGACAGCTTCTCAAACACTGAATCAGGCGTTCCCGTTGCAATAATCTCAGCCACGTCACCACGTGACTTGTAGTAGTCCAGCACAGGAGCGGTAAGCTCCTGGTAGACCTTCATTCGGTTCAACACCGCTTCTGGCTTGTCGTCATCTCGAACCGTGACCTCGCCTCCGCAGTTGTCACATACGCCCGCTTTGGCAGGTGGATCTGATTCAAGGTTGTACGGTGTCTGGCAGTTCTTACAGATTGCCCGCGTTGAAAGTCGTTTCACCAACTCGTCGGTATCGACCGACATGTGAACGACTTTATCGACAGGCAACCCAGCTTCTTCGAGTGAATTGTCGAGCGACTCTGCCTGAACAACCGTTCTAGGGAAGCCGTCGAGCAGTACTCCTGCAGGATCGTCGATGTACTGCTGAATCATTGCAATGATGTTCGAGTCAGGGACGAGGTCGCCCGTGTCCATGAAACCCTTCGCAAGTAATCCCAATTCAGATTTGGCTGCTACTTCGGCTCGCAGAATGTCCCCTGTTGAGAGGTGTTTCATGCCAGTCGAATCGGCGAGACGACGTGCCTGAGTGCCTTTGCCCGCCCCTGGCGGTCCCAATAAAACGATACGCATTACGTAGTGACCGCTTTCTAGCGGACAAATCCTTCGTAATTACGCATGAGCAGCTGAGATTCCAGCTGTCGCATCGTGTCGAGTGCTACACCAACCATGATCAACAGGCTTGTACTCTGGATGATGGTCGTAGCGTTTGGTAAATTCGTTACTAGCTGAGCCAGGAACGGCATGATCGCGATGAAGCCCAAGAAGAGTGCGCCACCCCAGGTGATACGCAGTACAACTCGCATCAGGTAGATCTTGGTTGGCGGTCCGGGACGAATTCCGGGGACGAATCCACCGTTCTTCTGGAGGTTCTCAGCCAGGTTCTGCTGGTTGTGAACAACGAGCGTGTAGAAGAACGTAAAGATAACTACGAGCAGGAATACTGCGATCCAGTAGATCGTGCTAGTAGGTCCAAACGAATTCTGGAAAAAGTTGGCCACGGTTGCGATGAAGCCGTCTGATCCGTCGTTGAAGTAGCTTGCTACTACTGAAGGCAAAATCAGGATCGAAAACGAGAAAATGAGCGGAATCATTCCAGCCGCGTTTACACGCAGTGGAATATGCGTTGCACCTGATTGTTTGTACATCTGCCCGCCACGGAACACACTTCGCCCATATTGGACTGGGATTTTCCGTTGCGCTTCTGCGAAGTAAACGATCAGATAAACGATCGCTATCGCTATGAAGATAAGCATGCCGACCTGGAACATTTGGTCGCGCAGCAGCCACAGTTGTCCAACAACTTGAGGCAGGGTCGAGACGATACCCGCGAAGATAATCAGCGAAATGCCGTTTCCGATTCCCTTTTCAGTTACAAGCTCACCCATCCAAACAAGTAGCATCGTTCCTGCGGTCATTGCCAGCAGAATCGACAGCGTGTTCAGGGTGTCGGCTCCACCAATTCCGATACCGCTAATAGCGGCTCCGGTAGCGCCTGAACTAAACGCACCTGCGAACAGGTTGAGTTGTCCATAACCCTGCATGAATGCGAGAGGGACTGTCAGATAGTGGGTGTATCGGTTGATCGCCTGTCGCCCGCCTTCACCTTCCTGAGAAAGATTCTTCAGGGTCGGAATAATTGGGGTCAGGATCTGCAAAATAATGGACGCCGTGATGTATGGGTACACGCCAAGTGCAGCGATAGATAGGTTTCGAAGTGCTCCGCCCGAGAATAGGTCTAGGAAGCCAAGCAGGGGGTTTGCTTCGAATGCTGCAGCCAATGCTTCGCGGTCTACTCCCGGAACGGGAACATGCGCGAAGAACCTGAAGATGACCAGAATTCCCAGAGTGAAGAGAATCCTGAATCGAAGATCAGGAATGCGCCATGCATCTGCCGCAGCACGAAATAGTGCTGGAACTGCAGATTCTGACGCTTGTTTGGCCTGGGTCATAGTTACTTAGCCGACCCTGTTTTTTGGGATTTCGGGGCCTGAGCTACTGCTGGCATCTCAACCACTGTTGCTGTTCCGCCGGCTGCTTCGATTTTCTCGATTGCAGACTTGCTGAAAGCGTGTGCTGAAACGTTGAGTTTCTTGGTCAGTTCGCCATCGCCAAGAACTTTGACTCGAGCGTTCTTCTTTCGAACAACACCAGCTTCGACCAGTTTGTCGATCGTCACATCTGAACCGGCACGAAACTCTTCGAGGATCGAGAGGTTCACCGGTGTGTTTTCAACACGGAAGATGTTGGTGAATCCGCGCATGTGCGGTAGGCGCTTAATGAGGGGAAGCTGTCCACCTTCAAACAGGAACGGCACACTGCCGCGCTGCTTCTGTCCTTTTGAGCCTCGGCCCGAGAACGTGCCGGTACCCGAACCGTTACCACGACCAACGCGTTTACGATTCTTCTTGGAATTTTTCGAGGGTTTTAGCTGGTGTAGTCCAGACATATCTAAATTCTTACTGACTTATTGAACGATTGCGTCGAATGAACGACACGTGAACTGGTTACTTCACTTCTTCATACGAGATGAGGTGAACAACTTTTGCGATCATTCCGCGAATCTGAGGGCTGTCGTTTTGGACTACCTCGTGGCGGATCCTTCGAAGTCCGAGTGCCTTTAACGTAGCCCGCTGTGCAGGCTTCGTACCGATACCACTCCGAAGTTGTGTAATGCGTATTTTGGCCATTGTTCTTAGTTTCTACGAAGCTGCTTCTTCAGCAGACTTGCTTACGCCTTTTCGACGCTCAACAGCAGCGACAGGGTCGCGGAGCTGATCGAGTGCAGCGAGCGTGGCCTTAACAATGTTGATGGTGTTGGCTGAACCGAACGTCTTTGAAAGAACATCCTTTACACCAACAGCTTCCATCACGGCGCGAACACCACCACCTGCGATTACACCGGTTCCTGGAGCAGCGGGCTTGAGCAGCACCTTTGCGCCTGAGAACTTAGATGTGATCTCGTGCGGAATAGTCGGACCATTCAGCTCGACGTGGTTCATTGCATTTTTTGCGTATGTGGTTCCCTTGCGAACTGCGTCGGGAACCGCACCGGCCTTGCCGAGAGCTGCACCAACGTTTCCGTTGCCATCTCCGACTACAACCATTGCGTTAAATGTGAGGTTTCGGCCACCCTTGACAACCTTAGAAACCCTACGAATCTTTACAACACGCTCGACCAGACCTGAATCTGCTTCTTCACGCCTTGGTCGTCGTCCACGTCGTTCACCGCCGGGACCGCGTCCGCCGCCCTGACCACGACCACCTGGCCCACCGGGTCCACGACCGCCGCCTTGCCCGCGCCCCCCACCGGATCCACGTCCGCCGCCGCCTGGTACGCGACCGCCACCACGTTGGGATCCGCCCTCGCGATTGTCGTTCTGAGTGGTCATTTAGAAGCTAAGTCCTTCTGAGCGGGCTCCGTCGGCAAGTGCCTTGACCCGACCATGATATTTGTACCCACCGCGGTCAAACACGACCTTGGTGACTCCAGCTGCGAGGGCGGCCTTTGCAATGGCCTCTCCAACTGCTTTTGCTACATCAGTTTTAGTTTCACTCAGTTTGAGCTCAACCGATCCTACCGCTGCCAGTGTGTGGCCACGGTCATCGTCAATTACCTGAGCGTAAATGTGATTGCTGCTTCGAAAAACAGCAAGTCTTGGTCGATCGGCAATACCGCGTACGTTCTTGCGAACACGCCTGTGCCTGATCCACCGTTTTCGAGAGTCGAATTTTCGATTACCCATGTTTACGCACCAGCTCCAACAGCCGTTTTACCAGCCTTGCGTCGGATGACTTCGTCTGAATATTTGATGCCTTTACCCGTGTATGGGTTTGGCTTTCGTACCTTGCGTATTTGAGCTGCCTGCTCGCCTACGTCTTCTTTGCTAGGACCAGAGACGTTGATGAACGTTTGACCATCGGCAGCCAGCGTGTTGGCACCGATCGGCTCTACCGAAACGGGGTGAGAGTAGCCCACCTGGATCTCGAGAGCCTTACCCTTTTGCTGGACCCGGTAACCAGTACCGATCAGTTCTAGGCGCTTTGAGAAACCTTCAGCGCATCCCATAACCATGTTATTTATCAGGCTTCGGGTGAGTCCGTGCAGAGCTCGCTGCTCGGGTTCGTCGTTCGGGCGAGCAACAGTGATAACTCCATCGGTCAGGTCGATTTTCATCGTCGCCCGGAAGGTTCGCGTTAGCTCGCCGACCTTGCCTTTAACCTTGACGGTTACGCCATCGACTTTTACGTCGACGCCGCTTGGCACAGTTATTGGGGCTTTACCTATTCGAGACACTTTAGCTCTTCTCTCGTAAATTCGTTCATTTTATCTGGTACTAACTAATTCTTCTTGGGGGATTCGCCGCGTTCCTACCAGATGTAGAAAAGCAGTTCTCCGCCAACACCCTGCCGACGTGCCTGTTGGCCTGTCATTACGCCCTTGGATGTCGACATGAATGCCACTCCAAGTCCGCCGAAGTATCGGGGTACTTCGTTCTTACCCACGTAAACCCTGAGACCAGGCTTGCTTACGCGTTTGAGACCCTGAATTACAGGGGTTTTGTCTTCGTAATAACGAAGCGTGATCTCGAGTTTTTTCTCGGGACCGTCATCTTCGGTTGGCGCGAAACTCGAAATAAATCCTTCTTCGGCGATGAGTTTCAACAAAGAAGACTTCATGCGTGATGCAGGGAGTTCGAGTGATTCATGTTGTACCTGAACCGCGTTGCGGATTCGGGTAAGCATGTCGGCTATGGGATCTGTTACTGGCACCTTGATCGATTCTCTCTAATTAACGGCTATTTACAGGCTTCCCTTGCGGATTCCAGGCAGTTCGCCCTTCAGTGCAAGGTCTCGGAAGGTGATTCGCGAAAGGCCAAAGAAACGCATGTAACCGCGTGGGCGGCCTGTTACGGCACACCGGTTGCGTAGGCGGATCTTTGCAGAGTTGCGAGGCAATTTTGCCATTTCTTGACGTGCTGCGAATCGCTCTTCAGCGGATCGATTTATGTCGACCGAAATTTTGCGAAGCTCGGCACGGTTTTCCGCGTGAGTATCCACCAGTCTCTGGCGGCGCTTTTCTCTTTCGATCATCGACTTCTTAGCCAATACAAATAACTCCAGGTGGTTTAGAGGGCCCCAACGGGCTCATCAACACGCGCAAATGGCATGCCAAGTAGTTCGAGGAGACGTCGCCCCTCTTCATCGGTGCGGGCGGTAGTGACAAACGTCAACTGCATTCCCCGCATTCGATCAATTTCATTGTAGTCAATCTCAGGAAAAGTCGACTGATCGCGCAGTCCCAGAGAGTAGTTGCCTCGACCATCGAAGGCCGTACGGCTAATGCCGCGGAAGTCACGCGTTCGTGGAAGCGTGATGTTCACGAATCGGTCATAGAACTGCCACATACGAGAACCCCTGAGGGTTACCGACGTGCCGATTACAGAACCTTCACGTAGTTTGAAGTTTGCAATCGATACGCGAGCCTTGTTTTCAAGCGGCTTCTGGCCGGTGATCTTCTGGAGATCGCCAGTAGCAGCGCCAACGGCCGAGTTGCTGTCGAGAGCTTCGCCAAGACCGATGTTCAGAACGATCTTTTCGATCTTCGGAACCTGCATCAGATTTTTGTAACCGAACTCGCGTTTCAGCACTTCTACTACGTCGTCGCGGTAGACCTGCTTCATGCGCGGGACTTCAGCAACAATCGCCGGAGCCTTCTTCTTAGGCGTTGCCTTTTTCTCGGCGGCGGGCTTCGATTCAGCCTTAGCTTTTTCTGCAGACTTTTTGGCGGCAGCCTTTGCCTTTGGGGCAGCAGTTTTCTTGGCGGCCGGCTTTTTGGCGGCTGCCTTCTTTGCTGCAGGCTTCTTTGCAGAAGCTTTTGCCTCTACTACCTGTTCTTCTTTTTTATCGTCAGGAGCGTTTGCCACTCTTGACCGTCCTTACTTTCGTCCCGTCTTCGAGGACTCTCTGACCAGTGCGACCGGCATTGCCAGTTTCTGGATCGATGAGCATTACATTTGAGAGGGCTATCGAGCCTTCACCTTGAACAATTCCGGTCTGTGCGACGCCGGGCTGTGCTTTCACATGGCGAGTAACCATGTTTACACCTTCAACAACGACTCGATTCTGATCAACGAGAACTCGGATCACCGAACCGCGCTTACCTTTATCTTTTCCTGAGATGACGAGTACTTCGTCGTCTCTTTTAATTCGTGTTTGCGCCATTGGTTTAGAGAACCTCCGGAGCCAGCGACACGATGCGCATGAACTGCTTGTTGCGAAGTTCACGAGCCACCGGGCCAAAGATTCTAGTACCACGTGGGTTTTCATCGTCGCCGATGATCACGCACGCGTTGTCATCGAACCTGATGTACGAACCATCGTTTCGGCGAACTTCTTTCGATGTTCGCACTACTACCGCTCTTACAACCTGGTGCATCTTCACGGTGCCACCGGGCTGAGCATCTTTAACTGTGCAGGTGATCACGTCACCCAGGCTTGCGTAACGACGCGCGCTTCCTCCGACGATGTTGATGCAAAGCACCTCACGTGCGCCAGAGTTGTCGGCGACTTTAAGCCGTGACTCTCGTTGAATCATGCCTAATCCCCCGACTCTTCTTCAGATTCGTCCGCACCAGTAAGCGCGGCCTCGCTGACGATGTCGGAAGGCTGCACTTCGGCAACATCGACCTTGTCGATGATGCTGACCAGACGCCATCGCTTGGTCTTCGACACTGGTCGGCTTTCTTCGATCAGTACGTGGTCGCCAACCGTTGCCGAGTTCTGTTCGTCATGAACAACAAACTTGGTCAACTTTCGTCGGGCCTTCTTATATATACGGTCACGCTGTAACCAAGAGACACCTACTACAACGCTCTTGTCGTTCTTATCTTTCAGAACAGTGCCGGTTTGCTGTTTGCGCGCCAACCTATTCTCCCTCTGCTTGTGCGGTTTCCAAGTTTTCTGTGATCGCTCGTTCTCGAAGCACAGTCTTGATACGCGCGATTGTCTTTCGGGTAGTCCCGAGTTCGTTCGTGTTCGTCAACTGCATAGTCGCCTTGCGGAACCTGAGGTTCATCATGGCGCGTTCTTGATCACCGAGCTCTTCTTGGAGTTCGGTATCGTTCAGTTCTCTTACTTCGCTAATCTGCATCGTTTGTCAGTTTCTGCCAAAAATCGTTGCTCGCTTAGTGCGAGCACCAGTCGGGCATCTTTAAAATTCGTCGCTCCGAGAAACGATCTTGGTCGGGATCGAAAGCTTGTGAGCTGCTCGGCGAAGAGCCTCTCGTGCGTCAACCTCCGGAACGTCAGCCATTTCGTAGAGCATCCGCCCACGGTGAACAACCGCCACCCAGTGATCGACTGCACCCTTACCACCACCCATACGGGTCTCAGCGGGTCGTGCGCTTACGGGCTTGTCTGGGAACAGTCGAACCCAAACCTGACCACCACGTTTTACATATCCAGTAATTGCACGTCGAGCTGCTTCGATCTCTCGAGCAGTGACCCAACCCGGGCCGACTGCTTTGAGACCAAACTCACCACTGACCAGCGTCGAACCCTTGGTTCGAATGCCGTTCATTCGACCACGGTGCTCCTTGCGGAACTTTGTGCGCTTTGGTTGAAGCATGTCTAGCTTGCGCCCCCGTTGTTGTCGGCCTTAGGAGTCTTCGGTGCTGGTGATCCTCGACCACGAGAACCACCACGACCGCCGCCGCCAGATGGCTTCTGATTGCCCTGATCGCCCTGATTACTCTGGCCAGCCTGGCTTTCTGGGCTTGCACCCAGCGACAGACGAGCCATTGATCGTGCCCTCAGGTTTTCGGCTGAAGGAATCATGTCTCCGGTGTAGATCCATACCTTGATGCCGATAACACCAAAAGTAGTCTTGGCTTCGGATACCGCGAAGTCGATCTGCGCACGCAACGTGTGTAGCGGCGTTCGACCTTCCTTCTGCTTGTCAGTTCGAGCGATCTCGGCACCGCCGAGTCGACCCGATACAACAACCTTGATGCCAAGCGCGCCCGACTGCATTGTTCGCTGCATTGCAAGTCGAACTGCTCGCCTGTAGGCGACACGCCGTTCGAGCTGCTCAGCGATCGACTGACCAACAAGGGTCGCGTCGAGTTCTGGCTGTCGGATTTCTTGAATATTCAGGCGTGAGCGCTTCTCGGTGAGCTTTTCGAGATCGCCTCGAAGCTCATCGACCCGCGTGCCACCTCGTCCGATGATGATGCCAGGGCGTGCAGTGTTGATCGTTACAACCAAGTCCTGCGTACCACGTTCGATTTCAACACGAGAGATAGCGCCAGATTCAGCGTATCGACCGCTGATCAGGCCACGAATCTTCTGGTCTTCTTCTGTAAGGCGTCGGTAGTCCGATGCCTTGGAAGCGAACCAGTGTGCTCGCCAATCTTGTACGCCGCCGAGTCGGAACCCGATCGGGTGTGTCTTTTGACCCATATCTAGATCCTTACCTCGCCAACTTCAATGGTGATGTGAGATGTTGGGCGGTCAAACGCTCCAACACGGCCTCGTGCCTTCGGCCTGAAACGGCGAACCCAGGTTGCTTTGTCGGCTGTAATGCGAACGATCTTCAAGTCATCTCGTGACTGGAGGTCGTTGTTCTCAGCGTTTGCAGTAGCAGCCTTGAGAATTTTCAAGATTTCAGCTGCAGCAGGGCTGGTCATGAATCGAAGCATTGGGAATGCGTCGAGAACCATCTTGCCGCGTATCTGATCCATCACAAGTCGAAGCTTGTAATCAGAAATACCTACGTTTTTTGTTCTTGCTATCGCCATAACTAACCCGTTGTCCGATCGGACCTGCCAATGTGGCCACGGAAGGTTCGGGTAGGTGCAAATTCACCAAGCCTGTGACCGACCATGTTTTCTGTGATGAGAACTGGGATGAATCGACGACCGTCGTGTACGGCGATCGTTAGACCAACCATTTCGGGCATGATCATTGAGGCGCGCGCCCAAGTCCGGATCACGTTACGTGATCCGGCAGCCTGTAACGCAACTACCTTTTTCATCAGCTTTGGGTCTACGTACGGACCTTTTTTGATTGACCTTGACATCTGTTATTAGTCTCGAATAACCGCTTATTTAGCGGTCATACCTCCGCCTCAGGATGAATTTGTTCGTGCGCTTGTTTCGACGCGTACGTACACCAAGTGCCGGCTTACCCCATTTGGTCTTAGGTCCAGGCATTCCGATACCGGAACGTCCTTCACCACCACCATGCGGGTGAGCTGCCGGGCTCATTACTGAACCTCGAACGGTTGGGCGGCGACCGCGGTGACGGTTCCGACCAGCTTTACCAAGTTTTTCGTTCTTGTGGTCCAGATTGGAGACCTGACCCACGGTTGCTGTGCATGTGCTCAGCAGCCTTCGCATCTCACCCGACGGTAGTCGAACGAGTGTGTATCCCGATTCGTGTGCCATGACCTGAGCAACCGTACCGGCGCTCTTTGCCATCTGGCCACCCTTACCGGGAGTGACTTCAATATTGTGAACCTGCGTACCAGTTGGGAGCGTGCCGAGTTTTCGAGAGTTCCCGTTGGTTACAGGAACATCGTCACCACTTTCGATCCTGTCGCCAACGACAAGTCCGTTTGGTGCAACGATGTACCGTTTTATGCCATCTTCAAATCGAACCAGCGCGATTCGAGCCGTTCGGTTTGGATCGTACTCAATCGACATTACTGTCGCTGTGCCAGTCTTGTCGCGTTTGAAGTCGACAATCCTGTAACGGCGCTTGTGTCCACCACCACGGTGTCGAACAGTAATTCGCCCTCGGTTATTACGACCACCCTTTTTGTTAAGGGGAGCCAGCAATGATTTTTCGGGTTTGTTCGTCGTGATGTCTTTATAGTCGTCGGCGACAGTATCGCGACGGCCAGGAGACGTAGGCTTAAATTCTTTAAGTCCCATTCGTTATGCCCCCTCAAACAACTGAATAGAGTCGCCGGCCTGTAGAGAAACGATGGCCTTCTTCCAGTCGGGCTGCTTCGACGGTCGTCGACCGTATCGCTTTACCTTGCCCGGAACCTTCAAAGTGTTCACTTTGACTACCTTGACATCGAATGCCCATTCGACTGCACGTGCAATGTCGTGCTTGCTTGCGGCCGTATCAACTTCAAATACATATCGACCCTGTTCGCTGAAAAGAGTGCTTTTCTCGGTAACGATTGGTCGTCGTAGAACGTTAGCGAGGCTCATTACTCATTGCCTCCGTCAGCTCCCCAGAGACTATCGATAGCCTCCAGAGCTTCCTGCGTAACGATCAGGTTTGTAACACTCGTGGTCTCGAGCGGGTTCATGAGCGTTGCCGCCTGAACTTCAACGCCACTGAGGTTACTGGCTGACCTGATCACATTTTGATCGGTGGCACCGGTAACGATGAGTGTTCGGCCCTTGAGCTCGAATGCCGCAACTATGTCGCGGATTGTGCTGCTCTTAGGTGTGCCGAGGCTCAGTGCATCGAGAACGGTCACGCCCTCGTCTCGAATCTTCTCTGAGAGAGCGATTCGCAACGCCTGTCGGCGCATCTTCTTAGGAAGGCGTTGACGGTAGCTTCGTGGGTGTGGCCCGTGAGCAACACCACCACCCTTTAGGAGCGGAGAGCGTCGGCTGCCTTGTCGAGCCTGACCTGATCCCTTCTGCGGTCGAATCTTCCGCGTAGAGAAGCTCACATCGCCACGTTGCTGTGTGTCTTGAGTACCGCGGCGCTTATTCGCCTGCTGGGCCACGACGACCTGATGCAGGAGCGCGTCGTTACTCTCGGCGCGCCAGACAGAATCGCTTGCTGCAACTGATCCGACGACCTTGCCTTTGTTGTCTTTTACTTGCAGATCCATTATTTGCCCTGCCTCTCGATTCGAACGATGCCGTTCTTTGCTCCTGGAATGGAACCTCGAACCAGCAACACGTTCTTTTCGACATCGGCAGCTACGACCCTCAGGCCCTTTACTGTGATTCTGTCGACACCATAGTGTCCACCCATTTTGGTTCCTGGCCATACACGTCCCGGAGAGGTACCTGCACCAATGGAACCAGGTGAGCGGTGACGGTCGGACTGACCATGAGTCTTTGGCCCACCAGCGAAGTTCCACCGGCGTACAACACCTGCGAAACCCTTACCTTTGGAGGTACCGACCACTTTGATCGACTCTCCAATTTCAAATACGTCGGCTTTTAGTTCTTGCCCAACTTCAAACTCTGCGAGGTCATCCACGCTGAATTCCTGAAGGTGAGAGAACTGTCCGCCTGATCGGGTCTGATGCCCGGCTTCGGCCTGGTTCAGCTTGATTGCGGCAAGAAACCCGACCTGAACGGCTTCGTAGCCATCTCGAGCATCCGTCTTCACCTGAGTGACGACACACGGCCCGACCTCGACTGCCGTAACCGACTCTGCGGTTCCGTTGTCGTGGTAGTAAGTTGTCATTCCGATCTTCCGACCGAGAAGTCCAGCGATAGTCATTTTCGTTTACTTGCTCTAGAGCTTGATAGCGATATCGACACCAGCGGGTACGTTGAGTCGTGTCAGCGAATCGATGGTCTTTGAGCTTGGCTCAAGGATGTCGATAAGGCGTTTGTGAACGCGCAACTCGAAGTACTCGCGGGAGTCCTTGTGTACGTGAGGCCCTCGAATCACAGCGAACCTTCGCTTTGCCGTGGGCAAAGGAACCGGTCCTGCCGTCTGGGCACCTGTTCGTTCGGCAGTTTCCATAATCTGCTGAGCTGAGATGTCTAGAAGTCGGTGATCGAACGCTTTTAGGACGATTCGAATTTTCTGTCCTGGCATTCCCTAGTTTCCTGTCACTTTCTCTGCGACGTTCTTGGGCACAGCCGAGTAGTGATCCAGCTCCATAGAGAAGCTGGCACGACCAGTTGTGATTGATCGAACGTGCGTGGCGTATTGGAATGTTTCCGCGAGCGGGATGAAGGCACTGATAACCTGCGCTTCGCCACGAGATTCCATGTTCTGAACCTGTGATCGCCTGGAGTTCAAGTCGCCAAGCACATCACCAAGGAATTCAGAAGGAGTAACAACTTCAATCTTCATGATCGGCTCAAGCAAGGCAGGCTTGCCCTTGTTCATAGCGGACTTGAACGCCATAGACGCTGCCACTTTGAAAGCCATTTCTGAAGAGTCAACTTCGTGGTACGAACCGTCTACCAGCACTGCCTTCATGTCGACAACCGGGAATCCGGCTATCACACCCGAACGGGCGGCTTCTCGGAAGCCCTGCTCGATCGGCTTGAAGTACTCGCGAGGTAGGGTCGAACCAGTAATTTCAGATTCGAATAACAGCCCTTCACCCGGCTCGAGAGGCTCGAGTCGTAGTGTGCAGTCACCAAACTGTCCGTGACCACCAGTCTGTTTGACCAATTTACCCTGGGCAGTTGTGGCCCTAGTAACGGTCTCACGATAGGCAACTCGGGGAGCGCCAACCGTTGCATCGACGTTGAATTCTCGTCGCATTCGCTCAACGATAACCTCGAGGTGAAGTTCACCCATTCCAGCGAGAATGACCTGACCACTTTCCTCATCGCTAGAAACGACGAGAGTGGGGTCTTCATCCGCGAGTCGAACCAATGCGGTCGACATCTTTTCTTGGTCGGTTCGAGTTTTGGGCTCAACCGCAACGGATAGTACCGGGTCTGGGAACGAGATTTTTTCAAGTGAAATCTGTGTGTTCTGCGGGCAGAGTGTCTGTCCGGTGATTGTGTCCTTAAGACCAATCGCAGCAACGATTTCACCTGGGCCTGCTGATTTCTTTTCTTCACGAGAATCAGCATGCATAACCATCAACCGACCGATGCGTTCCTTAGAACGAGTGGTCGAGTTGTAGATGTTTTCACCGGATTCAAGAATCCCAGAGTAGATTCGCAGGTATACGAGCCGACCAACGTGGGGGTCGGTAACCACTTTGAATGCCAGTGCCGACATCGGATCGTCGACGGATGGCTTTCGTTCCAACTTGATCGACTCATCGGCAGGGTCTACACCCTTGATGGAATCAACGTCGAGCGGTGATGGGAGGTAGTCGATAACTGCGTCGAGCAGAGGGTGAACACCTCGGTGTCGAAGCGCTGAACCAACACATACCGGGAAGATCTGAAGGGAGATAGTCGCACGTCGAAGTGCTGCCTTAAGTTCTTCTTCACCAATTTCCTCTTCTTCGAGGAACTTCAACATCAGGTCGTCATCGGTCTCTGCGACCTTCTCGACGAGGTGCTGCCGTGCTTCTTCGACTGCTTCTGCGTACTCCGCAGGAATATCAATAATCTCATGCTCAATCGCTTCAGGCGTGGCGTACGAGTAAGCCTTGCGTGCAACAAGGTCGATCAGTCCAACAAATTCCGATTCAGCGCCCATAGGCATCTGGATCGGAACTGCATTTGCACCGAGACGTTCGTGCACGGTCTGTACGGCGTAATTGAAATCGGCACCGAGCCTATCCATCTTGTTTACGAAGATGAGACGGGGCACATTATAGGTGTCGGCCTGGCGCCAGACTGTCTCTGACTGAGGCTGCACACCGGACACAGATTCGAGAACCACTACTCCGCCGTCGAGCACACGCAGGCTACGTTCCACTTCAGCTGTGAAGTCGACGTGACCAGGGGTGTCGATAATGTTGACCTGGTGGCCATCCCACTGGGCGTTGGTTGCGGCTGAACCGATGGTGATTCCACGTTCGCGTTCAAGCGACATGAAATCCATAACGGTTGTGCCTTCATCGATGTTACCGATCTTGTAAGTCTCACCAGTGAAAAAGAGCACGCGCTCTGTCACGGTAGTTTTACCGGCGTCGATGTGGGCAATGAAGCCTATGTTCCGAACTTTTTGAAGGTCGGTTTTTTTTGCAGATGCTATTGTCATCACTGTTGCCATTCGTTCCGTCCCCGTGCCAGAAATTGGGCATCGGAGCGGATTTGCGGCTGATTAAGTTTTGCTTGTTCCTACCAGCGGTAGTGGACGAAGGCCCTGTTGGCTTCCGCCATCCTGTGAAGATCTTCACGACGCCTGACGGCGACGCCTCCCCCACGGGAAGCTTCAAGTAGTTCTGAGTACAGCCGGTCGGCTATCGGACTACCTGAACGCTCACGCGCAGCTATGATCAGCCATCGCTGCGCTAGTGCACCCCGACGTTCGGGACGCACTTCAACCGGCACCTGGTAAGTTGCTCCACCTACTCGGCGAGGTTTTACTTCCAATGCTGGCATTGCGTTACGTACTGCTTGCTCGAACACTTCCAGGCCGGGCCTGTCGGTTTCTTTTTCGAGCTTCTCGAGGCATTCGTACATAGCCTTCTGCGCAACCGATTTCTTACCGCCAATCATCAGGCGATTGATGAATCGGGTCAGCTCGACACTCCCATAGAGGGGATCTGGAGCTATTTGCCTGCGCTGAGCGCGGCGCCTGCGTGCCATGTCTATACCTTCGTTTTCGTTCGTTTATTCGAATAATGTCTCTGGCAAACTAAGCCGCCTACTCTATTACGAGACAGGCGGTCGTTTTTGACAGAAATTTTTAGTAATTAGCTCTTCGATGTGCCGTACTTGCTGCGGCCACGTTTTCGATCTTCAACACCTGATGTGTCGAGCGTGCCACGAACAATGTGGTACCGAACACCAGGAAGATCTGGAACCTTGCCGCCTCTTATAAGGACGACCGAGTGTTCCTGTAAGTTGTGACCTTCGCCCGGAATGTAAGCAGTTACTTCCATGCCATTGCTGAGTCGCACACGTGCGACTTTACGAAGCGCCGAGTTCGGCTTCTTCGGGGTGACAGTTCGAACCTGAAGGCAAACACCGCGTTTTTGCGGGCTTCCCTTTTTCAGCTCTACCTGCTGACTCGAGAATGAGTTGAATGCAACGCGAAGCGCGGGCGTCTTCGGCTTACGCCGTTTCTTCTTACGTGCTTTACGCACCAGTTGGTTAACCGTGGGCAATATTCAGTCCAGAAAAAGGTCACAAGAAGGTGAGCCCAATCGATATTGATCAGGCCACGAAGGGTAAGTATACGAATGACTATGTGAGCAAGTCAACGAGAATTAACACCTTTTAACGAATTTCGACATGGCACCGCGCCGATAATTTTCATAACTTGTGAAATTCACCACAAACTAATATCCTAGGTTGCTTCGCCGGTACGTCCGGTGTCAAGTAACGAGCCGCGCGTGCGAACGTGAGCCGGTACAACGTTTAAATAGTTTTCACGTGCAAACTATCATTTGTGAGTTCAACCAAGTGAGTTCAATAGCCCTTCTGGGGTTTTCCGATTCCGAATCTGAACGCCTTGCGGCGGGTATCGGCGCGCTTGACTCTTCTCTCAAATTGATGCCATTTACTGCCGATACGCGTAAGGATGAGCTGGCATCTAGCGTTGAAGGCGCTCTTGTTTGGGGCCCGGGTACAGGCCTAGCGGGACCGTCTGGGATCGTTCATGCGGCAGCCGATGCCGGGGTTCCGGTAGTAGTAATTTTACCGGTCACCGCCTTAGACGGGATCAGTGCGGAGCGGGAAGAGATAGAGGTCTGTTTCCTGCCTTGTAGTCCAGAAGAGGTCAGTATACGGCTGAATCTGGCAATGTCGAGGCAGGCACCTGCTGAGGAAGAGAACATGATCGTTCACGGCGAACTCGTGATCGATTGTGATCGATACGAGGTGACGCTGAAAGGCCGCAAGGTCGATCTCACCTATAAAGAATACGAACTGCTGAAGTATCTGGCGTCGAATCCGGGCCGAGTCTTCAGTCGTGAAGCGTTGCTCAGAAGCGTGTGGGAGTATGACTACTTTGGCGGAACCAGAACAGTCGATGTGCATGTTCGGCGTCTACGAAGCAAGATCGACGATGTCTCTTATCACTTCATCGAAACGCAATGGAACGTCGGATATCGGTTCCGCACACCGGGAGGTTCGGCCCAGTAGATAGCAGGTGAATTGTTTCAAATTGTTAACATGTAGCGCGTGCATGTCTCGCGTGCGGGAGCACTATAAATAGCCCTGCGTTTTGAGTCCGATCAGCCTTCATTATCATCCGGTGTTAATTGACAAGCTCGAAACATTTTTCAATACTCAACCTTCGGCCAATTTTTTAGTCGGTCGATTGAAGAGGCTGAATTGATCAACTGGCCAGTACGTTTAAATCATGACTTCAACAGCTGAAAACCCGCGACAGAGAATGGATGAAGAGGCGATTAAATACGTCTTGTTCTCGGCGCGCGAGCACGATGTTAAGTTCATTCGACTCTGGTTCACCGATATTCTGGGCATCCTCAAAGGCTTTGCCATCACCATCGACGAGCTTGAAGGTGTGATGCGTAACGGTGCCAGTTTCGATGGCGCATCTATCGAAGGGTTGACCCGAGCCGACGAGTCCGACATGGTCGCAATGCCCGACCCGTCGACATTTCAGGTACTGCCGTGGCGCCCGAGCCAAAACGCCGTTGCCAGAATGTTCTGCGATATCGAGACTCCTGACGGCGAGCCATCAGTGGCCGATGGTCGACAAGTTCTTCGGCGCAATATCTCACGCGCCTCAGAGATGGGCCTAACGTTCTACGTCGCTCCCGAGATCGAGTACTACTACGATATAGGCGAAGCTGGCGAGAATGGCCGTTTAGACCGAAGTGGCTACTTCGATCAGACATCGGTAGACGGAACCGGTGCCGAGTTGCGCCGCGACACGGTTCTAACGCTCGAAAAGATGGGCATTCCGGTAAAACACAGTCACCACGAAGTTGGTGACGGCCAACACGAGATCGACCTGCGCCACACGAATGCGCTGACGATGGCCGACTCGATCATCACTTTCAAAGTGGTCGCAAAAGAACTTGCCGCTCCCGCTGGAGCCTACGCCACGTTCATGCCGAGACCGTTTGGCGATCGCCACGGATCGGGAATGCACACCCACATGTCGCTGTTCAAAGGCGACGACAACGCGTTCTTTGAAGCCGATGATGACATGAACATTTCCGAGACCGGAAGGCAGTTCATCGCCGGTCTCATGCGTCACGCGGCCGACATCTGTGTAGTGACCAACCAGTGGATCAACTCCTATAAGCGACTGCTTCCCGGTCTCGAGGCGCCGATATTCGCTTCGTGGACGACGGGCAATTTCGGAGACCTGATTCGGGTTCCGTCTTACCGCCCCGGCCGTGAGGAGAGCGTACGGATTGAATACCGTGCGCCCGATCCCGCAGCCAACCCTTATTTACTATTCTCGGTACTGCTTGCCGCGGGCCTTGATGGCATCGAAAAGCAGATGCCCTTGCCCGAACCGCTCGAAGATGACGTCTTTACAATGTCAGACTCTGAGCTGAGCGAGCACGGAGTTGCGCGACTGCCTCGAACGCTTGATGAAGCTATTCGACTTGCGGAGAAAAGCGAGCTTCTAGAAAAAACTCTCGGATCAACCGTGATGGCGAATTTCCTCGCAAACAAGCGGCTCGAGTGGCAGGAGTTCAGCAACACTGTTACCGACTATGAACTTGCAAGATACCGTCACCTGTAAACCATCTGACCAAACGGATCACGATGTTTGCAGGCACGCGGCCTGATCTTGGTGCTAGGAGAGACATGACCGAAGTACGGAATACTTTCGAATCGCACAGTGGTGAGTCGCAGCCTGAATTCAAGCTACCCGATTTCACTAATATCGCCGAGCACGGCCTGTACGTTCCAGAGCTGGAACGAGACGCCTGTGGTGTTGGCATGGTGGCCAACATTACCGGAGAGAGGTCCCACGAGATCATCGACCAGGCACTTGAGGTGTTGGTGAATCTGGGGCACCGCGGAGCTGCTGGGGCAGATCCGCTGACCGGAGACGGCGCAGGTATCACGATTCAGATGCCGGATGCGTTCATGCGCAAGGTTGCTTCCGAAGAAGGTATTGAGCTTCCTAACGAACGTCGATACGGCGTTGCGATGTGCTTCCTCCCAGTTGAAGACGGCCTAAACGCCGCCGCAAGGGCAGCGCTGGAAAAATCGGCTACCGACAACGAAATGAAGGTTCTTGGCTGGCGTGATGTGCCGGTCAATCCAGACGCGATTGGCATCACCGCTCGCTCAATCATGCCCAAGATCGCCCAGCTATTTGTCGCTGCACCAGACGGCGTCGAAGACGACGACCTCGAACGTGCTCTGTATTTGGCTCGCAAGTCAACCGAGAAGAATTTCGTTGGTGGCGAGTCTGATCTCGAGACCCACAAGACGCTCTTGCGAGAGTTCTACGTTTGCTCATGGTCATCACGCACGATGATCTACAAGGGAATGCTTCTGGTTGACCAGCTCGGCAAGTTCTATGACGATCTCGCCGACGAAAGCATGATCAGTACTTTTGGGCTGGTTCACTCTCGCTTCTCGACCAACACGCTTGGTTCCTGGAAACTCGCCCACCCGTATCGCATGCTTGCTCACAACGGTGAGATTAACACCGTTCGCGGAAACCGTAACTGGATGCAGGCTCGTGAGCGCTCGATCGATTCTCCGTTCTTCGGCGACAAGATCGACCAGCTGACTCCTATCTGTGAATCGGATGATGCATCCGACACCGCATCACTCGACAACGTCTTCGAGCTTCTTCGCATGACGGGTCGTTCAGTCGAGCACACGGCTGCAATGCTAATGCCGGCAGCGTGGTACGGCCACGAGTCGATGCCACAGAACGTAAAAGATTTCTACGAGTACCACGGCAATGTGATGGAGCCGTGGGACGGCCCTGCAATGATCGTGTTCACCGATGGTGACGCTGTTGGTGCAGTTCTCGATCGCAACGGTCTGCGCCCGTTCCGCTACTGGGTAACCAAGGACAATCTGCTGGTGATGGCTTCCGAGGTCGGTGTGCTCAACATCGACCCCGACCGCATCAAGTACCGCTCCCGCCTTGAGCCGGGTCGCATGTTCCTCATAGATTTCAAGCAGCAGCGCATCGTCGAACCCGACGAGGTGATTGAGCGCATAGCGGCGCAGAATCCCTACGGCGAGTGGCTTGAAGAGAATCGCGCTACCATTGACTCACTGCCCGATGCTGCCAGTGTTCCTGATATCGACATCGACACACTGGTCATCCGTCAGATGGCATTTGGATACTCTCGCGAAGATCTGCACATTCTCATCCGCCCGATGGCGATCACCGGCCACCAGCCTCAGGGGTCGATGGGCAACGATGCGCCTCTTGCGGTTCTTTCCGACAAGCCGCAAAACATGTTTGCCTACTTCAAGCAGGCATTCGCTCAAGTTTCGAACCCGCCGCTTGATGCCATTCGCGAAAAGCTGATTACTCAACGTGCTGTACCGGCTGGACGTCGCCCGAACATTTTCGAAACGACTCCGCTTCACTGCCGCACGCTACGCATCGACCACCCGATTCTCAGGAACTCAGAACTGGCGAAGATCAAGGCTTCGACAGTCGATGGCGTGAAGGCTCGAACTATCTCCACTCTATTCCCGACATCGGGTGGACCTGAGGCGCTTGACGAGGCACTCGACCGTATCCGCAATCAGGCCAGCCAGGCTATAGATAACGGTTACACGTTGATTGTTCTGTCCGACCGTGGTGTCGATAGCAAAAACACGTACATCCCCTCACTGCTAGCGACCAGTGCTGTTCATCATCACCTGATTCGAGAACGCAACCGTGCACAGGCCGACATCATTGTCGAGTCGGGTGAGCCGCGAGAAGTGCATCACTTTGCAACGTTGTTTGGCTATGGTGCATCTGCAATCAACCCGTACCTCGCATTCGAATCCATCGCAGGTCTGCGATTGCGTCCTACCGCTGAAGAAAGAATTCCTGGGCAGGATCAAGCGGAAGAAAACTTCCGTGAGGCGATCGAAGAAGGCGTCGTCAAGACGATGGCCAAGATGGGCATTTCGACCCTTCAGGGCTACATCGGTGCCCAGGTGTTTGAAGCACTTGGGCTTTCACAGGAGCTTGTCGACGAGTACTTCACGTGGACCGTTTCTCGCATCAGCGGAATCGGCACAAAGGAGATCGCATTAGACGCCCTCGCCAACCACTCACGGGCCTATTCGCCAGACAACATCCCGTCGAACCTCAGGCTTGATCTGGGTGGTCTGTACTTTTGGCGCGCCACTGGCGAGCGCCACATGTGGAACCCGGACACGATCGCCCTGCTACAGGATGCGGTCAAGCGAAACGATCACAATGTGTTCAAGCAGTTCGAAGCGGCCTCCGATGAAGAGGGCAACGAGCACATTACGATCCGCAACATGCTGGAGCCGATCTTCGATGATGAGATTCCTCTCGAAGAGGTGGAGCCGGCTGAAAACATCGTTGAACGTTTCGCTACCGGCGCAATTTCGCTTGGATCTATCAGCCGGGAGGCTCATGAGACGCTTGCAGTTGCAACCAACAGAATCAACGCTCGCTCGAACACGGGCGAGGGTGGCGAAGATCCCGAGCGCTACATTCCGGAAGCTAGCGGCGATTCGCGTTCAAGCGCGGTCAAGCAAGTTGCTTCGGGTCGCTTTGGTGTAACCACGAACTACCTGTCGAACGCCAAAGATCTTCAGATCAAAATGGCACAGGGTGCAAAGCCGGGTGAAGGCGGAGAAATTCCGGGTCGCAAAATCTCGGATTACATCGCCTATATAAGGAAGACGACACCGGGTGTGGAGTTGATATCACCTCCGCCGCACCACGATATCTACTCGATTGAGGACCTTGCGCAGCTGATTCACGACCTCAAAAACGTGAACCCTGACTCGCGTATAACCGTGAAGTTGGTTTCTGTTGCAGGCGTCGGCATCATTGCAGCGGGAGTGGCCAAGGGTAAGGGTGATGTAGTTCTAATCTCGGGCGATTCCGGTGGTACCGGTGCATCGCCGCTCAGCTCGATTCGCCACGCAGGACTGCCCTGGGAACTTGGACTTGCTGAGACTCAACAAGTGCTTGTTGCGAATGGGCTGCGTGATCGAATCACAGTACAGACCGACGGCCAGATGAAGACTTCACTCGACGTTCTCGTTGGCGCGTTGCTAGGTGCTGAAGAATGGGGCATCGCAACCGGTGCGCTGATTTCTATGGGCTGCATCATGCTGCGCAAGTGTCATTTGAACACCTGCTCGGTTGGTGTTGCGACTCAGGATCCAGAGCTTCGCAAGAAATTCACGGGAACGCCAGATGCAGTGGTGAACTACTTCATGTTCCTCGCCGAGGGTCTGCGTGAACTTATGGCGAAAATGGGATTCCGTACAGTCAACGAGATGATCGGCCGAGTCGATAAGCTCAGGGCCCGCGAAGACATCGACCACTGGAAGGCCAAGACACTCGATCTTTCGCCGATATTGATGAAGCCTGAAGTGCTGCCCAGCGATCATCCTTACCAGCAGATTCTGCAGGATCACGGATTGGACACGGCCCTCGACAACCAGTTGATCGACCTAGCACGGCCAGCAATCGACTATGGAAACGAGGTCGTCGCGACACTTCCGATTACCAACATCAACCGCACGGTTGGTGCGACGTTGAGTGGTGTCATCGCCAAGAAGACGGGAGAGGATGGGCTTCCAGACGGTTCTATCAAATTCACATTCCAGGGATCTGCCGGTCAGAGCTTCGGGGCTTGGTTAGTAAAGGGCGTCATTTTCAAGGTTGAAGGTGATGCGAACGACTACTTCGGAAAGGGACTCTCGGGCGGTCGTCTGGTGATCATCCCGCCGGAAAATAGCACATACGAAGCTCAAGACAACATCATTATCGGTAACGTCGCTCTCTACGGCTCGACCGGCGGAGAGGCTTACGTGAACGGCCTCGCCGGCGAACGCTTCGCTGTTCGAAACTCAGCCGCTACCGCAGTGGTTGAGGGAATCGGAGACCACGGTTGCGAGTACATGACTGGTGGTCTGGTAGCCGTTCTCGGTCCAGCAGGACGCAACTTCGGTGCTGGCATGAGCGGTGGTGTTGCTTACGTGATCGATCGAGACGGTTCGTTTGGTGGTCACTTCAACGACACGATCGCCGATCTGCTGGACGTTGTTCCGGGATCGGATGATGACACCGAACTGAAGGGAATGATCGAAAAGCATGTCGAGTTCACCGGTAGCAAGCTCGGCACTGAGCTACTTGATGATTGGGACGACTCGGTAAAGCTATTCAAGAAAGTATTCCCGAGAGACTACGCACGTATTCTTCGTGGTCGGGCCGCAGCACTTGAATCGAACGACAGTAGTAAGGAAGGAGTTGGCATCAATGGGTAAAGTAACAGGCTTCATGGAGGCCCCACGCCGAACTCCGCATCGTCGAGACAAGACGGAGCGCGTTGGCGACTGGCAAGAGGTTTACCTCAAGTGGGACGAGTCTGAGGCACGTCGTCAGGCCAGTCGCTGCATGGATTGCGGCGTGCCGTTCTGCAACAGCGGATGCCCGCTCGGAAACCTCATTCCTGATTTCAACGACTTTATTTATCACGGCAATTGGGAAGAGGCGATTCAGCGTCTGCACGCCACGAACAACTTCCCGGAGTTCACCGGTCGAATTTGCCCTGCTCCGTGTGAGGCTTCTTGCACACTTTCGGTTAACTCCGATCCCGTGACGATCGAGATGATCGAGAAACAGATCGTCGAGCATGCCTGGGAGAACGGCTGGATCAAGCCTGAACCAGCTTCTATTAAGACTCAGAAAAAGGTGGCAGTAATCGGTTCAGGTCCTGCGGGTTTGGCCGCCGCCCAGCAGCTGGCACGCGCCGGTCACACCGTGACGGTATACGAACGCAACGAACAGATCGGTGGGCTTTTGGCACTTGGTATTCCCGAGTTCAAGCTTGAGAAGAGCGTTGTTGAACGACGTGTGAACCAACTTAGAGGCGAGGGCGTCAGGTTCCGTGTGAGCACCGACGTTGGTGTCGATGTCACACATGAGCAGCTGCTCGAACGCTACGACGCTATCTGTCTTTCGGGTGGATCAACGGTTCCACGTGATCTTCCGGTAGAGGGGCGTGACCTCAAGGGTATCTACTTCGCTATGGAGCTCCTCACTCAGCAGAACCGCAAACTGAAGGGTCAAGAGTTCCCGCCAGAAGAAAACATAGATGTGGTGAACAAGAATGTTGTGATCATCGGCGGCGGTGACACTGGAGCCGACTGCCTCGGGACATCTCATCGTCAGGGCGCAGGCAATATCGTTCAGATGGAGATTTTACCTCGACCGTCGGAGTCTCGAATCGACACCAACCCGTGGCCGCAGTGGCCGACCATCTTCCGTACATCAAGTGCGCACGAGGAAGGCGGCGACAGGGACTTCAATGTCCTTACAAAGCGATTTGTGGGTGACGATGACGGAAATCTGACACGTCTGGAATGCGCACGCGTCGAGTGGGTCAAGGATGAAGAGACCGGCCAGTTCAACATGAATAAAGTTCCGGGTAGCGAGTTCGAAATTAAGGCCGAGGCTGTGTTCCTTGCAATGGGCTTCCTGCACCCACAGCATAATGGATTACTCGATTCTCTCGGCGTCGACTACGACCCGCGTGGAAACGTGGCAGCCGACGGCAGAATGCGTACCAATCTGGACAAAGTGTTCGCCTGTGGGGACATGCAGCGCGGTCAGTCACTGGTTGTACACGCAATCGCCAGCGGTCGACGAGCAGCACGGCAGATCGATATTTTCCTTACCGGAGAATCTCAGCTTCCGACCGTTACTGGTTACGCTCGACCGCCGATCATGGCACGATCGGCAGTTGCGGAAAATTCCAACGACTAACATTGGCGATAGAATCGAATCACTATGACTTCTGGGACTTCCGACAACGGCAGTTCGGATTCGAGCGGGACTCTCCGAGTTGCGGCTGCACAGATAAATACCACCGTTGGTGATATCGATGGCAATGCGCGGCTGATCGAAAGCTGGATCGGACGGGCTCAGGAACAAGGGGCAGAGATTGTCGCCTTCCCTGAGCTGACGATAACCGGCTACCCGCCTGAAGACCTCGTCCTTTACGACAACTTCATCGAGGCAAATATTGCTGCGTTGAAGCGCATCGCCGCGACCGTAGGAAACATCGTCGCACTAGTCGGCTTCGTCGATTCCAAAGATGGGAAGTTGTACAACGCCGCCGCTGTGCTCCACGAAGGCAAGGTCGTTACCACCTACCGAAAGATCCACCTGCCAAACTATGGCGTGTTCGATGAGCGCAGATACTTTACCGCGGGGAACGAATGTCCGGTTTTATCTATACGGGGTGTACTGGTCGGCATCAATATCTGTGAAGACATATGGGAGCCCATAGGTCCCTCAGAGGTCCAGTGTGCTTCGGGCGCCCAGATAATCGTCAATCTAAACTCGTCGCCCTTCGAGTCGGGTAAACAAGGTCATCGTATCGACATCGTGACCGAAATGTCACGTCGTAACCGGGTGTATACGTTGTACGCGAATCAGGTTGGTGGTCAGGACGAGCTAGTGTTCGATGGCGGGAGCATGCTGTCAGGTCCCGATGGCAACTTGATCGGCACAGCTGCACGCTTCGAGGAAGTATTGCTGGTTGCGGATATCGACGTTGGCGCCCTCGAAAAATCTCGCTTGCAACACCAATCGCATGCTATCTCACCAATCGAGCTTGACCGAATTGGCAAGTCGAAGACCATTGAGATAGATACCGCTTCACCGACAGATCGCCCGAAGCTTCCCGAACTATCTATTCACCGACTCGACCGCCTTGACGCCGTTTACAGGGCTCTGATCGTTGGAACTCGCGACTATCTCAAAAAGACGGGGTTCATGAAGGTTGCGATAGCTGTGTCGGGCGGAATCGACTCTGCGATCGTGACGGCAATCGCCGCCGATGCAATTGGTGCGGAGAATGTCGTTGGCGTAGCACTACCCTCCCGATATTCCTCAGAAGGGAGCATTAGTGATGCAGAGGATCTGTGTTCAAGACTGGGTGTTGAATTGTGGAAGATTCCAATCGA
This sequence comes from Dehalococcoidia bacterium, assembly GCA_029936155.1. Classification (GTDB taxonomy): domain Bacteria; phylum Chloroflexota; class Dehalococcoidia; order Lucifugimonadales; family Lucifugimonadaceae; genus Lucifugimonas. The sequence goes on along the minus strand of JAPYUK010000011.1, from coordinate 25,555 downwards.
GCCGGGACACTCTGCGTTCGAAGAAATGCTTTCGGAAGCGTTTGAAGGGACGGAGCCGGGGCTGTCGGAGGAGAACGCGCAGGCGCGCATTCGCGGGAACATCATGATGTCGATAGCCAACAAATTCGGCTGGCTTGTTCTTACGACCGGAAACAAGTCGGAGATGGCCACTGGCTATGCGACGCTCTATGGCGATATGGCCGGGGCATACGCCGTCATCAAGGACGTGCCCAAAACACTCGTCTACGAGCTTTGCGAACACCGCAACAAGCGCGGTCCGGGAGCGCCTATTCCACGTGCAATTATCGAAAAGCCGCCGAGTGCCGAACTTCGACCCGACCAGCTAGATGAAGACTCCCTGCCGCCCTACGACCAGCTCGATCGTGTGATTCACATGTATATCGAAAAGCGCATTTCACCAGATCTAATCGTCAAGAAGGAACTCGAACTCGGCGCCAATGGTGCAAGCGAAGCCATTGTAAGGCGAATAGTTCGCCTCATCGATATAAACGAATACAAGCGACTCCAATCGCCTCCGGGTGTAAAAATTACGGGACTGGCGTTCGGAAAAGATCGCCGATTACCTATCGCATCAGGGTGGCAGAGATAGTTTTTCAGTAAAGAATCATTCGGTAATTCTCATTCACTTACGCTGAATTAGGGATACAGATTCATTCCGATCCACAAACTTGCTCCACATTCACTTCGTAAGTTAGATATCAACTATTTTCTACAATCGCCTCAGCGACAACGAATCAACCGATTCACCGTTTGGTCTGGGCAAGCATCGAATGATCATGACTACGATTCAAAGCATCAAAAAACTTCTTGTCAGTGGAATCGCCGCCTTAACTCTTGTAGCCGTTGTTGCGTGCTCGGGAACTGGTGATCCGGCAACTACTCCAAGTGAATCTGCGACGACACTAGAGACGACTACATCACAAATTTCGACTCTCACCCGTTCCGAAATTGAGGACTCCAGCAATGCGGATGTCTCTACTCAAAATGGCGCCGTAATTGACACCGACTCTTCTGCCGATTCGGGCAACTCTGAAGTAGAACCAATTCAGGCTGCATTCGATGAAGATTCCGATAGCGGACCAATGGGAGATGCCCCACCTGAGCCAGATGTAATCACACCAGCTGTGGAAGTCGTTGAGCTAACGCCTGCGCAGATCGTAGAGGCGCAGAGCCTGCACCTCGCAAATGTTTATGAAGATGCCGTGCAGTCAGTGGTATTTATCGTTGCACGAACCAGCCGAGGCGTCGGATCGGGATCTGGGTTCGTCTGGGACGACGAGGGTCACATTGTCACGAACTACCATGTAATACAGAATTCGAGCGAGCTCACAGTCAAATTCTTCAACGGTCGTGAGTACCGAGCCGACGTGGTCGCGTTCGACCCCAATGCCGATCTAGCAGTTATCAAGCTGATCGACGTAGAACATGAACTTGTGCCTATCACGATTGGTGACTCTTCAGATCTTCGCCCAGGCGAGATGGCGATCGCCATAGGGAACCCATTTTCCAATGAATTCACTATGACAACTGGAATTGTGAGCGCTGTAAGCCGAACCCTGAATAGCGGCTTCTCTTCGTACTCAATACCTGCAGTTGTGCAGACCGATGCCGCAATCAACCCCGGAAACTCTGGCGGTCCGCTGCTCGATATGAACGGAGCGGTGATCGGTGTGAATACCCAGATAAGCAGTGATTCGTATCAGAACTCTGGCGTTGGATTCGCAGTTCCAGTCGATCTCGTAAAACGAGTTGTACCTTCCCTAATCAAAAATGGTGTCCACAACTACTCCCTGATGGGGATCAGCGGTGAACCTGTCGACATTGATGTGCGAGGCAGGGCGAATGTTCCCAGTGACGTAACCGGTGCGATTGTGATGTCGGTTGAGTCAGGTAGCGCTGCCGATAATGCTGGTCTACGAGGCGACTCAGGTGAGCGAACACTCAACGGTGGATTGCTCAATTGGGACGGGGACATCATCGTCTCTATCAACTCGGTACCAATGAAGTCGATGGACGATTTGATCGCCTATCTAGCACTTAATACCGCCCCAGGCGAGGACATTGTTGTCGGCGTATTCCGTGATGGAGTAGAGATAGCACTTGCTATGACGCTCGGCTCTCGCCCTTCGATTTCATAATCACCAGAAAAATTTAATTCCCAGTAGTTTCACGCATAGCCTACGGCCTCAATGCCGAGAGCTTTTCTGGTCGTCCTACTGGTAGCATTTCACGATACTTTTTACCCTCAAAGCGATCGCAAGTACGGATACATTGTACCCATAATTCACTCGAATCTACCTTTGTATCAGCTATGTGATCGTAGGCTAATAAAGGTTTTCAGCACCTCGACCCATTTTTCGCATTGTATGAACAGTCGAAATTATTGGTTAGCTTCGGTTTGTGGCTTTTCACTCAATTTTCACCGTGGAGCCCGAATAGAAGCTGTAAATGTCCATGTTGGATGTGGAAAATTGACTTACATGCATGCTGCATGTTCGGGGAGAAGGTCAGGCAACAGTCATGTGGATTTATAGGGGTGTGGAGGTGTATTACTCGTGAATATCAAAGAACTGGAAGCGTTAAAAGCGGTTGCTGAAACTGGCAGCTTTACGAGGGCTGTAGACAGACTGGGTACGAGCCAACCGGGGCTTAGTCGTCAGATTCAGCATCTCGAATGAGAATTGGGCACTCGCTTGTTTGAGCGACGTGGCACCGGAGCGATCCTCGCAGACGCTGACCGCAAGTCCATGCAATCTGCTATCAGGGCGATCTCCGACTTTGATGCTCTCGTATCAAGGTTCGGCCTCGATCCATCAGCACTACCCGGAGTGAGCAAAATTACTGCAAGCTCAACGTCTGCCGAATATCTAGTTCCGGCTTTGGTTGCTGAGTTCACCCGCGAACGCACCGGTATTTCAGTAGAAGTGCAGCTAACCGACTCAGCACAGGTCGCTCGTACTCTCGGCGACCGCTAGGCAGATCTCGGAATATCGGGAATGCCTTCCACTTCAGTGGGGTATTCTTCGATAGCCATGTCGAGAGACGGAGTCGTACTTGCCGTTCCTTCCGACCACGCTTTCAGCGCTCAACTATCGATTCCGATCGACCAGCTTAGAGATGAAAACATTGTCGAACGTAAAGGTGGATCTGGAACATGGCAGACGGTTGTACAGTCGCTGTCAGCTGCCGGAATCGACTTATCGGAACATCGAGTGCCAATGACACTGGGAAACACGCGGGCGGTTGTTGCAGCTGTCGAGCAGAACCTGGGAATTGGCTTCGTTACAAAGCACGCCGCTGACCGCCACAGTACTAACGTGACCGCAGTTTGAATTGAAGGTCTTTCACTCGAACGTGATCTAAACCTGATCTACGGAACTGGTCGGGTGCGTGGTCGACATACGCAAGCCTTCATCGACAGCCGGACCAGTCAGTAGTTTTTCTCCAATATTCTCGTGATTCTGGGAGAGAGACAGTGTTGTGCCACTGGTATGTTGCAGCATTAGAACACTTGTGCTAATCTGCTCCGTGTTGTGGACAAATTTGTCTGCACATTTGCCCACTGGGTAGCGCAGAAAGAAGAGCGACGTTGGCTGTAAAGAAAGCAATGGCAAAGATCTCAGTTAACGGGGCAAGCACCGATCGGGAGAAGACTCTCGAGCTGGCTCTTGCGCAGATCGAGAAATCGTTCGGTCGTGGTGCCGTTATGCGGCTCGGCGAATCGAATCTCGACTCGAGCATAAAGTCGGTTCCGACCGGTTCGATTGCTCTGGACATTGCGCTCGGTATCGGCGGACTTCCACGTGGCCGAATCGTCGAGATTTTTGGAGCAGAGTCTGCTGGTAAGACAACTCTTGCCATGTCAGCAATTGCCGAGGCGCAGGCGGCTGGCGGTCAGGCAGCTTTCATCGACGTTGAGCACGCCATGGATCCGTCGTATGCACGTGTGTTGGGCGTAGACGTCGACAAGCTTTTGATTTCGCAGCCAGACTCAGCGGAGCAGGCTCTTGAAATTACTGAGTATCTGATACGTAGCGGTGCTCTCGATATCGTCGTTATCGACAGTGTTGCCGCACTTGTTCCTTCGGCTGAGCTTGAGGGCAACATGGGTGATATGCAGATCGGCCTGCAGGCTCGAATCATGTCGCAGGCGTTGCGCAAACTCACCGGCATCATCCACAAGACAGACACTGTTTGTGTTTTCATCAACCAGTTACGAGAAAAAGTTGGTGTGGTATTTGGTAGTCCGGAGGTGACTCCGGGTGGCCGAGCTTTAAAGTTCTACAGCTCTGTTCGTATCGATCTGCGAAGGATCGAAGCAGTCAAGGTTGGGCAGGACATTATCGGTAACCGCGTGCGTGCTCGTGTTGTGAAGAACAAGGTTGCGCCGCCGTTCCGCAAAGCTGAGATAGAGATTCTTTTCGATTCTGGAATCAGCAAGGAAGGTAGCCTGCTCGATCTCGGTGTCGAGGATGGGATCGTGAAAAAGAGCGGCTCGTTCTACTCTTATGGCGATACCAGGCTTGGCCAGGGACGTGAGGCTTCCCGCAAGTTCTTGAAGACGAACACGGGTATTCGTGATCAGATCGAGTCCCGCATTCGTGCTGGCGAAGATGGTTCCGCACCTCCCGAGGGAGCTGGCGAGACGACGAGTGCGCCTGCTTCGAATTAGGACGGCTTAGTCGGGATCGATTGGGGAGTTAGTCAATTCGGGTGTAACTGGCAATCATTCGTCAGTTGCATCTGAATGGTCATTGCCCGATAAACTTGATAGCAGGGATGTGCACCGTTTGTTTTGCGGGCCTTCTCTGTGTAACAAGTGACAGTCTCAATCATCATCATCGCAATCGGCTTGCTTGGCAGCGCGTTCATAAGCGCTACTGAAGCGGCTGTATTAGGCGCGAGTCGCTATAGGGTCGAATACCGCGGTGAAGAGGGCGACAAGCGAGCGCGTTTGGTCGTGAAAATCTTCGACCAGTACGAGAAGTTCTTTGGAACAATTCTGCTCGTAGGTAACCTGTTCAACGTACTAATCGCGTCGGTTGGAACAGCGCTGGCGATCTCGATATTAGGGAATGATGGCGACCCGACGATAGTATCCACTGCCGCTGCAACCGCTGTTGCCACTGTAGCAATCGTCATTGTCGGCGAACTGACGCCCAAGACTCTGGCTGTTGTGGCTCCCGAACGCTGGGCATTAGTTACGGCCCGAACCGTACTGGTACTCATGACTATTACTTGGCCAGTGGTATTCGCGTTCACGCTTGTACCTCGTGGCATCATGCGCCTATTTGGCGGCAAAGAGTCGTTCACCAGTCCTATCGTTACCGCCGGAGAGTTACGGACATTGATCGACCTCGGTGAAGCCGAAGGCACGGTCGAGGAAAACGCCGGTGAAATGCTCGAAAACATCTTCCGATTCGGGGAGATGGAAGTTCGAGACGTAATGACTCCGCGCCCCGAGATCATTTGGATACGGGCAGACGCTACTTTCGGCGAATTCATGGATGCGTATCGAGTCTCTCCACATACGCGATTCCCAGTTTTCGATACCGACCACGACGATGTCGTCGGAATATTCTCGGTGAAAGATGTATTGGCCTCATTGTCTGAGGCAAAACTCGATCTAGATCATCCGGTGATCAACCTCATGCGGCAGGCGAACTTCGTACCTGAAACCAAACGACTCGATGATCTCTTCGAAGAGATGCAGGAGTCAGGGCACAAGATCACTATGGTCGTGGACGAGTTCGGTGGAATCGCAGGTCTGATCACGCTCACAAAACTGGTCGAGCAGATTGTTGGCCGAACTGGTGAGGAAGGCAACAAGCCCGACCGTAGATTTGTGACGGTGAATGAGAACACGTTCGTGTTGGATGGTGGTCTAGAGATTGGTGAGGCCAACGATGAACTTGGTCTGGATATTCCTGAAGGTGACTATGAGACGATCGCCGGCTTCTTTCTGGAGCAGGCGCAGCACCTGCCAAATGCCGGAACGAGAGTCCGCTTTGGCAACCTCAGGATGCAGATCAGCGACATGGATGGTTCGAAAATCATTAGCATCAGAGTGCGGCGAGTAACGGAAGTCGCTGAACTCTCTCAGTAGACGGAATCATATGTCCACTGATTCGAAATTTCTCGAACAAATCGAAGCAGGCCTCGATCGCGCACAAGTCTCTGACGGCGCCACGCTGATCGTCGCATTCTCAGGCGGCCCCGACTCGTCGGCCCTACTCGCCGGACTGGCACATATCGGCAATAGACGAGATTTCGACCTCATCGCAGTCCACGTAAATCACCAGATCAGACTTGAATCGTCTGATCGTGACCAGATCACGGCCCAAACGATCGCAGAATCGTTAGATGTCGAGTTCGTCAATCACACCATCGACGTTCCAACTATCGCGGCAGCAGGCAAGGTATCCATCGAATCGGCAGCACGCAAGGCACGTTACGGAGCTCTGGCAAAAGTGGCTAAACAGCGAGGCGCCTATGGTGTGGTGACTGGGCACACCCGCGATGACCAGGCTGAAACCGTGTTGCTGCACGCGATTCGAGGAGCAGGTTTGAAAGGCATCTCCGGAATGAAGTTCGGAGCGATTCTGAAAATCCCTGACTCTAATGTCGAACTCAACGTCCTGCGACCCATGCTCGACACGCCAAGGTCCGACACTCTCGAATACTGCGACCAAATGGGAATCACCCCCGCCATCGACAGCTCCAACAGCAGCCGTGAGTACACTCGAAATCAGCTAAGACTTGACGTGCTGCCACTACTGAACAAGATCTCGGCTGGTGCATCAAATGCGCTCGCCCGGCTCACAAAAAACGCTGCGGACGACCTGGAAATTGTGGAATGGATCGTTGACCGACAACTGGGGGACGCTCAGACCACCACTGATTGTTATTCACGTTCCGCCATCGCTGAGCTGCCGACTAGTCTTGCCACAAGAATGCTGATGAAGGCATACGAAATTCAGGTCGGGCACTCTCAAAATCTGGAACGCACACACGTACAGGACATGCTTCGCCATCTTTCGGGGCGAAGTGGAACGTCGATCGAGCTGCCCAACGACACAGTCTTCTATATCGACAAAGATTCATTCGGTTTCCGTAGTGGAGCTGAAGACAACTGTCCGCACCCGGCCCCGTTAACTGGAATCAGCCTTCCGCTTCCGGGTACGACCGATTTGAGAGACGGGTTTAAGATCAACACCGAGATCGTAGCCCGACCCGAAGCGCTCGACTCCGGTGACCCGCTAATCACGTTCGCAACCCCAGATCTGATTACGCAATCTCTCACTCTTCGCAATCGAAGAAATGGTGATCGATTCCAGCCGCTCGGTATGAGCCCGCTAGTTAAACTTCAGGACTTCTTCGTCGGAGCAGGTGTGCCAGAGCGATGGCGAGACAGGGTTCCAATTGTCGAGTCATCTGACAAGGGAATCATATGGATCGCTGGTTATCGGCTGGCGGAGTGGGCGAAGGTTCAACCCAGTCATGGCAAGGTCGCTCGACTGGAAATATCTGGCCCGCGCACACGCTCGTAAAGCCTGTAGCCAGTGCGCTTAGAGTACCTGTGAAAGCCTCGGGTTGGTCGAGACACCTGGGATGCGACCACGCTTGGCAACTGCACGTGTCTCGATTTCCTTGATGTCTGCCGTGAACGAAATCGGACTGGCTGCAGCAATGTAGTAACCAACTGCGAACACGCTCACAGGAGCAGATGCATCGACAAACTCTCGAATGCGATCCGGAGTGATACCACCGCTTACGAATATATCGACGTGGCTGTATCCGCCCTGATCGAGTCGAGCACGAATCTCGTGAACGAGATCGGGTGTAACGCCACCGCGCTCTCTGGGCGTGTCGAGCCTGATACCACGCAGACGCTCCCGCAAAGCCTTCGCTACGTTGAGTGCCTCTTCGGCTTCGTCCTTGAACGTATCGACGAGTGCAACACGAGGAACTTCCGGTGGCATGTGCTTGTCGAAAGCCATGATTGAACGAACCGTGTCGCCCATTAGCAGAACCAGCGAGTGAGGCATCGTGCCCGATGGGGTGAGGCCGTGAAGCTGTTGACCGACCACCGATGAGCTCGATACACAGCCGCCAATGACCGCCGAGTAGTCCATGACTCCAACGACTTCGGGGTGGACGTGTCGTGCCCCGTAGCCGATCACGGGAATGGCGTCTGCAGCAGCCACGCACTCGGCTGCTGCAGACGCCCAGCCTGTGCAAGACGCCAGCGTGCCAAGAATTGCTGTCTCAAATAGTCCGAATGATGCGTAGGGTGCCCTAATACGAAGCGCTACTTCACCACCGTTGACTGACACGCCTTCATCGAGCGCCCACACTTCTCGACCAGTTTCTGGTAGCACCCTACCAAGAAGCGTTTTCACTTCGGAAATGCCGCAGAAAATTCCGTCTCGTTCCGCGGTGAATTCAACTACCACTTCAGGATTGATTCCTTCGTTCCGAAGGATGGTCAATGCCCTGTGTAGCTCGTTGTCGGCTGTGTACCCGGTTAGAACCGAGCGGCCAATTTCAAAATCGCCGGGTATAGTCATGTTTGATGTATCGGGTGCGAACTCTATCGTGAACGAGCACGCACGTGTTCAACTCTAGCTATCGCACATTTTAGCGGTCAAGATGCATATGGCGGAACTGGACGACCTTTAAACCTCAACCTCAGCAGACCTTTTACGTCTCCCCAGGCAGTAGAAACGATCTTCACCCGGGTGTCAGGGTCATCTTCCCAGTGGACCGGGATTTCCTTTATCCCATACCCAGCCTTACCTGCGAGTAACAGAAGTTCAGTATCGAGGAACCACGCGTTGTCTTTGACGAGAGGAAGTATATTTTCGGCTGTTTTTCTTGATATCGCCTTGAAACCGCACTGCGCATCTCTAAATTTGGTAAGCGGGAAGAACAGGTGAATAAGAATGTTGTAACCCCGTGATGTGATCTCGCGCTTAAGCGTGCGGTCGACGACTTCGGAGTCTTTTGTTAGTCGCGAGCCGATTGCGATCTCGTAACCATCGTCGGCGACTGCGGCCACTAGCGGAGGGAGCGATTTCAAATCGGTCGAGAGATCGACATCCATGTAAAGCCGAACATCTGCGTCACTTTCGCTCCATGCTTTTTTAAGTGCTCGACCGCGACCGCGTTGATCGAGAGTCGAAAGCGACATATTCGCTTGCTGTGCTGCCAGTTCAGTTGCGATCTCTCTCGTGCGATCGGCGGATCCATTGTCGGCAATCACAATTCGCCAGTCGCGCTCGGGATGGTCTGCCGTGAACACATTCAGCTTTTCTATACAGCCATCAAGAGCCACTTCCTCGTTGAGGACCGGTATGACTATGTCGACGGTGGTTGGCATGAATAGTTTCGTATGAACCTGTTGCCAGGCGGTAGGTGCCTAGTGATTGAAGTGGCGTGTGCCTGTGAACAGCATTACAAGACCCGATTTATCGGCAGCTTCGATCACTTCCTGATCCTTCACCGACCCACCGGGTTGTACGACCGCGACGGCTCCGGATTCGGCGGCGGATTCAATGCCATCCGGGAACGGGAAATACGCGTCGCTCGCCATCACACAGCCACTAGCATCATCGCCCGCTGCCCTGCCAGCAAGATAAACACTGATCGCCCTGTTCGGTTGGCCTGCGCCCATGCCTTTGAGCATCAAATCCTTGGCAAACACAATAGCGTTCGAGTGAACCAACTGGCATGCCTTCCAGGCGAACGCCATGTCGCCGAGTTGCTGCTCGGTAGGCTGTTTTTTGGTTACTACTTTCCAGGAAGATGCAATTTCGTCGATATCGTCGGGCTGCTGGACAAGCGCACCGCCCGTGACGTTTCGAACGTTGAGCAACGGGGTCGCCGATGGCTCGACTTCCAGTACTCGGGTTCGCTTTCGCTTGCCAAGTATTTCGAGTGCTCCAGGTTCGTAACCAGGCGCAACTATCACGTCGAGTAGTACTCCTCGCATTGCATCGGCGGTTTCTTCAGTGACGGTCTGACTAAACCCAACAATGCCTCCGAACGCGGATACCGGGTCGCCAGCTAGTGCCTTTCTATAGGCATCTGCCTGGTCGGCATCTATCGCAAGTCCACACGGATTAGCGTGCTTTACGATCGAGACGCAGTGCTCACCGTTCGGTGCAACCGATGTGAACGAATTGGCCGAAACCCACGCGGCGTCGGCATCGAAGTAGTTGAGGTACGACATGTCTATACCGTGCAACTGCCTGGCGTTGACGATGCCACCTGTCTCACCGGGTGTGGCGTAAATTCCGCCGGCCTGATGCGGATTCTCGCCGTAACGAGGAATGGCAACACGGTTCCAGCCAAACGTTAGTTCACTAGGGAACAACGCTGCCTTATCGTCGCCTGTCGCATCCGGTTCACGCAGGTAGGCCGATATTAAAGTGTCGTACCCGGCAACGTGCTGAAACGCCTTTGCCGCTAATCGACGACGCTGGCCCATCGACACCCCACCGTTCGCAAGCATCTCGCCTATCGATAAGTAGTCGGACGGGTCGACAACGATCACAACGTCTGGAAAATTCTTGGCAGCAGCGCGGGTCATCGCGGGACCGCCGATGTCGATGTTCTCAAGGGCATCGTCAAGGGTTACGTCAGGCTTCGATATCGTTTGCTGGAACGGGTAGAGGTTGTTGACGACTACATCGATACCCTCGATGCCCTGCTCTTCCATTTCGGCAACGTGCGCAGGATTGCTGCGTTTGCCAAGCAGGCCCCCGTGAATTCGTGGATGTAGGGTTTTCACTCGTCCATCGAGGATTTCGGGAGCACCGGTAACATTGGCGACTTCGGTTATATCTAGACCCGCGTTTTTGAGTTTATTTGCGGTACCGCCCGTGCTGAGCAGCTCGAACCCGGCTTCTACCAAAACTCTGGCGAAATCGACGAGCCCAGTCCGGTCGTATGCAGAAAGTAGCGCCCTCAAAATAATTCTCGATTCTTTTCTTTGTTCTGCTTTTCCCAAACGGCCGGTTACAAGCCGATGAGCTTCGTTCGTTCTTCGCCTTCAGCCCGCTCGACGACTTCACCAACCCGGAAAGCACCGGGTACGGAATTGAGCACATCGTCAGCCAACCCCGGCTCGACGATGATCGTCATACCGACGCCCATGTTGAGTACTCTGAACATTTCCCGGTCTTCCACTCGCCCTTGCTCCTGAATGAATTTGAACAGCGGTGGAATATCCCATGTAGAAATGTCGACGTCGGCTCCGAGTCCGTCTGCGAGTGCACGCGGGATGTTCTTGTAGAAACTTCCGCCAGTGATGTGCCCAAGACCTCGAATTTTGTCGAGTACCGGGCCAAGTGCATCGAGGTAAGAGAGATGTGGACGTAGCAACATTTCGCCAAGTGTGTGCGATGTCTCGGGAACGTTGGTAGCCAGCACCGAAGGATTCTGGTCAGTTTCAAATATCGATCGAACCAACGAATAGCCGTTTGTGTGAAGCCCGTCTGAAGCCAGCGCGAGAATAACATCGCCTTCACGGGTGTTCTCGGGTTTGAGCAATGAGTCCTTGCGAACGGTTCCCACGATGAATCCGGCAAGGTCATAGTCATCGCCATGATAGATGTCAGGCATCGTTGCGGTTTCACCACCAAGCAATGCACATCCTGCCGCAGAGCATGCCTTTGCGAGACCAGAGACGATCTTCGCTATCTTATCCGGATCAAACTGGCTGAGACCAATATAGTCGAGGAAGAATAGCGGCCGTGCGCCAGCAGGAAGGATATCGTTAATACAGTGATTTACGATACTTGCGCCGATAGCATCGTGGCCGCCTAGCGCATCAGCAATCCGCAGCTTAGTTCCGACTCCATCAGTGCTGGCTACGAGAAGCAGGTCCCCAGCGGGATCAGGGTCGATTATACCGCCAAAACCGCCTGGGCCAGCCACAACAGTGCCGCCCAGAGTCGATGCAGCAATGTCTTTGATCGTGCTCTTTACCACAGCTGCATCGTCCAGATTCACACCTGCATCAGCGTAGGTCTTGCCGGCTGGGCGATCAGTCATGCTTCAGGGCTCCACTAAACGAATTAGCGTTAAGCGTCAGATTTCGGACGCGAAATAATCAAGCGATAAGTATACGTTCGGGAGGGGTACTGGAGAGCACTCAAAAGCACCAAGTCGGGCGCCTAATCTGCCCAATCAGGACGGCACTACGCCTTCTGTGGAGATTCTAATCCCAATTTGTCCATCTCAAGCTGAACGGGTATCGGATAGTTCCCGGTAAAGCAGCCTGTGCAATAGGAATTTTCAGGAGCTCTGACTGCTCGAAGCAGCCCTTCGACAGAGAGATAGGCGAGTGAATCGGCGCCGATGTACTCGGTGATTTCCTCGACCGTCTTGTTCGCCGCGATTAGTTCGCTCAATGTCGCCATATCTACCCCGAAATGGCAGGTTGACTTTATTGGCGGCGATGCGACTCGAACGTGCACTTCCTTGGCACCTGCACGACGAAGCATTTTGATGACTCGAGTGATCGTCGTACTTCGCACGATCGAGTCGTCAACTACAAGAAGTCGTTTTCCTTCGATTACTCCGCGCATCGGGTTGAATTTCGTCTGGACACCCTGCGCTCGAGATTTCTGATCGGGCTGAATGAATGTTCGCCCTACGTATCGATTGCGGATAATCGCCTCGGTGTAAGGAATCTTCGCGGCGGCGGCCAATCCAACAGCGTGCGGGGTCGATGAATCAGGGATTCCGACGACGATGTCGGCTTCGACAGGATGCTCTCGATAAACTTCGGCACCCAGACGCTGGCGGGTCTCGTAGGCAAGTTCGCCGTTTAGTAGGCTGTCGGGCCGTGCGAAGTAAATCTGTTCAAACACGCACATCGCATGCGCTTTTCTAGCGCCTGACCATATCTTCGACTCAACACCGTTTTCGTCGATGACAAGTGTCTCACCGTTTTCGAGTTCTCGTACAAAATCAGCGCCAAGGTTGTCGAGCGCTGCCGTTTCAGAAGCGACAACCCATCCGCCATTGAGCGTTCCGAGGCAAAGCGGTCGAATACCAAGCGGGTCGCGAACTGCGATCAGCTTGTCTTTGGTCATGATCACCAGCGAGTAAGCACCTTTGAGTCGGCGCATGGCGTAGGCAGAAACCTCGAACCAATCACTTCCTGGTGCCTTGGAATATAGTTCGGCAATCACTTCGGTGTCGGAACTTTTGTTAAACGTCGAACCGAATTCTTCGGCCATCTCGATTCGAAGTTCGGCTGCATTTATTACGTTTCCGTTGTGCCCGATTGCAATCTCACCGCGTTGACCGTCTGCTAGTAGCGGCTGTGCGTTGTAATTCTTGCTACCACCCATCGTCGAATATCGGGTGTGACCGATGCCGACGTGACCAAGTAGGCCAGTCAGAGTCTCTTCACGAAATACCTGAGAGACGAGTCCCATCTGGGCTTTGTGATGAATTTTATCGCCTAACGAGGTGGCGATACCAGCACTTTCCTGACCACGATGCTGGAGAGCGAACAGTCCAAAGAATGCTGTGCGGGCTACGCTTTCACCGGGTACGAAAGCACCGACGATCCCGCACTCTTCATGCGGTTTATCGTCGGAATTTGTATTGATCGGGCCTGGGGTCTCTAACACAGATGTAAATGTTTTAGATCGGACCGTTCAATTTCTTGTGAGGCACAATTGCCGCGCAAAAATCAGCTTCGCCGAATAACTCCAAATTATTTCACCGAGTGAACTTCTAATTTTAACGTGGTGCAACTGGCGCGGTCAACGTAAACACACCAATCTCGGTGGTATTTAGGTCTGCGTCGAACTGTAGGTTTCAAGATGCAGTAGAAACTCACGGTTTCCCTTATCTCCGAGTATCCCCGAGCTGACCATGTTGAGAATCCGAATTTTCGACTCTCCAGCCCACTTCACAAATCGGCCAATTGCGACAGCATGAACAATAGGATCCGTCACAACTCCGCCGCGCGGAACCTCGTTTTTCTTCGCTTCAAACTGGGGTTTCAGAAGAACAATTGCCTGACCGAGATTCGCGAGTTGAGCGAGGGCTGCAGGTAGGACGTTGCTGAGCGATGTAAACGACACGTCGACCACGATCAGGTCAACAACTTCAGGGAGTCCGACGCCATCAACCAGATTCGTACGCTCCATGTTTACGACTCGATCGTCATTCAGCAGCTTCTGGTGAAGTTGCCCACGCCCAGTGTCGACCGCGAAAACACGCGAAGCACCGGCCTGCAGCAAGCAGTCGGTAAACCCGCCGGTCGATGCACCCACGTCGAGACATACGCTTCCCTGTACATCGACTTCAAATACTTCCAGCGCTCGGGCAAGTTTCTCCCCACCTCTCGAAACGAAACGCTTCTCCGGTGCGACGAGCAGTTCGGCATCTGTTCTCAACTGCATACCCGGAGTGGGGGAACGGCGGTCTTTTGGTACCGATACTTTCCCGGCCATAACGAGCGCGGCTGCTTCTTTAACATCAGGAGCGAGGCCCTTGTCGACAAGTAGCTGATCGAGTCGAATTTTTAAGTTGGATGGCATAAATACTTGCTATTCTCGTCGACGCCGGAATTGACCTCGATTTCCGAATGCACCTATCATCGCCTATATGCCGACTGAACAGGAAGTAAATATTCAGACAGGACGTGTTCCGAGCTTACGGGCAATTATCAAGGAAGTACGACCTAAGCAGATGATCAAGAACGGGCTGGTTCTCGTTCCACTCTTTTTCACGATAAACATCTGGTACAGCAGCGACGATTTCGCCGGAATGGCGGCAATTATTGGCCGGGCATTTGCCGCACTAGGTATTTTCGTACTGCTTTCGGCGGCAGTTTATTTCATTAACGATACGGTTGATGCCGAGCGTGACCGTACGCATCCACACAAGCGCTACCGTCCCATCGCTGCAGGTCACATATCGATACCCTGGGCGTACGGTATCGCTAGCATCCTGATTACAGTGGGTTTGGTCGCAGCCTTCATCGCCTCGACACCGTTGGTGGTCATTGCTACGGCATACCTGGCAACCAACGTTGCCTACAGCTGGTGGCTGAAAAACATTGTTCTGCTAGACGTTATGACAGTGGCATCGGGGTTCGTTCTCCGGGCGGTTGCCGGATCTATCGCGATCGACCACACGATTATCACTAGTGGTACGACAACATCTGAACTCAATCTCGCTATTTCGCCCTGGCTTTACCTGGTAACTGCTCTGGGAGCTCTATTTCTTGCGCTCGCCAAACGGCGTAGCGAATTACACCTGGCCGGGGACAACTCCGAGTCGCAGCGAGCGATTCTTTCCGAATATTCGGTACCGATACTAGACAGCCTTATCAGTGTCGTGGCAACCGCAACCCTGATTTCATACACGCTTTACACCTTCGGCACCGGGGTGACCGAAGCGAATGTTCCCCGTGACCACTCGATGATGCTGACTATTCCGTTTGTCGCTTACGGAATACTCAGGTATCTCTATTTGTTGCACGCTGCAGGGGTTGGAGAAACACCAGAAGAAATTCTGATACGTGACAAGCCGTTGCTGATCAACATCTGCTTGTGGCTGGTCACCGGATCATCGGTACTGATGTGGACGCGGCTTGCGGACCAGATTGCATTTTTCACATAACGAGTGCGGTTGACCTCTGCTATTGAAGCTACTCTTGTGATTCAAGGCACGACACGTTCTCAGTTGTTTCGTACACTGCCGACTATCTACCGATATATCAATTAGGCAAGCAACGGATGCGGACGAAACCAACGCATGGGTGAGTTCGCGGGTCGCACAGATTTCTGGAACATCGGGTACCCGTTTGCCGGTGCGCTTGTTTACCTCGTAGCGCCTATTACACTCGCATCTATTGATACGCACTGCGCCGCAGGTGGTGTTTGTGGCACAACGTGACCCGTTCGGCGATTGATCATCCGTTCACCAGCACATCTCGCCGAAATCAGCTCCTCAAGTCGATCGGGTAGGTTCGGACGTTGCCCGACTACCCGTGTGCCGAGCCCATCCACCCCACCGAACATCTCTCCAGCGAAGTCGGGATGATGCGCGAGAGAAGCCAAATAAAATTCGCGCTCACGCGCGCCAACTGCTAGCATCGTTTTACACAAGATGCCTCGTCGTTCAAAGGCTGCTCCTAAGCAGCGCCCAACCAGCACTTCGTCCTTCGGGACCAATGGTAGATTCAGCCACGATTCTTCCGAGTACTACGCGCGAGCGCTTCAGCCGGAAGATCGGGGAAGTCTCGACAAAAAGCCCGAAGTCGAGCAACCTCTAAACGAGGCAACGCTCGACTCCTTTTTCGACCATTCAAGCGAAAATATGCGGGAGCTTCCCGATCGTTCTGTTCACCTAATGGTCACTTCACCGCCGTACAACGTCGGTAAGGACTACGAAGATGATCTGACCCACGACGAGTACATGCAATTGATCTGCAACGTGATGGCCGAAACGTTCAGAGTGCTTGTGGACGGCGGGCGGGCGCTTGTGAATGTCGCCAATCTCGGTCGCAAGCCGTACATACCGCTTCACGCCTACATCATCGAGCAGGCAGCGAGAGTCGGCTTCTTTATGCGCGGCGAAGTTATCTGGAACAAGTCGGCCGGTGCGGGTACATCTACTGCATGGGGCAGTTGGATGTCTCCTTCAAATCCAACTCTTCGCGACACCCATGAATATATTTTGGTGTTCCAGAAGCCACCGTTTGGGCGGACGCCTATCAAGGGTCGTGAGCCGACCATCACACGAGACGAATTCTTAGAATTCACCAAAAGCGTTTGGGAATTCGCACCCCAGTCGGCAACGCAGGTCGGGCACCCTGCACCGTTCCCAGAAGAGCTCCCTCGCCGAGCGATCGAGCTGTATACGTTCTCGGGCGATGTCGTGCTCGATCCGTTCATGGGAACCGGCTCGACGGCGCTTGCAGCTGTGAAGAACGATCGTCATTTTGTTGGGTATGACGTATCGTCTGAATACGTTGAGCTGGCCAAGCAGCGTCTTGAAGCACATGCCTCAGGCACAAAATTCAAGCCACCTGCTGCAAAGAAATCTGACAAGAAGACGGCCAAAAAGCCTGGCAAGAAAAAATGACGAGAACACTAACCGAGCTTTCCACCGATGAGCGTGAGACCGTGGTTTCCACTGTTCACAAAGAGGCTGAAGCATCGGGTTGGTCGCAGCTGAGCAACTCTCGCAAGTCAGCGCTCTACTCGGTGTGGGAATCGCAGTTCAATCTCTCGCACGCCACTCTCAAAGACGGAATCATGAAGGGCTTCGACGCCGCCCAGGGAATTCCGAAGAAGGCCGAAGCTGAAATTCAGGAAGAGGTAACCCGAATATTCCGCCTGGCGGGCATCAACGCAATCGAGCAGGCGCAGATGTGGACCGGCAAGGAACGGGCCGATCTGTTGATTGGCTACAGCTCGAAGTTCCCGACACATGTGATCGAGATTGAACGAGCCGACTCGTGGTCGGAAGGGTTGCGACAGGCGCTCTGGTATCAGGCTGCGATATTCAAGGCGGAGCGTAGGCACGTTTTGCCGGTACTGATCTTATTCGGGAATACATCGGCCGAGCGCTTCGAGCAGATTCTGGCGACGTGCGATCACAATCACGTGACACTCAGTACGCACCGACTTGGACTCGATGGCGAGATCGAAGCCGAGTATTCACTGGGTACGCTGCTGAACGGATCGGCGTTAGGCTAGGTATTCGGTTGGTGCTGTGGTACCACAACTGTCGTTTCGAGGAGTTCCCGCGTCGAATTTGCATCCGGTGAATCTAACTTTGCGTATCAACCAACAACCAGTTGCTGACTTCTCCCTAAATCACTCATGAAGGATAAGAATTGCTTGAATTTTTCAACCAGTATTCGGCTCTGATTGCCATCCCCGGATTTATTGTCGCGATGATGGCTCTACTTCCGATAAAAAGCTGGCGGAAACGCATTCCGCTCTACTCCGCTACTGCAATCATCGTGCTGGTAGCGATCTTCGCACTTCAGCCAGGCGAAAGTACCGTTGCGAGTGAAGCCGAGGCCCAGACTGTGATAACTTCTGGAAAACCGGTATTCGTTGAATTCTTTTCGAACACCTGCACCGCCTGCCTCGCATCAGAACCGATGGTCAGGAGTCTGGAGGGAGAGCTAGGTAACGATGTACAGATCCTCAAACTCAACGTCCAAGACGCACTCGCATCGCAGATGATTCGAGATTACCGCGTGTATCTGACACCCACGTTCGTGGTGATCGGTCGTGACGGTGAAGAGTTATGGCGACAATCTGGCGGGTTGCTCGACAAGGGTGCTGCGCTGGCTGCATTGAACGAGGCGTAGTGCGAGTCGCCTTAGGGCATCCGGTCTTCGATAGTTTCACGTGATGGACAACCGCTAAGGCCGATCGACTCGATCGATATTGCTGCAGCGGCAGAAGCGTAGATGCCGGCCTCCGCCAATTCCCTACCCTCGCTGAGTGCGATCACGAATGCCGTCGACCAGATGTCGCCCGCCCCAGTAAAATCGACCGGTTCTGCCTCGATAGCCATGACGTCGATCCATGTTCCGTCCTGCCAAATTCTTGATCCTTTCTCACCTCGCGTAACGCAGATGATTTCACCGAGATCGAATAGCTGCTGCTCAGGTAGATCCTGAATTTCGGATTCTGATACAACGATCATGTTCCATTTTTTCCCTCGGAATGGAGGGAGCGTGCTCGCATGACTGATCGCGCCGTCAGGCCCCCACCTGCGCAGCCATCCCGATGGCACGAGGCACGAAAGTGTTGATTCGAACCAGTTCACGCAGTCGGTAGGAAGCTCGTGAAGCAACGGGCTTACATAAAGAATGTCAGGACGAGTCCAGTCCGCAGGAACTGCAGACTGTGGGATTCGGCTTCCAGATGCCATCAGGACTTGCGTGCGATCGCCTGAGTCGTAGTAGTTGGCGAACGTTGCGGTGTGTTCGCTTGCGGTCACACGAACGTCGACGCCCGTGAAGATCATGTCGACCGGGTAGTCGTCTCCGACGGAAGTGATGATGCCTGTCGTCAGACTATGTTTTTGCGCTGTTAACGCCGAGTACGCAGCCGCACCACCTGGGATGTGGTTAGTGGGTGGTCCGCTGTCGACGATGTTTACGTCGAACGTCAAATGACCCATCGAGACGAAGGTTGGTGGTGTCGTGGCTGAACTCATGATCAGACGAGTTTACTGAGACGCGTCGCAGAGTAGTCTCAGGATGAACATTTCTCCCTCATCCCAACCTTCCCCAGCTGGGAGAAGGGGTTACTAGCGAACCAACCCAAAGCCAAAGATACACGAATCAGTTAACGCCTCTCAACATCCTAGAAAACGTGCCGTTGGCACCTATTTTGGGAAGATTACTACCCGGCGTTGGTTGCCTTCGCCCTCGGATTCTGTTCGAACCTCTGGGTGACAGGCAAGTGCCATGTGGACAATGCGACGCTCGGCTGGCGACATCGGCTCAAGACTGTCCGCACGACCGCTCGAACCAACTCGACCCGCCATGCGACGAGCAAGTCGACGCAACATCTGAACCCGGCGTTCTCGGTAGTCTTCGATATCGATAACAACGTAGGCTTTGCGACCCAACTGTCGATTCGTGACCATCCGAACGAGGAATTGAAGCGCCTGAAGCGTTTCGCCGCGGCGGCCAATTAACAAGCCTGCGTCCTGACCCTCGATCTCGAACGTCATCGAACCTTCTTCGTCATCTTCTCGGATATAAGTCTCGGCCACGACGCCCATGGTTCCCAAGAAGTAGTCGAGAAGCTCGGCGACGAGCTGTTCTGCCTCTTCATCCTTCTCGCGGATGATCGGCTGTGACCGCTGGTTGTCTTCCGAGCGTTCTGAACGATCTTGACGATCCGATCGATTGTCGGCGCGACGGTTGCGTCCACGACCACGCCCACGGTCATCACCGTCATTTGACTCTGACTCGGCGTCTGAGTCGTCAGACGCAGGTGCTTGCGAAGATGCCTCGATCTGAGGCTGTACGTCGCGATCTGCATCGTTACGACCTCTGCCGCGTCCACGATTGCGGTTTCGGTTGCGGCCTCTACCTCTACCACCGCGTGGAGAGGCGTCTTCCAATTCGGAATCACCAAAATCATGAGATCCAGCTAAAGATTCCTCAGATGTTCTTACATCACCGATAGGATCATCCGAATCATCGTCGTAGGACGATCCCCCTTCACCGGGCATCGATATTTCAATCTCGGCAGGTTCACCACCGAATCCGAGAATTCCTGAACGCCCGGTACTAACTACCTTTATTTCGACGTCTTCGAGTTCGGCGTCCAGTTCGGCGAGCGCGATTTCGGTTGCTTCGTCGACTGTCTTTCCCGAGAATTTCCGTGCTCTGGTCATCTTCGTCTGACTCCTCAGAACTTGGTGGGGGTGTCTTGGCGTTGGATCCGGCGGCTTCTGCGGCAACCTGTTCGGCTCGCTCGGCTCTGCTCGCATCGGTCCCCAAGAAGGATCTCCCAAATAGTTCAACTGGTTGTTTGCCACCGACGTAGTACTGAATTACTACACCGATTGCGTTTGAGAACAGGATGTAAACAGCAAGACCAGCCGGGAACTGCCATGTGAACGCACCGAACATAATCGGCATCATCCAGAGCATCATCTGGTTGGTCTGTTTCTGTCGTGGGTCTGAAGTTGGGTTCGTGGTCATCTTCTGCTGGAGGAACATCGATGCACCAACCAAAACCGGCAGTGCGTAATTCCACGGCAATACCGCAGCTGAGACCAGATCCACGAGTGAAAGACCCAGGAACTGACTATTGAAAGGAACACCAGCAATCGCCGGGTTCCAGCTATAGAACAGATCCGATAGATTCGCCATGCCTTCGGGTGTCGACGGCATGGTGCGCAAAATAGCCCGGTAGAAACCGATCCAGATCGGCATCTGGATTATCATTGGCCCGAGACAGCCGACAGGGCTTACGCCGGCATCTTTGTAAAGGCCCATGGTTTCAGAGGACATCTGGCGACGTGCATCGCCCTTCTTGCCCTTGTACTTGTCCTGAATTGCCTTCAACTTTGGCTGGATGGTCTGCATCTTCTTCATCTGGCGTGTCTGCCGCACCGTTAGCGGGATCATTGCTAGGCGAATGAGGACTGTGAAGACGATGATGCTGAGTCCGAAGTTGGAAAACAGCAGCTGATACAACAGCGCAAGGCTGTTGATCATCGGACGCATGATCACTTCTAGCCAGAGAATGCCAAATATCTCCATTTATATGGCCTCCTCAGCAGAAGTGCAGAATTTAGGGATGGTGATTAGTCGCATCGCCCACCACCTTTCAGTTCGACGCAGCCTATTTGCGAGGTGTTGTCAACTGAGAACCACTTGAGATCGCCGTTCAAGGTGTGAACATAGAGATTGCCGTTGTGGACCAGTGGAGTCGATTTGACCGGTTCGTCGGTGAGGAACACGCCGAGCTCCCGACCATCGATAACCGAGATGACCCAGACATTTTTCTCTCCGGAGGGAACTGCGAGTGCCCGCTCCGTAATATTGCCGCGCTTGCGATCGAACAGTGCTGGCGATGAAACGATCTGGCCTTCTATGGTTGTCGTCCATTTCGCGATTCCTGATGAGTCATCAACTGCCGAGATCGAACCGTCCAGCGCTGACACGTAGACCGTGCCATCTTCGATAATCGGTTTTGCCCAAACCCAGGCACCGGCATCGAATTTCCACTCTCCACTGCCGGTATTTACCTCGGTCCTGGATGAAGATATTAATCGCGTTGAAATACCTAGTTTGTACGCATTGCTCGCCAGATCGCCGAAATACAGGTTGCCGCTAGCGACGAGAATCGGCCCTGCAATCGCGCCCTCAGCTTCGAAGGTCCACTTGATACGGGCCTCTGGAGTGGCGAATTCGGAGTCGGAAATATCGATTGCGTAGAGGGATCCCGCCATCGTTGCGATGTAAGCAGTTGAACCCTCAATAGTCACGCCGCTGAAGGCGTTGCCATCGAGCGGGACTCGGTACTTCTCGATGCGAGATGCTCCGGCTGATGAGTCGAGGGCGTACAGATAACCTTCCGCCCCGTCGTCCTCATCGCCAATCGCGGTCGTGCCGACAAACAACGTGTCACCAGATGCCGCAACACTGCCTACCAACTTGGTTTTCAGTTCGAGACCATGCAAACCCCAGATCGATGAACCGTCGGAGAGGCTAAGTCCAAATATTTCACCGTCGCACTTATCTCCACGACACGTGTACCCAACACCGTAGATTTTGTCGCCAATGACCACCGTATTGCTGTACATGGCACCGAGGCCATCTCCATCCGGGTAGCGCCATGAGCTGTCGAGGTTTTGGGTCTCTGGGTCGAAGCGGACAAGGTTGCCATCACGGTTGCCGATGAACAACTTCTCGTCCTCAACAACCGGACCTGACCAGCCGCCTTCGGGCGTGAGGTCGTTTACACACGCTACCGCAGCAATCATCACGAAGATGAGTGCGAAGAGGATGGGCAGTCGCCTGCGCCCGCCGTGATATTGAAGTTTTGGCTCAGATTCGCTGGTTGAAATGCGAATCGTGCCGGTTATTGACGGTGGCGTTTTAGGCCTCCGGTTGGTGTTGATCCCGACATAACGAAGCATTTGCCAGCCCGGTCGAGAATGGGATTATTTAGATATAAGTTCACTTTTCAGGAACAGGGTCGTAACCCCGCGATCGACCGGGATGACACCGACCAATCCTTTTCAGTGCGAGCCATGACCCGCTTATCGCTCCGTGCGCTTTGATAGCGTCGGCGGCGAACTCAGAACAGGTCGGGTCGTACCGGCACTGCCCAGGCGTATACGGCGATATCGCCATTTTGTAGGCCTTGATAAGTAATAAAAATAACTTGCTCATTACATCACCACTTGAGAATCTGGCGCAGCTTCTGGAGTAGCGACATCGATACCAATTTGTTCGATCGAACGGTGAATCGCGTGCTCAAACTCTGCGTAGCTTGCGGCTGATGAGTGTGGCTTGGCCGTGACAACGAAATCCCAACCGCCAGCGACGTTCAGATTTGCGAATGTATTTCGGATGCGGCGCTTTACAAGATTGCGCTTGACTGCACTGCCAACACGCTTACTCACAGAAAGGCCAACCCGTACATATGTGAGGTCGTTCGATATTGCCACTACGTTGGTCAACTCACTTGACGATCGTTTACCACGCGCAAAAACACGACGGAACTCCGCCGGTCGTCTAATTCGCTGCCTGGATGGAAGTGACACGTAATGCAGCCTGCCAGCTAAACGGTTAGCCGCATTCTGCCTTTGCCCCGGCGGCGTGCGAGAACCGCACGTCCCCCTTTGGAGCTCATTCGTGATCGGAAGCCATGAACGCGCATGCGACGTCGTGACTTGGGTTGGTAGGTTCGCTTTGGCATATTAGTGGTGGGAGGCTCGAGGTCTAAAAGACCCGGCGGATTCGTTGCCGCATTAATAACGGCTGGGTAAACATTGATTTTAAGTTCGACATGGTCTGAGTGTCAAACGATTTTGAACCTGATTATTTGCGGTCTCAAATCTGCGTAACTATCATTAATGGATTGTTCTCCTGAAATCCAGCGGCGGGAAACGGGTTCGCCCGATCTCGCAGAAATAGGTAAAAATGGCAACTACGTCTGAAGCACCGGAAACCACACAGGAAGAACAAGTTGCCCTTTCACTTAACGAAGCGTTTCAGACATATGTAAGACAGATGCCGCAGGACGCGAAAAAGTCAGCGCAGCCTGAAATAGCCAAGTTCGTTCGATGGATCGGTTCAGCTCGCCTGATTGACTCGATTATTCCGTCCGAAATCGGCGAGTACAACGAGATTTTCGGTGCAAAGACTGCCACACGGGACGCCAAAGAGCGGCTCACCGCGGTAAAGCTTTTCTTGACATTCCTCAAGAAAAAAGAGCACATTGAAGTCAATCTGGCTCAGCATCTTCGACTCCGCAAGTCACGAACCGCTTCTAAAATTATTGCCCGACCTACCCCGACACGCAGCGTGCGGTTGACCCAGAGCGGCTACAACGAAATGACCAAGCAGCTCGCTTCGCTTCAAGGGGAACGAATCAAAATCGTATCCGATATCCAGCGAGCAGCAGCCGATGGTGACGTGCGAGAAAACGCCCCACTAGAGGCCGCTCGGGAAGCTCAGGGAATGGCTATGGGTAAGATCCAGGAGATCGAGGCAACACTTAAAGTTGCGGTGATCATCGATGCCAAAGGTCAGGACTCTAACCGAGTCCATATTGGATCGAAGATAGAACTCACGGAGACCACTACCGACAAGACGGTCAAATACCAGTTGGTTGAACCGCACGAGGCAAATCCGCTGGCCAGCAAGATTTCTATCGTATCGCCCGTCGGATCGGCAATCCTTGGTCATCGACTCGGTGACGAAGTTAAGGTCAAGACCCCTCGTGGTCAGCAGGTTTACAAGATCAGCAAAACTTCGTAACTAGATATCGCCAAGTGCGATATTTCGAGGAAAGTTTGATCTACTGATCAACGAATTACTGTGCTAATTTAGTCGGCGTATTCGCGCGCCCGACTCCTCAGGGCTATGCCTCGATCGCCGTTGCTCTATATACAAGGAAATATCCCCGTTGCTCGAGAGTTTCAATCACTGGTTGATTTTCAACGTCGCTCTTGTCGTCCTACTGGTATTTGATCTCCTAATTCTGACTCGTGGGAACCGCGAAGTCGGGATGAAAGAAGCCGCATGGCTGACCGTTTTCTGGACTCTGGTCGCCGGTGTTGTAGGAGTCTGGGTATGGACGGCCGGCAACAGTCAGCAAGGTATCGAGTACATAACCGGGTACGTTGCCGAACGGGCGCTCAGCATCGACAACCTGTTCGTCTTCATCGTCATCTTCGGATACTTCAATCTTCCGAAGAACTTCCAGGCAAAAGGCCTGCTGTTCGGAATTGTTGGTGCTTTACTTGCGAGAGCCGTTTTCATCGGAATCGGCGTGGCGGTAATCACAGCGTTCTCGTGGTTCCTCTTCATCCTCGGTGCGTTCCTGATCTACACCGCCTACAAACTCGCATTTGCGGGTGAGCAGGAGGTCGATCCCAGCAAGAACATCACGGTCAGACTGTTCCGAAAGTTCATGCCCGTTAGCACCGAGTACGACGGCACAAAATTCTTTACGAAAATGAACGGTGTTCGAGCCGTTACGCCGTTCCTGCTGGTAGTGCTGGTACTTGGAACGACTGACGTTGTATTCGCCATCGACTCGATCCCGACTGTATTCGGTATTACGGATGATCCGTTCGTCGTTTGGTCGTCCAATGCCATGGCTGTCCTCGGAATGCGACCGCTGTTCTTCCTGCTTGTCGGGATGGTCAGACTGTTCAGGTACCTGCAGTACGGATTGGCACTGATTCTGGGATTCGTGGGCGCAAAGATGAGCGTCGAAGAAGCGTTCCACGACTTCCATGTAATTAGTGAGCTGGGCGATATTTA
>JAPYUK010000010.1 GCA_029936155.1 Dehalococcoidia bacterium | reverse complement strand
CAGCCACTCTCGCCGAAAAGATCGAGCTCGAAAAAGATGCTGAGGCGACTATTTCCGATCTCAGTGATCTTGATGCTCTCGAGATAAAGTCAGCTACCGCATCGGTCAACGAAGCGAACGCGCTCCTCGATGCGGCTAAAACAGAACTGGCAGCCACGAATCTGCTGGCACCATTCGACGGTGTGATCACATCGATTTCAGTATCAGTTGGCGATCCTGTCAATCGAACCACTCCCACGATCGACATTCTCGACCCCACGGTCGTGATCGTCGACGGGTCTATCGATGAGATCGACGTGTTGTCGCTAAACACCGGAGATGCAGTATCGGTAATTCTCGATGCTCTACCCGATCAACCGTTAGTTGGTGTAATTGATGAAATCGGCGATGGCTTAAACCTACAGGGTGTTATCGAATTCCCGCTGACTATCACTCTCACGCCTCCTGATGAAATCGAGCTAATCGAAGGACTGAGTGCAACGGCAACAATCGTCCTGAAACAGATCGACAATGCCCTTCTCATACCCTTACAGGCAGTGGGTGGCAGCTTTACGCAGGCTACTGTCGACGTCGTTAGTGCTGAGGGTCACATCACTACCGACATCACACTCGGAGCAAGTGACGACTTCTGGGTGATCGTAGAGTCAGGACTTACTGAGGGTCAGGAAGTCCTGATGACCGTTGCCGACGAGAACGTAGATCCATTCACTCAATTCATCAGAGGGGCAGGCGGAGCGATCCGTATGCAGGGTGCTAGTGGTGGTGGATTCAGTGGGCTAAATGGACCGCCCGGTGCTGGCGGTGGTCAGGGTGGCGGCGGACGATGAACTCCGCTGTCCCTGTAATTGAGCTATCGAACGTAACTCGTGAGTTCCAAGTTGGATCGCAAGTGGTCAAAGCCCTTGACGGAATCAGCCTCACGATTCAGCACGGTGAGATGGTGGCGATCATAGGTCCGTCTGGATCGGGCAAGTCGACACTGATGAACACACTTGGCTGTCTCGACACTCCATCGAGCGGCTCATTCTTTTTGAACGGTCAGAACGTTTCCGATCTTTCTGACAATCAGCTCGCCGAAACTCGATCCCGCCAATTGGGATTTGTCTTCCAGAGCTACAACCTGCTTACACGAGAAACAGCGCTAAGCAATGTCGAGTTACCTCTAAAATATTCTGGCGGTCACACCGGTAAGAATCGACGAACCGCGGCGCGAACAGCGTTGGAACGAGTCGGGTTGTCGCACAGATTTAATCATAAGCCAGTACAGCTGTCCGGTGGTGAGCAGCAACGAGTGGGAATTGCACGGGCGCTGGTAAAAAATCCTGATCTCATTCTCGCCGACGAACCGACTGGTAATCTCGATTCAAAATCGAGTGCCGAAGTCATCGAAATGCTTCGATCACTGAACGAAGTTGATGGCAAAACAATTGTTGTTGTCACACACGACCCAGAGGTAGCGGAGGCAACAAAGCGGATCATTGCGTTCAGAGATGGGCGTATCGTCGAGGATCGGGCCGTTGACTCGGTGAAGACCGAAGCAGCCGAAGATGAACAGGTGGCCTCGGAATGAACGCCGCCCTCCTATTTTCTACCGCTCTCAACTCAGTTGGAGCGAACAAGCTTCGTGCAGGTCTTACCCTTCTTGGAATCGTGATCGGGGTTTCCTCGGTAATCGCAATGATGGCGATCGGCCGGGGCGCTCAAGTGTCGGTAACTTCGAGAATTTCTGAGTTGGGAGCCGATCTAATCACTGTTCAACCCGGCGCTCAGGCTCTACGTTTCGCCTTTTTCGGCGGCGGTGGAGACTCCGACGTACTCTCGTTCGAAGATGCACTTGCACTCAAGGACGACGTGTTCGCTCCTGATGTCCGAATCGTTGCTCCAGAGAATTCGTTTTCTGGCTCAGCCGTTGTCAGTGGTGAAAATACGTTCGTAAACGGCGTTGGTGTTACCGCCGAGTATCTGGAAGCCCGCAACCTGACGATTGCTACGGGTCGAAACATTTCAAACGCTAATGTCCTGAACACATCTCTCGTTGCGGTGCTCGGATCCGAGACAAGCACGACACTGTTCGGGAATCGAAACCCGGTCGGGGCAACCTTGAAGCTGTCTGGACGAGAGTTTCTCGTGATCGGGGTGATCGAAAGTCAGCAGGGAACAATATCCAATCCCGACAATTCGATTCTGGTTCCGATTACAACATCGCACTACCGCTTGAAAAGTGGAACAGGACTGGTCAACTCAATTCCCGTGTCATCGATCAGCATCCTGGCGACATCTGAAAAAGCAGTCGACACCGCTCGCCTCGATATCTCGACCGTTCTTCGCTTGCGACATGAGCTGGAAGCTGACGACGATGACGACTTCCTGATTACAACGCAGCAGGACACCATCGAGACTCTTGAAGGAACTCAGGGAACGTTCGTAATCCTACTTGGCTCCATCGCCGGAATTTCACTGCTGGTGGGTGGGATTGGCGTGATGAATATCATGTTGGTATCGGTGACTGAACGCACGAGAGAGATCGGTATTCGTCGGGCGGTTGGTGCAAAGCGGCGAGATATCTTGTTCCAATTCGTCACGGAGGCCGTGCTTATGACCTTCGTCGGAGGAATTCTTGGAGTACTCACCGGTTGGGCCATCGCGTACTTCGGGAACGGTGCAACTGTTGATGGTGACATCATTGAAACGGTGATCGAAACGCATATTGCTGCTATTGCACTTGGTGTATCGATCGCAGTGGGTCTGTTTTTCGGGATATATCCTGCTGTTCGAGCAGCTTCGCTAAATCCAATCGAAGCCCTAAGACACGAATAAACAGAGTCGACTAACGAAAGGGGCAATGTGAAGATCGTTGTTGGAATCGCCCTGCTATCTGGCCTGTTTATAGGAATAGCAATCGCCGCTATTCAGAGCAATGGAAGTTCGAGCACTGTGTCGGTGGCATCGGCCGACTCTGAAAGTGAAAAGTTTGATCCTAAAGATTTTACTGTCGAGGTTCTGAAATCACTTCCTGCCGAGGAACTCGCTGAAATGTTCCCCGAAAAAGCCGAAGCAATACTCAATCCTGAAGCTGTTGAGAATACAGCAGGTAAAAGCAAAAGCTCAGACGATCCCGAATATCTTCGTGCGGTGCTCCAGAAACTGGGCGCTGACCCGCCCGAAAATGCAACGACGAAGGAACTCCAGGACATGCTAGCGCATGTCGATGACTCGAATTTTTCAGCCAAATGACCAACAATTCAGACATCGAACTTGTAGCCTTCGACCTCGGTAACGTGCTCTGCGAGGTCGATGAAGAGCCCGTCGCAAGATATCTCGCATCACTCTCGGGTCGGGATTGGGAAGACGTTCACAGCATCGTCTTCGGCAAAGAACAAAAACTTTTGTTTGAGAGCGGGAAAATTACGTTCGCCCAACATGCCAGGCAGTCGATCGACGAACTCGGTATCGGCATGACCGTCGACCAGCTTTCAATTCTTTACGACTCCGTGTTGATCCCGTCTGAGGAGGTGTTTCCGCTGGTGTCCCGTATCGCCAATACACACAGGCTCGCCCTTGCGTCCAACACAAGCGAGACGCACTGGAATTCAGCAGACAGATTTCTACCTTTCAGCGCCCACCTCGACCCCGTTATCGTCTCCTACGAAGTCGAATCGATGAAGCCAGAGTCAGCTTTTTACGAAGCGCTTTTGTCACAGTCCGGTGTGGCCGCGCGCAATATTTTGTTCGTCGACGATTTGGCGGTGAACATTGAAGCCGCGGAAAGGGCAGGCATGGTCGGACATCAGTTCACCTCTGCCACAAACCTCGAGTCAACGCTAGTCAAACTGGGTATTTTTTAGTCGTTCCTAATCCCCGGCGCGAATTGCACCACCCTCCATGTTGTGACACAACGGTGGCAACCAGCCATCCGCCACACCGTGCATAACAGAGAGTAGAAATTGAGCCCACAGACCATTTCGAACGACTACACCCTGATCAAAGCCGCGCGCATTTTTGACGGCACAGGATCAGCCTCAACAAGCGGAAACGCCATCCTCTTGAACAACAGGAAGATCGTTGCGATCGCACCTGCTGGCGAACTAACAGCCCCCAACCATTCGAATCTCACGGTAAAAGACTACGGCGATTCGACAATTCTCCCGGGGTTGGTCGACGGTCACACGCACATGATGGCCCCGGGCGATGGCACCCACGGCGATATCACGGGAAATGAGCAAGACGACGTTCTCCTGATGCGAGCGCTTCAGAATGCACGGACGTTCCTTCACGCCGGTGTAACCACGGCGCGTGAAAATGGCGCCAAAAATAAGGTTGGGTTCTCGCTAAAAGAAGGAATCCAGATGGGGCTGAGCGAGGGACCTGAGATGGTTATCTCGGGGCGCCCGATCACGATAACCGGTGGCCACTTCTGGTATTGCGGATCGGAGGCCGACGGAGTTGACGGTGTTCGCACCGAGGTTAGGAAGCTGGTCAAGGAAGGTGCCGATTTCATAAAGATAATGGCGACCGGTGGCTCGACATGGTCGTCTGACCCGCTCAAACCCTCATACACGCTCGAAGAGATGACGGTGATAGCCGACGAGGCACACAGGTTCGGCAGGCTCACTGCGGCGCACTGCGCATCGATGCAGGGAATCAAAAATGCTCTCGATGCGGGTGTCGACATGATCATTCACTGCGTTTTCGAAGATGAAACAGGGATGTACGAGTTCAATGAGCCACTTGCAGAACAACTGGCTGCTGCGAAGGCGTGGGTGAACCCGACTTTGCATGTCGTTCAGGCAGGGATCGATCACACGGAGCGAATCGGATACAACCGTGGTTGGCTCACGAAAGAAGAGCAGGCCAGTATTGATTCATCGAAAGCGTCCCTTGAAACACGCAACGAGTCGGTCAGTAAGCTAATAAAGATGGGCGTTCGGATGATCGCCGGGAGTGACTCACCCTGGGGTGCATATCCGCCGGGCGAGTTTGTGAAGGAGATGGTCGCTCTAACAAAGGCCGGTCTCTCGAATACGGAGGCGCTCGTCACGGGCATGAGTCACGCAGCTGAATCGATCGCTGTTGGCGATCAGGCGGGTACGCTCGCAGTAGGACGTCCGGGCGACGTTCTGGTGGTTGGAGGAGACCCAACAGCCGATCTCAATGCCCTCTGGGACGTAAAAGACGTCTACAAATCAAGTCTACGTATTGAGCGACCTGTTTAGCTAAAACTCATTTCGTTGATCAGATATCAACGATAGACTGCCGACGGTTCTTTACGATCAGCCATCTCAATCCATGTGGAAATCACTGAAATATGCCGACACTCGCCTTCCTTGCCAATCTCTCGACAGCCGAACACAAGCGACGATGGGATCTACTGAACGAACATGCTGGCCCCGGTGTCAACATCGTGGTCGCAGACCCGACCGCATCGCCAGGTGAGATGATCGAGGCGCTCAAGGATGCCGACGCTGCGATTCCATGGCTGGCTTCTATTCCGTTGGAAGTCGCTGCACAACTGCCCAATCTGAAACTTGTCCAACTGTTGACCGCGGGCTACGATTCCGTCGACGTGATCGGGCTTAAAAAGCTCGGGGTTAGCGTTGCGAACAACGGCGGATCGAACGCGATTTCAGTCTCAGAACACACGATGACACTCATGCTCAGCGTGTACCGCAGGATGATGGAGGCGTGGACAAACACGGTCGATGGGAACTGGCGTGATGGCGTGGATCAGCTGCCTGTTCGTACCGAGATAAACGGCAAAACGGTTGGAATCATCGGATTCGGCAACATCGGAAGACAAGTTGCTCGACGACTCTCCGGCTTCGATTGCGAAGTTCTGTATCACGATCTTGTCGAGCTTATGCCTGGGCGAGATCAGGAACTCGGCGCACAAGCGGTCGATCTTGATCACCTTTTGCGGATCAGCGACATCGTGACGATCCACGTCCAGCTAAACAGTTCAACAACCGGTCTAATGGGCACCCGTGAGTTTGGTCTCATGAAGAAGACCGCCATTTTTATCAACACATGCCGGGGTTCGGTTCACAACGAAGTCGATCTGATCAAAGCCCTTCAGGATGGTGAAATCGCCGGAGCCGGCCTGGATGTGTTGGAACAAGAGCCCACAGACCCGAATAACCCCTTGTTGAGCATGTCCAACGCCGTCGTCACACCCCACTGGGCTGGCGGCACTGGCGAGGGTAACGAACGAGCTGTCGTGTTCGCTCTATCCAATGTGGAGCGGCTTGCAGAGGATCGAAAGCTGCTATCGATCGTCGATCCAGCGTCGATCTTTTAGGTCACGACCTACTGAGCCGTATATCCACCGTCGACAGGCAGATTAACGCCCGTGATGAACGATGCTTCGTCTGACGCGAGGAACAATGCAGCGTTCGCAATCTCCTGTGGCTCACCGAGTCGCCCCATCGGGTGAAGCGACTTCAGACGTTCGTGCATGTCGGCATCTTCGACGAGCGTTGTAACAAGTGGCGTGTAGGTAAATCCGGGGCAAAGCGAGTTAACTCGAATGCCCTCTTTTGCCAGCGCAACGCTCATATCTCGGGTCATCTGCACAATACCGCCTTTTGTGTGAGGGTACGGATTGAAGCCGTCACTGATTCCCTGGGCATAGCCAACGAGTCCGATGATTGAGGCGAGGTTCACTATGGAGCCGGAATTTTGTTTCTTCATCTCCGCGACGGCGAATCGGGACATCATCATCGAGCCCTTGAGGTTGATGCTGACCACCCAGTCCCATGTCTGTTCGAAATCCCACTCAGGCGGGGCATAGCGCGGAGTCACACCGGCGCTGTTCACTAGCACATCGATCCCGCCCATCTTCGAAACCGTATCAGCGACAAGTGTTTCGCACTGCTCACGAGAAGAAACGTCACCGGCAAGCGCAATGGCATCGCCGCCCTCGGCGGCTACTGAATCGGCGACAGCCTGCGCCACGTCCAGCTTGAGGTCGGAAACTACGACTCGTGCTCCCTCTCTTGCGAAAAGATGAGCCATCGCATCACCCAAACCTGATCCACCGCCGGTGATGTGCGCTATTTTGCCTTCGAGCCTGCCTGCCATGTGGGTCTCCGTATTCCGGTCTCGTTTACCGACCTGAATGAAGTTAGTGATTCTGGCGCCGATTCTAATTCGAGATTCTAGTGCCGTGGAGGCAACCGAGCCGTAATATTGGCTGTATATGCCTTCAGGAACTAAAAAACGCCACAACCCGCGCCAACGGTCATCAACGACTCGCTATCAGGCTGATCTCCAGTCCAAATCGGACAAGAAAGATCGGGGTGACCAGAAGTCTGATAAGCCAGAGAAGCCAGACGGTCCGGTCATATACCCGATGAATTACGCCCGTGCGATGAGCCGACTTTACGCATTCACAATCGACCTTGGCCTGCTCATGATGATTATCTACACCGTTGCGCCACGTGCTGGCGGTGCGATTTTCAATGATGAGTCAGTAGCACCAAACCTGGTCTTTTTGCTCGGATACTTCATTGTCCCGACGATCATCTGGGGTCGTACCCCTGGAAAATGGGTGGCAGGAATAGTTGTGGTCGACTCGGACGGTCGAATACCTGGTCCAGCCACCATTCCCCGAGAAATGATCGGTAAACTCGTGTCGTTCCTTGCAGCTGGAATTGGCATTCTCTGGCTCATATGGGATCCCCAGCGACAGGGCTGGCATGACAAGATCGCCGGAACGTATGTTGTCGAGAATCCATACTCTGGCGGTCCGCAATTTATGAAAGATTTCTTCAAAACAGGCGCCAAGAAAGAAGCAGAAGAATCTGAAACTGATGTCGCTGAAGAAGAAGACTCAGAATTATCTGAAGACCGAGAAAGTACCGCCGAGTCAGAATCCAAGTAGCAGTTCACACGACCAAGTCCTCATCCCTAGTAAAACAAGGAAGCCCAATGGCAATTTCTCGAAAAGTTCGAGAACAAATGAACAATAGTTCGTGGATTCGCAGGATGTTCGAAGAAGGCATTGAACTGCGAAATATCCATGGTGATAGGAACGTCTTCGATCTGTCACTGGGTAATCCGCTATTGGAGCCGCCCCCGGAGTTCAGGACAGAGCTAGCGCGGCTGGCTGCCGAGGAGTCACTCGGAACTCATCGATACATGCCAAACGGCGGGTTCCCTGAGGTACGAGCCAGCGTTGCCGAGGTGCTGGCTGAAGAGTCGGGTGTTCCGTTCACCGGCGACGACATACTGATGACCGTGGGGGCTGCCGGAGCGATCAACACGATTCTGCGTTCGATTCTCGACGAGGGTGATGAGGTGGTCTTAATCGCTCCGTATTTCGCCGAATACACCTTCTACGTCGAGCACCAAACTGGCGTTGCTAAAGTGGCGACCTGTGACGAGAACTGGCTTCCAGATATCGAGTCGTTGGAAGCTACAATCGGGCCGCGCACACGAGCAGTGATCATCAACTCGCCAAACAATCCGACCGGCGTTATCTACCCGCAATCTTCTATCGCAGCCGTTTCAGCTGCAATACAAAGGGCAGAGGAAAAGTTTGGGAGTGAGATTTACCTGATCTCAGACGAGCCGTATCGCAAGCTGATCTACACAGACGCGCCCTACCCATTCATTTTCAACCACCACCCGCGATCGATCGTTGCGACTTCACACTCGAAAGATCTCGGTCTTGCCGGTGAGCGGATCGGCTACGCGGCGGTGAATCCAGCCGATCCGGGCAAAGTCGATTTGATGAACGCACTCAACTTTTCGCTCCGAACACTAGGATTCGTGAATGCCCCGGCACTGATGCAGCGAGTCGTGGCGAATATTCAGCGGGCAACGGTCGACGTCGACATCTACCGCAAAAAGCGCGACTTGCTATACGGCAATCTCACGAAAATCGGCTACGAATGTGTAAAGCCCGACGGAGCTTTTTACGTATTCCCAAAGTCACCGATTCCGGATGACATCGAATTCGTTGCAAAACTGCAAAATGAGCTTGTACTGGTAGTTCCAGGTGTCGGATTCGGCACTCCGGGCTACTTCCGGGCTTCGTACTGCGTCGACGACTGGGTGATCGAGGGTGCTATGGACGGATTCAGCCGCATGTTTGCACAGGCGAACAGCTAGGGCATCCCGAGCTAGTTCAGTGGCTCTTTGAGTCCTGATCCGGTGATCGGCACACAGACGTTCGAGTCTTTGTCGATTACGCCCGACTTAATTAGCTTCTCAAGTCCGGCAAACGCACCAGCCGATGTCATCTCGGCGAAAATTCCTTCATTCGAAGCGAGCTGCTCTTGCCAGTCAGTGAGTGACTTCTCCGACACAGTGATCCCAGAACCACCGGTCGATTCGATCGCCTCGATCATCTCGACAAGGCGCGGTGGATTTGACACCGCAATTCCCGAAGCGTTCGTCGGCTTCACATTTTTCTGGCTCCAATCCTCACCGTTCAGTGCCGCTACCACTGGTCGAACTGCGTGTGATTGGACACCGTGGAATTTTGGGATATTGGAGATAAAACCTGCTTCTGCCAGCTCTTGATATCCACGAACCATCCCGATCAGAAGCGATCCGTTTCCAACCGGCAGCACTACGTGATCGATGTCATCGTCGAGCACATCGACAATCTCGAAGCTAACCGCCTTCATACCTTCTGAAAAATACGGACTCAGATTGTGTGACATGTATACGAGGCCGTTCTCTTTGACGTATTTTTCCGCAGCGTCTGTCGCAGCCTGCCTTGGGCCTTCGACTTTGTGCAGATTCGCACCGAATATCTGAATCTGGTCGAGCTTTCCCGATGCAGCACTGGCCGGAGCAAACACATGCGCCTTCAAGCCCGCAGCCGCCGCGTAGGCCGATAGCGATGCGCCTGCGTTTCCAGATGAATCCTCGATAAATTCCCTGACACCGAGATCGCGTCCCATCGTTGTGAGAATCACCGATCCGCGATCCTTGAATGACCCTGTTGGAGCCATGAACTCAAGTTTGCCCCAAAGTGAGTTCAAGCCAAGCGACGTTCTAGTTTTTTCCATGAATATCATCGGCGTATCGCCCTCGCCCAGCGAGTTCGCTTTCGTAGGATCGTCCATTGGAAGCCGTGGACGAGTGCCATCGGGTGCGTCGACATAGTCGACTGCGAAAAGCCCGCCACACTCGGTGCAATAGAGGTCGCTTACTGAAGGATATTGCTTTTCGGAACAATCGTGGCATCGTAGACGGTGGTTCGGGACGCTCAAACTTGTCCTCCATCGCTTTCGACCAATTCGGATTGATCATCCACTTCGATGGCGGATAATTCAGATTCAGAAGTCTCGTCGCTGTCCACAGATGGTCGGAATCGGACGCCCTGTCTGGCGAACCCGCCTCCGATCGCTACGGCATGCCCGTCCGCTCGCCAACATGCGGCACCCGACAGGTACCCGCCCGGTTCAAATCGCACAATGTTCATACCACCACCGATTGTGTTGACCCCAGTGACCCGATGGCCCTTGGCCGCAACCCCGACACGAACGCTCTCAGGAATACCAACCTCGATCTCGACGTCCTGACCCTGCGTCCACACTCGTGGCGCTTCGACAGCCTCTTGGGAAGTCATCTTGTGGTCGATGATATTCACAATTGCCTGTAACACCGATGTAAATATTCTCACGCCGCCCGGCAGACCTACAGCAAACTCAGGGTGCCCGTCCCGCATCACGATCATCGGGGCCATGCTGCTGGTTACCCTCTTACCCGGCTGCACAGAAAGCGCTTTCCCGGGGTGTGGGTCGAACATCTGTTGCGTGTTGTTGAGCAGCATCCCAGTTCCGGGCACCGTAACTTTCGATCCGAACAACTCATTGATCGTCTGTGTCGCAGCAACTACGTTGCCATCAAGGTCGGCGACCGTGAGATGTGTTGTGTGATCGGGTTCGTTTGAGCCCGGATTGAACTCTGGCGACGCTTTGTCCATGTCGACGCTATCGATGAACTCTTCAACATGGTGTTTCGAGATCAATCGCCCTATCGGCACTTCTACGAAGTCGGGATCACCGGTGTAGCGGTTTCGATCAGCGAACGCTTTTTTCATTGCTTCGAGCAGCAGGTGAATCGAATCAGCTGTTCCAAAACCTAGATCCGCAACATCAAACTCCTCAAGGATGTTCAACATTTCGGTTATGTGAATACCTGAAGCGGCTGGTGGTGGTGGTCCAAACAGTTCGTAGCCTCTATATTCACCCTTTATCGGTTCTCGCCTGATCGTTCGGTAGTCGGCAAGATCTTGCGTTGTGACAATCCCGCCGTTACGACTCAGGTAGTCGCACACGATCTCGCCAAGCGGGCCGTTGTACAGATGATCTGGCCCATTTTCGGCGATCGCCCGGAGCGTACGAGCATATTCCGAGCGATCGACATGATCGCCCTGCTGAAGCGGCTTCCCGCCAGGCATGAACGTCGCTGCCGTCTCGGGAAACCTGCGAATAACGTCTTCCATCTGCACGATGGTCTCGTGAAGGTACTCGCTGGCTTTGAATCCCCGAACGGCGAACCGTATTGCCGGTTCCATTACCTGATCCAGCGGCACTGTCCCCCACGCTTCCAAAGCCTCCGTCCAGGCCTTCAGATTGCCCGGTACGCCGATCGACAGGTATCCGATCGAGCTGGCATCACCGACTGTCTTCAAGTAGTCCGGACCCGAATCAGCGACAGGGGCGTACATATCCGT
Source organism: Dehalococcoidia bacterium (assembly GCA_029936155.1). Taxonomy (GTDB): domain Bacteria; phylum Chloroflexota; class Dehalococcoidia; order Lucifugimonadales; family Lucifugimonadaceae; genus Lucifugimonas. Next base: position 46,036 of record JAPYUK010000010.1, on the reverse strand, counting down.
GGTACACGCGGCTGGAGCGGTCGTGTAGCCGTCGATCACGTGGTGCTCGCCGTTGGCAAGTCGCACGTTCATATGACCTGCTCCAAAAATGCCGACCATCATCGGCTCCACGACAGAGAGCGCAAACAGCGAAGCGATGGCCGCGTCTATCGCGTTGCCTCCGGCCAGAAGCATCTCAGTACCAGCGGCTGAACCAAGCGGATGATTGGTTGCGACTACGCCGCGGGATCCGGTAACCGAGCGGTTTTCGGTTTGAAATGTTGTTCCGGCGCGCGATCGCCAATTCATCGTGGTCATTCGTTCCTGTTCCAGCTCGTGTGGCAGCTGAATTTCGCTTTCATAGATTCAGGCAGCAGAATTCTAATCGTCGTAAAACCCAATGGGTCAACAGAAATATTCGTCTTCTCACGTGTTGTTACTTGGTCTTTGCGGGAATAAGTTATCGCCATCACGTTTTTTTGATTCACGCCCCGTACTGAAATCACGGCATCGCCCACACACATTACCGAGGAGAAAACAATGGCGGAAATTGGAACATCAGCAGTCTGGCACGACGCAGACAAAAGCTGGGAGATGCGAGATCTTCCGCTGCCAGAACTCGAGCCTGATGCCATTCAGATTCGAGTGCGGGCGACGAGCGTTTGTGGCTCCGATCTTCACATCTGGCGTGGTGATGGGATTCCTGAAGGCGCTCCACCTCGGGACCCGTTCGTATTTGGTCACGAGATGATGGGCGAAGTCGCTGCGATGGGCAACAAGATCACGACCGACTCGCTACGTCGCCCTCTCAAAGAGGGTGATCGAGTCGCCTACTCTTACTTCTTCCCCTGTGCCCGTTGCTATAACTGTCTGCGTGGTGAATTCGGTGCCTGCAAGTTCAGGACGGGACGTAAACCACTCGAAGAATGGCCGGTTTGCAACGGCGGATTCGCACAGTACTACTACCTACGCAGCCCGAACTATGTGTTCAAGCTTCCCGATTCGATCAGCAACGCAGCCGCCGCTCCGATCAACTGTGCCCTAGCGCAGGTGTACGAAGCAATGCACCTCGGTGGCGTCAAGCTCGGAGATAACGTTGTCGTTCAGGGCGCTGGTGGACTCGGTGTTAATGCGAACGCGGTCGCCCGAGAGCTTGGTGCTTCGAAGGTCATCGTCATAGATGGGCAAACCGCTCGGCTCGATCTCGCGATGCAGTGCGGAGCCACGCACACGATCGACATGAATGAGTACGACACTCCTGAATCACGCATCGACCGGGTAATGGAGCTAACAAACGGCATCGGCGCTGACAAGGTGATTGAAGTCGTTGGCTTCCCAGCTGTCGTTGAAGAAGGCCTCAAGATGGTTCGCATGCGTGGAATCTACCTCGAGGTTGGACACATCTCGCCAAACTCGTTCGCTTCCATCGACATCTCAACGATGGTTTCGAACCAAGTCAGGTTCTACGGCATTCAGCACTACGATCCGTGGATCATACCGAACTCAATAGATTTCCTCGAACGAACCGCCGACAAGTACCCTCTGACGAGCGTGGTCTCACACGAGTTCCCGCTCGACCAGATCGGCAAAGCCTTCGAAACTGCCGAGTGGCTTGGCAGGCAAACTGGTAGCGAAGTAACACGGGCCGTTATTACGCCATGATTCCTTTCGAAGCCACAGACAGGTAGACCGAAAAAAACAAGAAGAGCAGTCTAATCGCAAAAAACTCTAAACCAAACTTCCTGGTGATCATGTCGGACGAGCACGGAGCACAGTTTTCGTCGACCTACGGTCACCCCATCATCGAAACCCCAAACATGGACCGTATTGCCGAACAGGGCGTGACTTTCGACGCCAATTACTGCAATTCCCCGCTGTGTATACCGTCACGGGCTTCGTTTATGACAGGCCAGTACGTTTCGACCTGCGAGGTTTGGGACAACACGAAGCCGATGGCTGTCGACCAGCTGACGTGGCCATACCTGCTTCGTAACGAGGGTTACGACACAGCATTGAACGGCAAGATGCACCTGGTTGGGCCCGATCCACTTCACGGATTCGAGGAGCAGCTTTCTCGCGACCCACACATCGAAGCACCGCTCGGTCACTTCAGATGGTCGGACGGTATACCGAAAGCACCTGAAGATTGGGCCAGTGTGCGAGAGGCCAAGCCCGGTGTGAGTCCGATGATCGAGGCCGACGATGCGATGGAGAAGACTGCGGTCGAGTACCTCTCCGATCCAGCTCGGCACGACAAGCCGTTCGCAATGTGCGTTGGATTTATTGCCCCGCACTTCCCATTTGTGGTTCCTGAGCCATATTTTTCAAAGTACTATCCCGACAACGTCGATATGCCGAATCTTCCCGCAGGTCATCTCGACGATCTTCCGCCATCGGCACAACGGCTGCGACGAATGTTCGGGTTGGACGGCGACTGGACCGACGATGAAATCGCAAGGGCACGTGCAGCCTACTTCGGCCTGTGCTCGTATCTCGACGACAAGATCGGTCATCTGATGGATGTGCTCGAAGAGCATGGACTTGCCGAGAACACAGTTATCGTCCACACCTCCGACCATGGCGACATGCTGGGCGAACACGGCCTATGGCGAAAAATGTGCTTCTACGAGCAGTCGGCTAACGTTCCGCTGCAGATTTCGTGGCCTGGCAAGTTTGAAGGCGGCCAGAGGGTTGCCGAGGCAGTTTCGAACGTGGATGCCGTGGCAACGATTCTCGAACTAGCGGGTGTTGATGTAACGAAATGGGACCTCGACGGTCAGTCGCTGGTTCCAGCTCTGAAAGGCGACACGAGCAGTCTCAACGATTTTGCGATCTCCGAGCATTTCGCTCACGGAACTGATCGTCCGATGGGAATGGTCAGATCTGGAAACTGGAAACTTTGTTACGGCCACGGCGACCCGGTCGAGCTAGAGTTGTACGACCTCGAGAACGACCCCGGCGAGTTCACAAATCTTGCCGGAGCGGCAGAACACACCGAAGTCCAGGAACGATTGTTCAAAATCTTGATGGATCAGTGGGGCGACCCGGATGCACTCAACACGAAAATAATGCGCGATCAAGAAGATCGAGAAATAGTTCGAAACGTGACAGGCGTCGGGACGATATTTTAGTGCTTGGTGTCGACCTCCAACACGTGCCACAATATTCCAATGACCACCGTTAGCGCATCGTTAATTTCAGACCTCGCAAGTTCCGTGGGCGAGCAGTACGTAATCTGGAAACCGGAAGACCTTCTGGTGTACGAATACGACGGGTCGATAGACAAGGCCACTCCGCAGGCAGTTGTCTTGCCATCGACCGCTGAACAAGTCGCTGAAGTGGTGCGAACTGCAAACAAGCACGGGGCATATATCGTCGCTCGCGGGGCGGGGACAAGCCTGTCGGGCGGGGCGGTTCCACTACGAAACTCAGTAGTCATCGCGCTCACACGGCTCACAGCGCTTATCGAGGTCGATGCCGAAAACCGGGTCGCCATCGTCGAGCCGGGGATGATCAATCTCCACCTATCCCAGCAAGTCAGTCATCTTGGCCTTTTCTACGCCCCCGACCCCGCCAGTCAAAAGACATGCACTATCGGCGGCAACGTTGGTGAGAACGCTGGTGGGCCGCATTGCCTCGCCCTTGGCGTAACGACCAATCACGTTCTCGGACTTGAGGTCGTTCTCGCTGATGGTTCTTTGACGTGGTTCGGAGGCGCGCAGCGTGAATCTACCGGATACGACCTTAGAGGCGCGTTCGTTGGCTCAGAAGGCACGATGGGGATCGTCACCAAAATTGCGGTCCGGCTGCTTCCCAAGCCAGAAACAATTCACAGCATGCTTGCGGCATTCACGACTATGGACGCTGCTTCCGACACCGTTTCGGAGATAATTGCGGCTGGACTGGTGCCTTCGGCGTTGGAGATGATGGATCGCAAGACTATCGATGCAGTCGAACCGTTCTATCACCCCGGCTACCCTGCCGAGGCTGAGGCTGTCCTAATCGTCGAGGTAGACGGTCTCAAAGAGTCGGTCGTGGAGCAGACCGAAACCGTTCTCCAGATATGCAACAAAAACGGCGCAATGGAGATACGTGAAGCCGATGACGAGGAAACTCGTGCCAAGCTCTGGGAGACTCGCAAAGGTGCGATTGGCGCTTATGGGACGATCGCACCTACCTACTATCTCGTAGACGGCGTCGTTCCAAGAACCAAGCTCCGAGAAGTGCTCCAGCAAGTCGATCAAATTGCTGCCGAGTTAGACGTGATGGTTGCGAACGTGTTCCACGCCGGAGACGGCAACATCCACCCGGCGATTTTGTTTAACGATCGAAATCCTGCAGAAGTAAAGCAGGCGATTCTCGCAGGTGGTCGCATACTCGAAGCGTGTATCGCAGCCGGCGGAGCTCTCTCGGGCGAACACGGTATTGGTATCGAGAAGCAGGCCTACATGCCGCTCGTTTTCAACGAGGACGACCTCGAAGCGATGGCACGGCTGCGAGCAGCTTTCATCGGCGACTCGCCAGATGATGCACCTATAGAGGTCCCGTCGCTGGCCGAGCGGTTTAATCCGGGAAAGGTGTTCCCCGGCGGCGCTATTCATGGCGAGGCTTACGGGATCACAGCGGAGTCGTTCCGACCAACCGGCACCAGCGACTGGCAGTAGCCTCAGCTATAAATTCCTGATCTTTTCGAATACCAATGCTATTTCGTGTATCATTCCAACTATTAGAATGTTCTATGAAAGGCGTATTTCGTGGCGGTCAGCAGAAATCAACTAACGGTTCTTCGGTACTTGTCCGAATGCTCTGATCCGATCGCAGGCATCGATATTGCGACCGATCTCGACTGGATCGCCACGTCATCGATCTATGCCGCAATCTCCGCGCTGCAGGCAAAGGGCAACATCTCAGCAGAGTGGGATCATTCCGAATCACATCCACGCCGGATGGTTTCGATCAGCGCAGCAGGATCTGACGCACTGCACACTGCTCTCGATCTCGAAGCCAGAAGCATGCCCGGCCATCACCAGATTCAGAATGTTCAGGAGGCCCAGGCATGAAACTACTGAAATTCACAGTCAAATTCAGCATAGCGATCGCCACCCTACTCTGGCTTCATCTCTGGAAATGGTGCTATCCACAATCGACCCACGTACTCAATGAACTCGCCAACAGAGAAGTCCATCTGATTGACCGAATATCGTCACCAAGCAGGCTGATCTGGCTATGTATAAATATGCCTTCGATCGCTCGTTCCCAGCAGATCGCTGAATCCTCAGCTACGACTCAAACAAAGGGAATCGAAATTGCAGTGGAGCCACGCTGGAGAGGTTCTCTCAGAGAGTGGCTAATCTGGACAGTCGCTATTGGCTGGATCGTGATGGCGGTTTCGATTGTCACCTCGTTCGCCCAGACCGGAAATTTCCTGTCCGAGTACGGCCCCGAGTCGGGTCGGGTCGGCCTGAGCTCGTAACGCCATATTTCAAGGTCGTCGCACTGGCGCTCCTGGCACAACTCGCATCAGTCACTTCGGGTCTCGCACTACTGCGTATCGCCAAATAGCTTCCGCTCAGGCATGTTCTGATGAGGATTCTCGGCTGATATCGAGCACTGATCGACCTCAAAAGCACCGCCCGGTTCCTGATGTTTCGCTAAACTGTGTGCCTCTGCGATTCGGCAGGCTCAAAGCGGCCACCAAGCGCTTCAATCACACCTCAGCGTAGACAGGATCACCCGTGCCCTCAGCATCAGGCAAAGTACGCGTTGGAATCATAGGTGTGGGCGGCTTCGCCAACACTCACATGGAGCAGTTCTCGAAGCTCGACAATGTCGAGGTCGTTGCTGCCATGCGGCGAAATCCCGAGGCGCTGGCCGAATTCCAACAAAAATGGGACATCCCGAACGGGTTCACGGATCACCGAGAGTTGCTTGCGATGGACGACCTCGATGCGGTCGACATCATCACGCCAACCGGGTCGCACAAGGAACTCGCACTCGATGCGATCGCTGCTGGCAAGCACGTACTGTGCGACAAGCCACTGGCTCTCACAGCAGCTGACTGCAAAGAAATGCTCGAAGCAGCCGAAAAATCTGGTGTCATCCACTCGACGAACTTCAATCAGCGTGGCAACACGATGATTGGTCGGATGAAACGCTACCTTGACGACGATTTCATTGGGCGCATTTACCACGCAAACCTGTGGTGGGGCATGTCGCACCAACTCGATGCCAGGCCCGAGACGCTCGCATGGCGATTCCGTTCGGAAAACGGCGGAGGTTCCGTTTACGAACTGATCCACGTGTTCGACATGCTTCGATTTATCAATGGCGAAGTAAAGCGTGTTGTCGCTTCGTTCGATACGACTACAAAGCATCGGCCTACATCTGACGCGCCAGAAGGCATCGACGTAGATGTCCCCGACGTTTCAGGCTTACTTTGCGAGTGGGAGAATGGCGGCATGGCCGTGGTTCACACCTCATTCGCCTCTCGTGGAACCGACCCAGACGGAAAGACTTCGCCACGGGTGGAGATTTCAGGCGAAAAGGGGCGCATCACGACCGACGGGCGATTCGGCATGCAGGGCGTAACTGGACCCAACGATCCAGTGGCCCAACTCGATCCCGGCCCAATTTATCCACAGCCTTACCAGCGATTTGCCGATGCAATAATTGCGGGCGACCAATCGTTGGTCGAAACCAGCTTTTACGACGGAATGAAAGCCGCCGAGATCGTTGACGCCGCCTACCAATCGGTCGCTGAATCCCGCTGGGTTGATCTCACTCACGACTAAACACAACACTAATTTCTGATACTGGAGTCATACAATTCCTATCGAATACGTAAAGCTCGGTCGCACTGGCACCAAGGTCTCGAACATCTGCCTTGGAACCGATAACTACGGCAACCAATGGGGCTGTGACGAGCCTACCGCGCACGAAATACTTGGCACCGCTCTAGACGGCGGAATCAACTTCATCGACACATCCGATTCTTACAACGAGGGACGTTCGGAGTCGATGATCGGCAACTATCTTGCCGAGTCGGATCGCAGAAACAACGTGGTTCTTGCGACCAAGTACCGATCTACGGTCGGGGTCGGGGTGAATGATCTTGGTGCTTCTCGATATCACATAGTGAGAGCCGTTGAGAACTCGCTGCGGAGACTGCGCACCGACCGAATCGATCTCCTCTATTGCCACTCTTGGGATGCGGAAACACCTGTGGAGGAAACCCTTCGTGCTGTCGACGATCTAATCCATCAAGGCAAGGTCGTGTACGCGGCCGCATCGAACTTCCCAACCTGGGTGCTTGCGAAGGGTCTCTGGACGTCTGACGTTCGCAATCTCTACCGATTCGAGGCAATTCAGAGCGTATTCAACGTTCTGCAACCCGGACTCGGGCGAGAGATGATCCCGTTTGCTGCAGATCACGATGTGGCTGTCATCCCCTACTCGCCTCTTGCAAGTGGAATGCTTACTGGCAAACACGGTGCCTCTGGCAAGGCTGTTGCTGGATCGAAGTTTGATGCGCGGGACGACTCCAAGGGCGGCGGCCTGAAGTCACGCTATTTCAACGATCCGACATTCGAGGCAGTCAGCAAATTCACCGCGATCGCCGAAAAATACGGTCATCCCGCAATTCGACTTGCCCTTCAGTGGGTATCAGAGTTTCCCGGCGTTACAGCTCCGATATTCGGAGCACGCAAGGTCGAACACATTCAGGGCGTTCTCGAAGCATGGTCTGAATCGGCACCCGACGAGGTCATGGCCGAGGTCAGAGCAGTGGCCGACGAGTTCGAGTCGCAAGCTCCGATGGCATATCCGCCCGATTCGGGCCAAGCATTCGGCACACTACCGACATCAGCAGCAGCGAAGTAACAGAGAGATCATCAAATGGATTACGTAAAACTCGGAAGCACTGGTCTAAAAATCTCGGAATACTGCATTGGCACTGACAACTTCGGGGGCCAGACCAGCGCAGAAGATTCGCTTCGCATCATGTCGGCAGCGTTCGAAGGCGGTGTAAACTTCATCGACACAGCGAACTCCTACTGCGATGGGCTGTCGGAAGAGAACGTTGGGCGATTCATTAAGACCCGTCGTTCGGAAGTCGTTCTTGCTACCAAAGGCAAGAGTCAGGTTGGTCCCGGACCAAACGATGTTGGCGTCAACAAGAAATACGTCATGCAGGCTATAGACGACTCGCTGAAGCGTCTGGGTACCGACTATGTCGATCTTTACCAGATCCACTCTCCTGATCCAACTACACCTATCGAAGAGACCGCCGAGGCATACAACGATGTAGTTCGGGCAGGCAAAGCACGGTACATCGGGGTTTCGAACTTCTCGGGATCAGAGCTGGTAGAAGCACTGTGGGCTCAAGACAAGAACGGGTTCAGCAAATTTAATTCTGTGCAACCTCGCTACAACCTTCTGTACAGAGAGGCTGAGCGAGAACTCTTCCCGGCTTGCATAGAGCATGGGGTTGGAGCGATGGTCTACTCCCCACAGGCTGGTGGATTCCTTCTCGGTAAGCATCGTAATTTCAAAGCCGAAATACCCCAAGGTGGTCGCTATTCTGACGACTTCCGAGCGGCGAATTTCTACAAGACAACCTACTGGAATCAAGCTACTTTTGACGCAATGGAGCAGTTCATCGCGGTCACAGAGAAGTACAACATCACTCCAATGTCGCTCGCTCTCAAGTGGGTGCGGACCAATCCTGCAGTCTCTGCCTGCATCGTCGGGGCACGAACGCTCGAACAGCTGCAACAGAATCTCGTCGCATGGGAAGAGGATGTTCCGTACGAGGCGATCAGCGAAGCATCTGCGATCGGAGATCACTTCTGGGACACCGCGCCGTGGAAGCCTCAAATGCACATGAATACACCTTCCCCGGCGAAGGTATAGGTCAGAAATTACGTTGAGCCACTCGCTAGACGGCCTTACCCCATCTTCTATTGAGCGCCCCGAAACTCTCGACGAGCTATCACAGGCGCTTGCAGGCGTGACTTCTACACAACGGACTGCCATTCCATGGGGCGGTGGAACTCGAATTGGTGTCGGAAATATCCCATCCAGCTACGATATTGCAGTCGACCTCTCAGGATTTGTCGGTGAAATCGAGCATGTCGCCGGTGACATGACGGTCGTTGCGAATGCCGGTGTGACGATCGGAACACTGAACGCTGTTCTCGAGAAAGAGGGACAACGTCTAGCCTTCGAGGTCAGGAATCCGGCACAGGCAACTGTAGGCGGCTCAGTGGCCTCTAATGCACCCGGACGCCGTCAGTCGTCGACTGGAGGCATCAGGGACTGGGTGATCGGAATGCAGATTGTCCTTCCGGATGGCACCGTGACAAAAACGGGTGGAAGAGTGGTCAAAAACGTTCAGGGCTACGATATGCATCGGCTCCACACCGGGGCTTACGGCACCCTAGGAGTGGTGTCCCAAACTGCGTTCAAACTACTCCCGATTCTGCCCGAGCAGCAGACAGTAGCCATCTGGTTCGACGATGTTCAGTCTGCCCAAGAAGTGGGGATGAGTTTCGTTAATGGTCTGTTCACCCCCGAAGCGATCGTTCTGCTTTCAGGATCTCTTGCCAGAGAAACCGTCAAAGCGTGCGGCGAGACTCCACCCAGCGGAGAAATATGGGCACTACTGGTGAAGCTTGGCGGTGGCGTCAGTTCTATCGAGAGACAGGCGCGCGAGGTCGTCGGCTCAGCCGGAGCGAACGGTGCCACGGGATATGCCGTGTTGTTCGAGGCTGCGGCAAATGCAGCATGGACTCATATTGATGCATCGGAGTCCAACGCCGGTGTTTCAGCTAGGGTAAATGCTCGAACCCGTGATGCGCTCAGTATTTCCGAAGCACTGACCAACGGCAACGAAGATGATGAAGCCAGTCTGTCCACGATTTGTGACCTCGGATTCGGTTCGCTGACGGTATTATCACCTGCCGAAACTACGAACGACTCAGCAGCATTAACAGTCATCACTTCAGTCATCAACGCCACCTCGAAATTTCAAAGTTCGTATGTGATCGAAAAGTGCCCGCTGAGCGTAAAACAACGGGTAGATGTGTTTAGCGACGTGGGCAGCTCGATCGACCTGATGCGTCGGGTGAAAAACCAGTTCGACCCCAACAACACCCTCAACCCCGGGCGATTCGCCGGAAAGATATAGCCTCTTCGATGCCGACCGACCAACCAGCAGGATCAGTAGGACCAGCCGGAACGTTCCCGGGATTTTCAGGTCCACACGCCCCGCAAGATGCCGATCTATACAAGTGTGTCCACTGTGGATTCTGCCTGCAGGCCTGCCCGACGTACCTCGAAACCGGACTCGAGTCCGAATCACCTCGTGGTCGGATAGCACTGATGAAAGCCGTCAACGAAGGTCGGCTCGAAATGTCCCTGCCGGTCGTTGGTCACTGGGACATGTGCTTGCAGTGCCGAGCCTGCGAACTGGCGTGTCCATCTGGCGTCGAGTACGGGAAGCTGATGGAAGCCACCCGTTCGCAGGTCCAGCAGCACACCAAACGATCGCTCACTGAACGCGTCGCAAGAACAGTTGGGTACAAAACCCTGCTCCCCTCTCCTGCCGGCCTCCGCATGGCGGGAACTTTTCTAAAGATCTACAAGAAATCCGGCATGAGGGTGATCGCTCGTGGCTCCGGATTGCTGAAACTCATGCCCGGTGATGCGGAGCTGGCAGACGAGTATCTACCTGAGCTTTCGAAAAAGTTCTTCACCGCCAAGGGACAGGTCTACCCTGCCAAAGGTGTACGAAAGGCGAAAGTGGCCATGCTGGCGGGCTGCGTGATGGCTATAACACACGCCGAAACCCTCGAGGCAACGGTGCGGGTGCTTACTCGCAATGGCATCGAGGTTCACGTAACAGGCGGTCAGGGCTGTTGTGGTGCACTGAACACACACTCGGGCGAGTCAGATTCAGCGATCAAGATGGCGAAGAAAAATATCGATTCGTTCTTATCGATCAGCCCCGACGCTATCGTTTCAGCTTCGGCAGGTTGTGGAGCGGCGATGAAAGACTACGAAGAGCTTCTCCACAGCGAAACCGACTACATCGAAAAAGCTAAACGTGTTACCGAACTAACCAGAGATGTTCACGAAATTTTGGTCGAGTACGAGTTCGAGGCACCGACGGCATCGCTCGATGTGACGGTCACCTATCAGGATCCATGCCACCTGCTCAACGTACAGCGCATCACCGAGCAGCCGCGGGCGATATTGAACTCAATTCCCGGGTTGAAGCTTGTTGATCTGGGTGAGCCAGCAGTGTGCTGTGGATCTGCGGGTACATACTCACTGACTCAAAGAGAGATGTCTGCTCAGTTAGGCACTCGCAAGGCCCGCAACGTTGTTGCAACAGGTGCTGACATCGTGGCTACAGGCAATCCAGGTTGCGCAATGCAACTCGACTTCGCCCTGACTCAGATCGCAAAAGAAGACGCGGCAGATCGAACGATAAAGGTTCGGTACGTAGTCGACCTACTCGATGAGGCCTATTCGCTGGAGTAAGGTCGATGACCTACGCCGTATACAATGGCGACGGATGCTCAGCGAGCTGAGCACTCGCGGCGGCAGCAGCAGCGCCCTTAGCGACTTCGAATCCGTGCTCCGGCAGGCACTTTTCAAGCGCGTTCAGCAATGCAAATACGTTCGCTGGAACGCACGACTCGCCCATCAGTCCGATTCGAATGACCTCGCCAGCAAACTTTCCAAGCCCCCGTCCAACCTCGATCGAATACTCTTCGAGCAACTGGTTCCGGAGTTTCGCGTCATCGATGCCCTTTGGCAGTTTGACGATCGTTAGCTGATCGAGTCGCTCACCCTCGGATATCGGCAATTCCAGATTCAAAGCGCTGAGTCCAGCGCGCAGCGCAACCGCGTTCGCCTCGTGTCGCTTCCATCGAGTCTCCAGCGTTTCGTTCAGTACCATGCCGACCGCTTCACGCAAACCGTAAATCATGCTGACCGGTGCTGTGTGGTGAGGAATGTGATCCGGTGCCCAGTAGTCAGCGATCAGAGAAAGATCGAGGTACCAGGATGAAGGTGGCTTTGGACGATTACGAATATAGTCGAGAGCTCGTTCCGACATCGCTACAGGCGAGATTCCGGGAGGAGCCGCAAGGCACTTCTGTGATCCTGAGTAGGCGAAATCAATACCCCACTTGTCGAATTCAAGTTCGCAACCTGCAAGAGAAGTTACAACATCCGTCATGAACAGCGCACCAGCTTCATGAGCGAGTCGAGCAAACTCGGCGATCGGATGAATAGTTCCGGCGGAGGTCTCGGCGTGAATACCGACAACAAGCTGAGTCTCAGGATGCTCTTTCAGTGCATTGGCCAGCACCTTTGGATCCATCGACTTGCCCCACTCTGTGCGAAGTGCAACCACATTGAATCCAATGCGCTCAGCCATGATGATCTGCCGTTCGCAAAAATACCCGTATGAGCAAATGATGACCGTGTCACCGGGTGCGGCGAGGCTGACTAGTCCGGCTTCCATACCCGCTGATCCTGCGCCTGCTACTGCAAACGCTCGCTGGTTGGTCTTGAAGATTTCACCGAGCATCCCGCTCAGTTCGTCGAGTAGTTCAAAGAATGCGGGATCGAGATAGCCAATAATCGGTAGTGACATAGCGCGAAGCACTCGGGGGTTTGCGGAACTTGGTCCGGGCCCCAAAATCACTCTGCGCGGCACAGTAAGCGGTTCGTATCGCTGCCCGTTCTTCACTTCTTTTACCTATCCGATTTCTTCTGAGTTTTTTAGTTCAATTATTCACACCAGCCGAATGTCGGCGCACCACACGAAATCCGTGACTGGGAAAATCACACAAGAGATAAGGGTACAACTCACACGCCGAAGAATCACAAATTCAGCTGAATCCTATTTTTCATCTTTATAATCCCTCGGCATCTGCCTCACACCATTCGAACTCATTGTTGCGAGTATCAGACGCTAACTCGATTGAAACAGGGCTGAAGAACGGAACACACAAGATGGATCTCGGATTAAACGGCAAGGTAGCGATCATCACGGGTGGTAGTGACGGCATCGGCAAGGCGGCGGCAATATCGCTGGCAAGTGAAGGCGCGAAAGTAGCAATAGTGGGTCGTACACAGGCGAAAATCGATGCTGCGGTGGTCGACATTAAGGCCGCAGGCGGGAGCGACGTCATCGGGGTAGCGACCGACGTTTCCGTTGAATCAGAAGTTCAGGCGATGGTTGCGAAAGTGTTCGACGAGTTCGGCGGAGTCGACATTCTGGTCAACAACGCCGGTACTTCATCAGCGACCACGCTGGAGAAAATGACCGACGGCGATCTTGAGGTCGACTTCGGGATCAAGATCTACGGCGCAATCTACTGCGCACGAGCCGCTCTCCCCCACCTGAAGGCATCAGGAGCCGGAGCGATCGTCAACACTACAACTCCGGGAGGTAAGGCATCGGGTCCGGGCGCACAGCCAACCTCTCTGTCGAGGGCTGCGGGAATCTCGTTGACGAAATCATGGGCTGGCGAACTGGCGCAGCACAACATCCGTGTAAACACGATATGTGTTGGAGTTCTCAAATCCGGGCAGCACCGAACTCGTTGGGAAGGTATGAATGCCAAAGACCCTAACTACTCGCTTGAAGATCACTGGAAGACCTTTGGCGGACGAGTCCCGCTGGGTCGTATCGGCGAGGCACAGGAAGCTGGAGATGTCATCTGCTTCCTCGCATCAGGCCGTGCGAGCTACGTGACCGGAACAGCGATCAACGTAGACGGCGGGACCGCACCGGTCGTTTAGGCACCGCAGGCTAGGCAGTGGATTTCGCTCGGCGTGTTTTGCGCGCCGAGCACACTACCGGTGATAGCACCGGCGATTCCGCCTACGAATACGCCCAAAATAATTACGACCCCAACGATCACGCCTTCCCAGCCGGTCGTGCCGTTGCTGACCGTCAACAGCGCGATTGCCGGTGAACAATAGTCCGCCGGCAATCGTCCCAGGCCAAACGCCGAGTGCTGCCCACAGCAGCCAGAACCTTTTGCTGAACATTGCCATTGCCGCAATGCCGATCCCGACCATCGACAGCACCACAAAGATGATCACGAGCGAAGCTTCGGCCTGAGTGAATATCGGCCAAAGTAGGGCGACGAGAAGCGGCATTCCACCAAGCGCGGCAAATTTCAGCACACCAAGTTTCAATATTAGCGTTTTTATGTTGTTATCTTGACGAATCGGGGCGGATATTTGTTCCATCCATCTGTCAATAAAAGGTGATAACCGGTTCGATCTACGAAAGAAAATCGACCGCTGATCGAACGAACACCTCTACACCCAGCGGCAAACAGTCTTCATTCCAATCGAACTTGGCGTTGTGGTGACCTTCAACGGAGCGCTCGGCGACAATGGCGTCGTCATGGGCCGCGCCTAGCAGGAAGTAAACTCCTGGAACACGATTGTTGAACTCGGCCATATCGTCGCCGACGCTGATCGGCTCCCATTCCCGGGCGTTTCCTTCACCAACTACCAGACTCGCCTGTTGAGTAACCCACGCGGCCACTTCGGGATCATTGATAACCGGTGGCGCACCGTGAATCCGCTCGAACGTTGTCGACGACCGCATTGCAGAAGCGACGTTGCTGGCGACGCGCTCAAGTGACTTCATAATGAGATTGCGGGTTTCCAACGTGTAAGCCCGTACCGTACCTTCAACACTCACCTCGTCTGCAATTACGTTCGGAGCGGTACCACCATGAATCTGCCCAAACGTAAGCACACCCATGTCGTTTGGCGGCACTTCTCGACTTACGACGGTCTGGGCGGTGGAGATAATTTCGGCTACTGCAGCAACGGGATCGATAGTCGTGTGGGGCATCGCACCGTGCCCGCCCTTTCCGTGAACCGTCAGACGGAACTGGTCGGCACTAGCGAAAACAGTAGCTCGGTTCACCCCGATGACGCCGGTCGGAATCTGATTCCATAGGTGGGTGCCGACAACCCGATCAGCCGGATATTTCTCAAATAATCCATCGTCGATCATCGCAAGCGCACCCATGACGATCTCTTCGGCAGGCTGGAAAACGAATATGAGCGTGCCTGCCAGTTGGTCTTTGATCCCGGCGAGGATTTCTGCTGCCGTGACCGCCATTGTGATGTGACCATCGTGGCCGCAGGCGTGCATTCGACCGTTAGTTGAGGCGAATTCGAGTCCGGTGAGTTCATCTACGGGCAGCCCGTCGATATCGGCGCGGATCATCAAGGTCGGTCCTGATTTGGTTCCCTTCAGTACGCCGACAAGACCGGTTTTACCGATACCGGTCTCAACTTCGAGTCCCGCAGTAGTCAGACGATCAGCAATCGCTTTTGCAGTGTCGTTTTCCTCGAATCCCAGTTCTGGAATTCCGTGAAAGAAGCGGCGGGTCTCCATTATCTCAGCGCTACGAGCTGCTACGAGATCGGATATTTGGTCGGACATCGGTTACATCACACTCCGGATTGGTAGCCGCCTGCTGTGCATTTTGCAAGCAGGCGCAGCAACCTTATCGGTTGATCACGATCAGTGGGACAGTCTATGGCTGAGCGGTGCCAAATGTCACCCTGAATCAAACTCAGGATATGTTCACCGCAAATGGGCAGTCGGGCACCCACGGACCCTAGGGCGAGTACAGGCCTTCACGTGCTGCGCTGGAATCGAGTCCACGCTTCTGGAACGCAGCCTGGCCTGCCGACACGTTCTCAGCCTTACCGAGCCATGCAGCAAGCGGGGCAGCCTGTAGTCCACGACCGTACGAGTAGGTCAATTCCCATGGCAGATCTTCAATATTGGCGATCTTGTTAATCTCATCGAGGTTCACGACTGACTCTTCGTCGCCCTGCCCGCCTGAAAGGAAAGCAATACCGGGTACGTTCCTTGGAACAGTCTCAAGGAAGCAGTCGATGGTCTGGCGTGCAACCTGTGCCGCTGAAGCACGGTTCTGAGCACCTGAGCCTGAAATGACCATGTTTGGTTTCAGGACAATGCCTTCGAGATCGACGTCCTGGGCGTCGAGCTCTTCAAATACCGCCTTCAGCGATCGTGTGGTTGCCGAGCGGCAGTCGTCGATGCTGTGCGAGCCATCCATGAATATTTCGGGCTCAACAATCGGGACCAGTCCCTGCTCCTGGCAGAGAGCCGAGTAGCGAGCCAGCGCGTGCATGTTGGTCCGAATGGCGTTGTCGGAGGGCTGACCCTCTCCAATTACAATCAATGCACGCCATTTCGTGAATCGTGCGCCTATTTCATAGTACTCAGCAAGTCGTCCACGCAAGCCATCGAGGCCTTCGGTGATGAACTCACCCGGTGCGCCTGCAAGATCGTGGGTCGAGTTATCGACCTTGATTCCCGAAAGAATGTCCTTACTTGCGAGCAAATCGACAAAACTCACGCCCGAGTCGTCCGACTGGCGAATTGTCTCGTCGTACATGATCACGCCTGAGATGTAATCGCCGATGCTTGGTGTTTGAAACAGAAGCTGACGCCACAACCTTCTCGAATCTGATGTCGACTCAACATTGATACTGTCAAGTCGTTTGGTCATAGTTCCGGTACTTTCGTCAGCAGCCAGAATGCCCTTCTTGCGAGCAACCATCTTCAGTGCGATCGAGTTCAGCTCAGCAGAGGCCATGAACGACGTTCCTTGTGTGTCGGTTTGAAAAAAGTCCTAATCGAATTTATCGCCGCCGCGTTCGTTAGGCAACGTTATTCGGTTAACTCTGTGTTACCGAGCTATGAGCAATCGGTGTTAACGAAAAAAGACCGACGACATGCCGTCGGTCTTCTTGATGTCATATGAAAACCAAGAGTCAACTCGGCTCGAAGAGTTTGCTACATCGCTCCGTGCTGTTTGAACAACTGAGCAAGAAGTGCGATTCCCTCGGCGTTTTTCTCAACCGACTCGAATGCAAAACATAGCCTTGCGCAGTTTTTACCGATTCGACCAGACGCGTCGGCTTCAAAGTTCGGACCAGCAACGTATCCAACACCCTGATCAAACACCTTGTCACGGATAGTCGAAATGTCCGAACTTTCAGGCATGGTCAGCCACACGTAGCAGCCACCTTCAGGAATGGACCACGTTGCACCCGAGTCGCCAAAATGCTCTTCGAGTGCAACGACCATGGAGTCACATTTCGCTTCAAGAATCGGGTTGAAGTTATCTCGATGAGATTCGAGGTTGTTACGTAGATAGCCTTCGATCGCAACGGCGGCGAACTGGTTGGGGCCGCTTCCGAGCTTGAAACTGAGCGCCCTACGCATCAATTCTGGCGATGCTGTGAAGTATCCAAGGCGCAGACCAGGAGCCAGCAGTTTCGAGTAGGAGGCCACGTAGACGACGATCCCGGAGTCATCGAGTGCACGGAACGCCGGTTGCACATCGCCTTTGTATCGGAGATCGACGTAGCAGTCGTCCTCAAGAATCGGCAAGTTGTGCTTGTGGGCGATCTTGAGAATTTCCTTCCGGCGTTCACCGGAGAGGGTCGATCCCATCGGGTTCTGATGCTCGGGGATTGTGTAGAGATACTTTGGCGTCTCACCAGCGGCTGTCAGTGCGGTGACCTGCTCGTCGAGTGCTTGCGGAATGATTCCACCTTCATCCATCGCGACACCACGGACGTCGGCACCGAAGCGTCGAAGCTGGCTGGTGGTTCCCATGTAGACAAACTCTTCAGCGAGAACGATATCGCCCGGATCGGTCAGCGCCTGAATCACCAGTCCCAGTGCTTCACCAGAACCGTTCGTTAACGCTATTTCATCTGCAGTTACTGTAAAACCACGATCAGCTGCCAGCTTCTCAGCCGTGTACTCACGTAGTTCAAGAGCACCAAGCTGATGTGGGTAGTAAGCCAGTTCGGCCAGCACCTTCGTGGAATCGCGATCCACAGCTGCTTGAAGTGACTGAATCAGACCGTCCAGTGGAAGCGTCTCTGGTGCCGGGTATGCGGTAGCGAAATCGTACTTGGCATGTAGCCCCGGGTTTAGAGGGGTGTCGGTCGAACCCTCTGAGAATAGAGTGTCGTAACTAAACGTATCCACCATGTTTGAAGATCCCAATCGCGGCTCTGCCGCAGTCATGTCATACAAGTCGAGCGGGTGAAGCTTACTGCCGCTATCGGCCAATCGCAAAGACTTTTATGTGAATTAGCTGATATACATTGCGCCATCTTTCGAAATCGGCACTTTGCATTTACGAATACCGTCAGGAGAATCACCTATGCGCGGAGTCGCATTCCATGGAAACAGCGTCGCGGAAGTCATAGATTTTCCAGATATCGAACCCGGTGTTGAGCAGGTGCTGATCAGGCTGAGATCATCAGGCCTGTGCGGCTCAGACTTCAATCGATATCGCGGCGACTCGCCAAATGAACACAACGGTCAACTCATGCGACCCGGCCATGAGCCGTGTGGTGAAGTCGTAGCTCTGGGCCCGAACGTCAAAGGACTCAAGGTTGGCGATCGGATCATTCAGCACCATTACGAAGGCTGCCGTGAGTGTGAGTACTGCCTTACTGGCTGGCAGCAACTATGTGAAGTGACCGAGAAGAAGCTGTATTACGGTGGATCAGCTCACGGCGGACATGGCAACTACATGGTCGCCCATCAGTCGACATGTGTTCCCCTGCCAGACGAAGTCGACTTCGAGGTAGGTGCATATCTGGCTTGCGGCGCCAGCACGGCGTTTCAGGCGTTGAAAAAACTTGAAGTGTCTGGCCTGGACGTTCTGGCCGTATTTGGACAAGGACCGGTTGGTCTCGCTGCCACGATGTTCGGAACTGCCATGGGGGCAAGGATCATCGCAGTCGATATTTCGCCCGAACGACTCAAGATGGCTTCCGATTCAGGCGCATGGGCGACGGTTGATGCCTCAAACGACGATGCGCCTGAGCAGATTAAGGCCCTTACTAACGCCCACGGCGCAGACGCCAGTCTTGAAGCGGCCGGATTGGCGACAACTCGGGTGGCCGCTGTGGAGTCGACCCGGGTATTCGGGCGAGTTTGCCTGGTGGGAGAAGGCGGCGAGGTTACCTATCAGCCGACTCCGCACATCATCCACCGGCACCTGACTCTAATGGGTTCATGGACCTTCTCGACTTTCGGCTTGGCTGAGGCTGCGAGATACACGGCCGAACGCAACGTTCCGCTTGGCTCGGTAATCACTTCACGATCAACAATCGAGCAGGCCCCGGCTGCGTATAAGGAGTTCTCGTCGGGCGCTCCGGGTAAATTCGTCATCAACTGGGATTAATTGTTAAATATCCAAAACGTTACTTGATAAGTAGCAATTCAATCTCAAATTCGCCGGATCCCCCGATGCAGCAACGACTCATGTGCGACGAATTTCGTAACTAATTAGACTACCCCCCCCTTTTAGAACGCATACGCGATGTCGTAGACTAAGAGGTCGTTGAGTTGGAATTATGTGTTGGTAATTTCGAGTGTTACTCGAAATGAATACATGAGGCACCGCAAATAGTCGAGATTGCATTTAAAAATTGGGTGACTGCCACCATTCTCAACTTGTGGTAAGCCCCGCAGATTAAGCGGGGCAAATCGCGCGGAAGTCACTAGTACGAATGATCTGAGATCGGATATCTGTCCGGATATTCGATAAGTCCAGATACGGGTAGCAAATACCCGAAAGGAACAACCGTTGGTCCAAAAGCGACGAACAACCCGCGTTAACGACGTCAACGCAGCCCTCGACGGTGAAGACGAGTACACACCCGCCTTCACCCGAATGGAAGGCACTGAAGACGAAGCGAACCAGACGACGGAAAACGGTGCTACTGCTGTAACCCGATCCGAACTGGATATGTGGGAAGCAGCACGTGCGTCCGACTCTTCAACGAGCATCACGAACGCACTCCAACAGGAAGTACAGGAATCTGAACTCACTGAAGATACCGTTCGGATGTACCTCCGTGAGATCGGCCGAGTTGCACTTCTAACCGCAGCCGACGAAGTCGTGCTCGCCCGTGCAGTTGAGCTTGCTCAGCGACTCGAAGCGATCGAGAAGGAAATTCAAGGTGATATCGAAGTCGGTACACCTGATCCTTTCACTATCATCACAGACATCCTGTCGAAGCTTGGCCCTGTAGGGGACACCGCATCTGCGGTGGCAAAGTACCTGGGTCTGGAGACACCGGTCACTCTCGGGCGAGCTCTTGCAGATCCGGATCTACGCGCACTTGTCGACGGCAAGCGGGAAGACGAGTTGATCAACTATCTTTCGGATGCCCTCGGTGTCGAACCCGACGATGCGCACAAGCTGGTTGTTGAACTTTCCGTTCTCAGCCGACTGCTTTCAGCCGACATGGTAGACATTCTGGGTCTCAACCCTATTCTGTCCGATTTGCCAGACGATGTGGTCAAGCCTAAGTTCCTCACAGCTCTTCAGCCGCTCACACCTGTTCTCAACGCTCACATCATGCGAGTTCGAGAAGAGGGTGAAAAGGCACGTCGCCACTTGGGCGAAGCAAACCTTCGACTCGTTGTCAGTGTTGCCAAGAAGCATCTCAACCGCGGGTTGTCGATGCTGGATCTTATTCAGGAAGGCAACATCGGACTGATGCGTGCCATCGAGAAATTCGACTTCCGCAAAGGATTCAAGTTCAGCACATACGCCACCTGGTGGATCCGACAGGGAATCACCCGGGCTATCGCTGACCAGGCACGAACGATTCGTATTCCAGTTCACGTCGTTGAGACGCTGAACAAGATTATGCGAGCACGTCGTGAACTTGGACAGCAGCTCAACCGAGAGCCAACTGTGGAAGAACTCGCAGAGCGTGTTGAGCTTTCGATCGAACGTGTATCTGAAATTCTTCAGATGTCGCAGGAACCTGTTTCTCTCGAAACACCGATTGGTGAAGACGCAGAGAACGAGCTTGGCGACCTGATTCAGGACAGCAGTGCACCGGCACCAGCCGATGTAGCAGCTCAATCGTCAATGCGTGAGCAGGTCGACCGAGTCCTCAGTCATCTACAGGATCGAGAACGACGTGTCCTCGAACTGCGATTTGGACTGTTCGACGGACGACCTCGTACTCTTGAGGAGATCGGTGGCGAACTGAACCTCACTCGTGAGCGTATTCGCCAGATCGAACGCAAAGCACTGGGTCGTCTCCGTGGCGATGCCAACGTTGCCGAGCTTCGTGAGCTTCTCGCCTAGTAGCTGAGTCTTTTCGAAATTAGAAAAGCCCCGGACTGATTGCTCAGTTCGGGGCTTTTTTCGTTAATGAAGTCTCGTGCTGTTCAG
The DNA here is from genome assembly GCA_029936155.1 of Dehalococcoidia bacterium. Lineage (GTDB taxonomy): Bacteria > Chloroflexota > Dehalococcoidia > Lucifugimonadales > Lucifugimonadaceae > Lucifugimonas. The sequence continues at coordinate 24,740 of JAPYUK010000010.1, read as the reverse complement.
CATTTTTCTTCAGTGTTGATCTCGTCAGGCACTTTTCGAGAACCAATCTCGACTTGCCCAGAAATATCGATTGGATTCGAAGTGGAAGTCGTTCGAGCAATCGCATAGGAAGCGGGCCGCGGGCAAGCTCTTCCTCGTACCAGCGTGAGGCCTCACGCCGAACACCAAGATAGCTGGAGACCTTGATCGTCAGGTTGCGGGTTTGCTGGCGCTGGAGCAACATTCCGAAATTGAATCGACCGTCAGGACCCATCCTCCGGATATCACGCCCACCTATTTTCATCATCCAGACGTTTAGCCACATCATCCATTTAGGCCAGACCAGACTGTACAGACGTGGCATGTCACTAGAAAACTGCTCCATAGCTTGAACAGTTGCACGATGGACCGCCGCATGATCGGCGTGGCCGTAGTCGCCGTACGATGCATGAGTGATGATCACAGCAGGGTTTAGTTCTGAAATACGGCCCGCAATTCGACCCGCTACATCATCAATTGGAACTGTTGTCAGCTCGGGTGATAATTTTTCTTCGACCTGATCGCTGGGCGACCGTCCCATGATGTTCAGGTTTTCGATTGGCCACATTGCACTTTCTGTATATCGAAGGGTCTCGACGTTTTTCACACCCAGTACCTCGCAGGCTTTACGCATACGGATTCTGCGATCGTCGTCACCCGGCGCAAGGCACAATACCGCAACAACGTTTCCTTCAGATATCAGTTGAGCGATGAGTGCCCCTGCCAGCAACGTTTCATCGTCAGCGTGGGCGAACACCATCAATATCTTTTTCGACTGAAGTGGAGTCTGCTTCACGAAATTGACTCGGATTCGCGCTTTAGCTCCACTAGCCAACTCTCTGTCATCCGGCGAATCAGCCTCTTCGGATAGGCAACACGAATCGGCAATACCGAACTGGTGAAGTGCTTGCTATCCGTGATCCAGCAACCTTTGTCTTCTTCTGTGACCACTATGGAGCGAACAGCTGTGACAGAAAACTTCGTCGACTTCCATTGGATTATGGTTCCAGTCTCGAATCGGCTGATGGTAACGTTGAACGGAACATTTCGGTTCGCCATTTTCAGCCTGAATCCGAACGTGTCACCGACCCGCCAGTGGAGTTGATCCGGCACATCCCAGACCTCAATACAGACCTCAGACCAGTCCGGCCAATGCGATGCATCGGCGATCAGGTTCCAGGCGCGCTTCACGGGTGCATCAACGTGCACGCTTGAACTCATGTGAAACTCAAAAAGTCGTGACAGCAAAATAGAACTGAACGCAAATATACGTGTCAAACTTGCTTTGACTAATGATCTAACCAGCAGCGATCGCAATCAGCACGCATGCCCACAGCAAAAGAAACCTCAACGGACGTACTACGTGGATCAGGCCTCAGGGCAACTCCAGCTCGACGGGCAGTTATCGAAGTACTGAAAGCAACTGACAACCACATGACAGTTTCTGAGGTCATCGAAGCACTTGAATCGGTTGGTTCGAAGTTCGACCAGTCGACAGTCTACCGAGTACTGAGCGATCTCGGTGGTGTTGGGCTGGTTGCCGAATCTCGGATTAGTCCCGGTGACACGATTTTCGAGTGGATTAGCCAGTCGAATCATCATCATCTCCAATGCACAAGCTGCGGGCGCACGCTTCCGCTCGACGACCAACTAGTTCAGGAGTTCATCGCCAACGTCCACGAACGTCACGGCTTTCACGTTAACGCCACGCATCTGGTGATTTCAGGAATCGAGCACGACTGCAGCGTTTAGCTCCGGGCGTCGGAAGTAGACCCGGGTGTACGTCGCATTTCACCTTCCCTCTAATCGCCATCCATCAAGGAAGGGAGGATCAGCCTGCGGCCTAGACCCGGCTGAACTTCGTTACGCGCTGGCCTCCGCCCGGTTCACCGATTTCGGCGACGTACAGGTTGCCCTGCGAGTCGTACCAGCCCCCGTGTGCCGCCTGTGTGGCGTCTGGATTGCCTCGCCAGCGGGTTATCAACTCACCTTCGAGCGTCCAGATCGAAATACCGTTGCCACCACCCTGCTCGACCACGTACGTAACATCGTCGTCGAAGAAGATGTCTCCGGGACCAACGAGGTCGGTCCACTCGGTCAGGTAGTTGCCATCGACATCGAATATTTGGATTCGGTTGTTTTCGCGATCACAGATGTACACGCGATCGTTTTTATCGACTCCGACTTTGTGAAGGATCGAGAACTGCCCCGGATCCTTGCCGCCCCCTCCCCACGAATGTTCAAGATTTCCGTCAGCGCTAAAGCGGTGGACCCGCCGGTTACCGTAGCCATCTGAAACAAACAATCGACCGTCGGTAGCGGTTGCCAGTCCAGTTGGGTTGTTGAACGGGGAACCCTGCTCTCCGGTATTGGTAACCGTGATCTGGGCGTAGCCGTGCGTGCCCAGTTCCATCAACACATCGCCGTTCTCGTTGTGTTTGGTCACCTGGTGAGTCTGGTGATCGGCGAGCCAGATGTTGTCATCTTTGTCGATGAACAGTCCGTGCGGCACTCGGAATTCGCCTCTATCAAGCCCCAGATCGCCCCACGAGCCGATGAACTGACCCTCGGTGGTCCAACAAGAAACCGGATGCTTGGAGCGGCTGAACAACCAAACTCGATCCTGAGAGTCGACTCCCACATCGGCACACGCGCCCAATTCCCAGAAAGCCGGTTTGTGGCGCAACCAATCGCGATCAACCTCGTACTGAAACTTACCTTCACCAACTATTGTCATCTGTTCGCCGCCATAGGGATACCGAGTGAATTCCGCACAACGCCAGCGCGGAGTCGCCACGCTATTCCACCTCAAGTAAGCTGTCAATGCAATCCTTGAACGCCAGCGCACGTAGAGCGGTGCTGTTCTGATCCTCCCTTCCTAGATGGAAGGGACCGAGGGAAGGTGGCATGCGGCGCGCGACCAAGGACGAAAGTCCGCCCGAAGCAAACGCAACGCCCGGAGCTATAACGTGAAAGACCGCAAAAGCGCAGTTCTCGCTGCAATTGACGACAACTGGCGACAACTCAGAAATTCACTCGATCGCCTTGTCGGTGAGGACATGGCGAAATCCGGTGTGCACGGTGGTCAGTCGGTAGCCGACATCATCGGTCACATCACAACGTGGGAATGGGAACTGGTTACCTCATTAGACCACGCACGGATCGAACCAGTCGGCGATATCGATCAGTTCAACGAGCGGTCGGCTCTGCGAAAGCAAGGTAACGACCCGCGAAAAACCGTCGAGGAGATGGAACAGGTGCACCGGTCATTGCGTGATCAACTCGCAAAAGCGCCCTCCGCGTATTTTGAGCCGTTTGACCATTTTCGAAAGATGATCGACTCGTGCACCGTACTTCACTATCAGGAGCACGGTTCACAGATCAGGATATGGTCAGCGAACAACTCGACTCCATCTCCAAACAGCTGATCTCAACCCTACTTAACGTCAGCCGCAGTAACGATGTAACGCGGGTGCCACTCTCCACGCCACGACGTGATTTTCGTTGGGGTGATTTTCACGAGATACCTTAGGCGGTCGGCAGTTTTTGCCGCGTATGACGGTCCGTCTGGTCCCATGTACCGAATCGCCATTTCATCGGCGATCTCCTTCGTCCGACCCACCAGCGCGATTGGTCCTTCGACAATCTCAGCTATTCCTTCGACCGTCACTCGCGTATGCTCGGGGTTAACGTCGTCAGCGCATAGAACGCACACTCGGGGTTCCTTGTTTAGGTTCTCGTACCAGCTAGATCGACTACGAGGAATCACCCACATCGACTCGCCATCCCACTGTTGCCACATGGCAGCGACGTGAGGCGAGCCGTCGGGCTTAACCGTGCCGATGCGAGCGATGATCGGTTGAGCAAGAAATTCAGTTATCTCTTCGTTCGTTAGTTTTCCACTCGCCGGGTTCATTGCATGTCTCTCAATTTAGCTAGCCGCTTATCCGCTTCCACTTGCGAAGGCTCGCAACCTCGCGCGGCGGGTCCTGCAAAGATCCAAATGCCGTGTACGAAACCTCGGCAACATATACAGATCCCTCCGAGTCGATTGACATTCCGTGCGGTGCTAGGAACTGGTCGTGGCCTTCTCCACCGAGCTCGTTGCCGAACCGTGTCGCTTCGTTGCCCTCGCGATCCATTACGACAACTCTAAGACCCAGCCTACGGACACCCGCCTGCACAGGCGGTGCGCCGGCTTCAGCGACGTACAGATTCGTGTCAGTGCCCTTTCCGTTGGTGATAGCGATAGGCCGATGTGAATGGATTTGTTCGACAAATTCACCGTCGATAGTGAACGTTTGCAGGCGGAAGTTTTCTCGGTCGGCGACTGTGACCTTATCGCTACCGTTCATCGCAATGTTGTGTGGAAGCGAGAATTGACCTGGAAGCGAACCCGGCTCACCCCACGATTGAATGTGCTTGCCACCGGAATCGAATCTGTGGACACGTGAATTTCCGTAGCCGTCGGTGATAAACAGTTCACCAGATTCTGGGCCGATCGCAACGTGCGTAGGTCGGTTGAAAGGATCGCCCTCCTGCCAAGCCGCGGCTTTGCCTTTTTCACCAATGGTGAACAACAATTTGCCTTCTTTAGTTCGTTTTTCGATCACATGAGCATCGTCGTCCGCGAGAAACAGGTTGTCCTCGGCGTCGATCGTAATGCCGTGGGGTCGAGTGAATTCGCCCGCGCCCCACGTTTCGAGAAAATTACCTTCTTTGTCGAAAATGATGACAGGATTTGGCCCTCGATTGAACACGTATACATTGTCTTTTGAGTCGACAGCGACCGACGTGGCTTCCTTGAAGCGCATTGGGTGCGGAACCTTTGCCCATAGGGGAGCGGGTTCATAAATTGTTGCTGAAGTTGCGGCGTTGACCATTTGTCATTCCTGATGTTTTTTTGCTGTGAAGCTGGAGGGAGTTTGGAGGTGATTATTCGTAATGTTTAACGCTAGACACGTCGCCACTTGCGAAGACTCACCACCTCGCCAAGCGGCAATACGTCTGAGCCAGAGTTTTCGGGATTCGAGAAGTAGTTCGTCCATGCAACTTCCGCTGCATACACCGAACCCTGTGAATCAGTAGTTATCCCGTGCGGAGCAGTGAACTGATCGACCCCTTGGCCCGGAAGTGGAGCGCCGAGATGCTGTAAGAATCCGCCGTCTGGCGACAGGACGGCGATCCTAGCACCCAAGTTTCTTACACCCTGCTGAACCGGAGGTGGGATCATCTCTCCAACGTAGATCGCCGCGTCATCGCCCTTGCCCTGGGTAACAGACATCGGGTGATGAATATGAATCTGCTCAATAAATTCACCGTCTGTCGTAAATATCTGCAACCGGAAGTTTTCACGGTCTGCGACTACTACTCTGTCTGTTCCAAGCATGCTGATGTTGTGCGGCAGGCTGAACTGGCCGGGATCAGTTCCAGATTCGCCCCACGACATTATGTGTTTGCCGTCGGTGTCAAACTTGTGAACCCGAGAGTTGCCGTAGCCATCGGAAACAAATAGTTCACCAGTTCTGGGATGAATCGCTACGTCGGTCGGACGGTTGAACATCCCACCGCTCTGCCATTCACACGGCTCACCTTTTGTGCCAAGCGTGAAAATAATTTCACCATCGTTAGTTCGTTTTTGGACGATGTGGCCGTCATCGTCGACGAGGTAGAGATTGTCGTCAGCATCGATCTCAATACCGTGGGGACGAACGAAATCACCATGCCCCATTCCACGTAGGAAATTCCCATCGGTATCGAAAACAGCGATCGGCTCGGTTCCTCGATTGAAAACGTAGACGTTGTCTTTCGAGTCGACAGCTATCGAAGTGGCATCACCTCTGAAGGTCACGCCCATGGGCAGTTTGCCCCAGCCAGCGATTGGTTCGAATTTGGTTTGTTTGGTAGCAGTGGTCATTGAATGATTTTCGAAATGCTAAAAGCCGTGAATTGATTGAATGTTAATACCGCAAATAAGAATTAGCCTGCCCGAGATTTATCGAGCCAGCCCTTGAGCTGCTCGGGCAACCACTGAACCAGATTGATACCCCGTTCGACGTCTGATGACATCAGTCGTCCTCTGGCATGAACTGCGCTGGTTACCGATTCCATAGCCGCCAGAACTTCGGGATGATCTGCGTGCCCCGGATGCCCAAGAGACTGAGCCAGATCCTGCGGTCCAAACGCTATGAGATCGATACCGTCTACTTCCAGAATTTCTTCGATCGTATCGACCGCATGCTTTGTTTCGATCTGGATAGCTACGGTTACTTCCCGATTGAACTCTGCCATGTACTCGGCTGGCGTCATATCGTGCATGCCGTAGTCACGACCTCGTGACGTTCCGAACGAACGCTCACCAACTGGACCGAATCGAGAAGCATTCGCGATGCGCTGAGCCTGCTCTGCGTTATCGACGTGCGGGGCCAAAATCCCCATTAATCCTCGATCAAACGTCCGCAATATCGTATCGGTCTCGGTGTTTGGAATTCGAGCGGTGCATGTCATGCCATGCATGTCGGCGACCCGGCACATCGTCTCGGCAGACTCCCAGTCGAACACGCCGTGTTCCATATCGAGATGAAGTCCATCGAAACCGGCGTAACCGGCCCACTCGGCGATGGTCGGCTCGGGGAATGTCAGTGTCAGGTTATGCGACACGGTGCCATTGTTGATGGCTGCTCGAACATTGCTAGATCTCAATAATATCTCCCAAAAAATCGCATGGCGTGCAACAACCTGCATCGCAAGACGGGTCGAAATGAATCGACACGCCAAGACGAAGTTAACGGCAGGTGCTACCGTGACTCACGCCGAACCGAACTAGCGCCCACTTCAAATGAGAACGCGGGCGGAGTATACAGCCAGCTTGCCCAACATCGAGAATGTTTTGTTCACGTGCCGACACAAGTTGTCTCAAGTGTTATCGCAGAAGCGATCAAAACGCTTCGAGCGAGAGTTGATGCGGTTATCTGAATGGGCTGGTAGATAGTGTCGGTGCCAATCTTTGGTCAAATTTACCGCGGCTATCCGATAGCCCTCGTCGTGTTCCTATCGACCGGGCTGTCGGTCGGCATGGCTCAGTATGCGTTCGGCGAGTTCTCAGGTCCCCTCAAAGAAGAGTTCGGCTGGTCGCAAACCCAACTCAACCTGTCGTTGGCGTTTTCGTTCATATCAGGGATCTTGGCACCGTTTGTCGGGAATTTGAGCGACCGAATAGGTATACGGCCTGTGATGTTCGTTTCGTTGCTCCTAATCGCCTTGGGTTTCCTGATGAGGCCGTTTATCACTGAGCTATGGCACTGGTATTTATTTAGCTCACTTGTGTTTGCAGGGTTCCCCGGAGCAACGATCATGCCGGCCGGAAAAATGGTCGGTCTCTGGTTCCCGAAAACGCGCGGGCGGGTAATGGGCGCGGTGGTCGCTGGCAATAACTTTGGCGGTGTGACTATGCCACCGCTCGCAGCCGCGATCATATCGACCCTGAGCTGGCAGGTAGCGTACGTAACGTTTGGGTTGATCATGGCCCTACTCGCTGCAGTGGCAATTTTCGTGATCGCTGAGGATCAGGACAAGATCGAAGCCGAGATGAAGCGAACGGGTCGTGGTGATCAGGCGCAGATCGCTAGAGTTGCTGCGAAGGCGGGTATTACGGTTCGCCAGGCACTGACTAATCGTAATTTCTGGCTTATTATGATTGGTCTGGTCGCCGCTACTTTCACCTATCAGGGCGTACTAACTCAGCTGAGGCAGCACTTCGAAGAAAGCGGCTTCGCACCGGCAGTTGCAACCTCAGCAGTCAGCATTATTGCGGGTATGGGCATCGCCTCAAAATTGGCGTTTGGGCGAGCGAGCGAGAAGATCACAGCAAGAATTGCGACGATTATTTCAGTGGCTCTTCAAGCTGTTGGAGTGTTCATCATTGCCCAAGCAGACGCTGGACTTTTGATGTGGGTGGGAATCTTCATATTCGGTATCGGCTTTGGCGGACTTGGAGCACTGATCGTACTCGTCGTCCAAGAGGCGTTCGGCATGAAGGAATTCGGCGGAATTATGGGCCTGATGCAGGTCGGAATGATCGCTTCAGGAACTGGCGCACCACTGCTTGCAGGATCGCTTCACGATTCGACCGGATCATTCGATTCGTCGATGCTGATCGTCGTGGCAATCTTCATCGTCGGAATCGTGGCGCTGGCCCTAGCGAGACCGGTCAGAGTAGAGCCGGATGAAGGGTAGAGCAGCCGGTTTTCGCTAGCCAATAAATGCCAGCGCTATCACAAGCTCTGCGAAAAGCGTGATCGGAAAGAATGCCGTCCAAATGGCCGAGGCTCCGTTCGTTTTTTACTGACGGGCAGTACGATTAAGACTCGAGATCGTCCCAGATCGCCTTCGCGTAGTTGATCGACTTAGCGTCGTTGTGCCACTGGTCGCCAGCCGACGCACCTTCGATCGTCATATAGCCCGAATACCCTGCATTGTGCATTGCAGAAATGGCGTACCGGTAATCGATCTCGCCGTCAGGAAGTGGAACTCGCAGGAAGACAGATCGGTTGTTTTCGGGATGATAAACGCGGTGAAGATTCTTTGAGTGCCAGTATTTGGCGACTGGTGCAATCGCGTCGATAGCGTCATCAAAATTCTCTTCAGGAACGTCGTAGGTCCAAAGTATGTTTCCGATGTCGGGGTTGATTCCAAAATTTGGTCGATCGACCTTGCCATGGAGCAGCAACGCCGACCAGGAGTTGTCGACAGGCGAATTCTGGTGGACTTCAACAACGACATTCACGTTTACGTCGGCCGACTTGGCGCAAGCCGCTCGAAATACAACTGCCAGCTCGTCGTACGTATTCAACATAGCGTCTCGTGAAGAGTCCTGCGAGATATTCCAGCCCGACTGGCTGCCCGGTACTGATCCGGGTGGATGACCCGGCAAACGACTCGGTGCACTCATCGCACCGTTCACGACTTCAGCACCCGACCACCCGGCGTACTCAATCGCTTCATCCAGCCGAGTCTGATTTTGCGGGCCGGTTTTGGCGGTGTGCAGAGTGCCACCAGCTCGGATAGCGCCAACATCTAGTCCGAAGTCGTTTAACCGTGACGCAAAATCCCCAATCTTCTGTTCGTTACTGAGCCTGGTTAGAACCTCCAGTCCTACCTCAAGCGCGTCAAAGCCAAGGCTTTTAACCTTCGTCAGGAAGTCGTCGGTGTAGTTGTCAGCAGTCAGATTCCAGCTGTCTACAGACTGCGGATACAGGGTGAATCGACGGTGGGCGTAGCAAAACCTCATATTGTTCTAATCCTGTATCACGCGGCTATCATCGCCTGCAAATCTGGCGAATTTCGATGATCTGGCGGAGTCTACCACCGCTACAGGTGTAGTATCCGGTCGCCCAGTTCTCGTCTGGGGTCGGTCTATAGGTGATTTGGCATACCGTCGAGTCAATCCAATGCGGACAGCAACACGAATCGAATATCCAAAATGAAAATCACTGATCTACGCGTTTATCTCACCCGACCCGAAGGCAGCAACCGCTCATGGTTGTTCGTTGAGGTCGATACCGATGAAGGCATCACTGGTGTTGGCGAATCGACCAACTCGGGTGGCGGCGGTGCGCTCGTCGTCGGCCGAGCCTACGAGATGCTCAAGAATGATCTCGAGGGCCAGGATTTCTCTGAAGGGCTGGTCGGCCTCGACGCCTCCGATATCGATGCCATTTGGCATCGTATATATCGGCGCTTTGGAACACTCGGCTCCCGCGGATTCGGGACGACACTTGCAAGCGGGGTCGACATGGCTCTGTGGGACATCAAGGGAAAGGCCCTTGGCCGACCGGTCTGGGATCTGCTTGGCGGCAAGATGCGAGAATCGGTGCCCGTCTACTCGCACGTTCAGAACATCGACGATATCGATGCTTGTGTCGCCGATGCGAAACGGCAGGTTGCGCTCGGCTATCGGGCGTTGAAACTCGACCCGTTCGGTCCTGAGATGGGCAAGCATCACCGCCGCTACATTGACGGCAAGATCTCAGCTGCCGGTGCGAACTATGCTGACGATCTCATGGGAGCCCTCCGAGATGGCATCGGCCAAGACATCGAGCTGATGATCGACGCTCACGGCAACTTCGATGTTTCAACTGCGACCGAACTGTGCAACCGGATGATGAAGCACAACCTGACATGGTTCGAAGAGCCACTTCAGCCCGAAAGTCTCGACGCCCACCGCCAGCTTCGACGAAACACCGATATCAACCTGTGCATCGGCGAACGTCAGTACACACGCTGGGACTTTGCACCGTACTTGCAGGAGGGGCTGGTCAACTACATCATGCCCGACATCTGCTGGACCGGCGGGATCTCCGAGATGAAGCGCATTGCGATTCTGGCAGAAACCTACTATGTGCCGATCAGCCCGCACGACGCTTCGGGTGCGTTCAACGTGATCACCGGAGCTCACGTGCTGATGAACGTTCCAAACATTTATCGTCTCGAAATGTCCGAGCACTCACTGAAAAACTACAATTCAGTTATTACTGAGCCCCTCGACATTCGTGATGGCCATCTGCACCTTCCTGATAAGCCCGGTCTTGGATTCGAACTTGACCACGACTTCATCGGTTCACACCCCGATCCTGAGTGGGAACGACTGCACGCTTAAACCCGCTTGAACACATTCACAATGCCACTTCCAACTCCTTCAGAAATAATCTCCTCACGACTTACTAAACTCGATAGCCAGTTGATTCAGGTCGTTGACGCCCTCACCGATGAGGAAGCCTCGAAATGGCCTGCCGAAACAGCCCCATCGTGCAAATGGCATCTCTGGCACATGGCAAGGTGGGCCGACTACGTTCAGTCGTTGCTTTCACCTGTAGTTGATGAAAAGACACCAGAGCTCTGGGAATTCTCTGGAGTTGCAGATGAGTGGGGTTTCGACGGGGTCGATCTCGGCATGTGGGGTGCGGGATCTGGATTAGGAAACGAGAACGGAAAATCGCTTCCATTACCGAGCGTTCCGAAAGTTAGAGCCTACGCAAAAGAGTCGTTCGAGCTGCTTGAGATACGAGTCGGCAAGCTGGATGACACCACGTTCAACGCACCGCTCACCGACTGGCACGACAACGAAACGAACGTTGGCGATGCGATGGTTGGCTACATCGCACACGCCAATCGGCATCTCGGTATGCTTGAAGCGATCAGCGGCGTGCTAGGCAAAGACGGCTCTGTGACCGTTTGATCCGAAATGCTGGTGCCCCACTCTAGTAGAGTTTTTGGGGGGGGGGAGGATCCCATGCACCTTTCCCGCGCCCGCAATTGCCATCCGTCGACTCACACGCACCAATACTCTGCTGCTTGAGATCATCACGGGCCTGTACGACGAACAGGCTTCACGCAGGAGCGCCCCGACCGCGCCATCAGCTAAATGGCATCTATGGCATGTAGCTCGCTGGAGCGACATCCTGCAATCGACCCTGTTCCCCGTTGCAAATGGAGAATCCGATCTGTCTAACAAGGGAGCAGAACTGTGGGATGCGCTCGGGGTCGGTAACGAGCAGTCCGCTAAAATAAACCTGCCCAAAATGGTCAGGATCGTCGGCGACCCTCGCTCATCCTTCGAGCTATGCGAAATGCGTTTCTCACAGATAGACGACGGCCTAGTCGAGCGACGGCCATGGGCTCGTATCAGGCCCTGTATGTGATCGGGATGGTGTTCTGCGCTGCAGCCGCAGCTATTGTTCTAGGTGGCGCAATGGCGCTGGCAAAACCGCTACCACGGTCGTAGCCGTCCCCGGTAATTATCGATTCTCAGGAATATCATTACTTCGATCTATCCAGTTCGGAAATACATTTGTAGATTCGAACGAACTAAAACTGATTCAGGAGTAAACGATGGCCTCGCAGGAAATGCGCCTCGAACGCGATTCGATGGGTGAGTTGGAAGTCCCGGCAAACGCTTACTACGGCGGCAACACACGCAGGGCTGAACTCAACTTCCCGATCAGTAAGTTGCGGTTGGGCAGGTCGTTCATCAAGGCTATTGGCCAGATCAAGCAGTCAGCCGCTGTTGTAAATCTCGATCTCGACGCCATCGACGATGAGATAGGTCAGGCGATTATCGCCTCGGCTCAGCGTGTCATCGACGGTGAGTTCGACACCCAGTTTGTTGTCGACGTGTTCCAGACTGGCTCCGGAACCTCGACCAACATGAACGCTAATGAAGTTATTTCGAACGTCGCCATCGAAGCGATGAATGGCGAACTCGGCTCACGAAATCCAGTTCACCCGAACGACCACGTCAACAAGGGTCAGTCATCCAACGACGTGTTCCCTACAACCATTCACCTCGCTGCTGCAGGTGCGATCAAAAACAATCTGCTGCCGGCGCTCAAAGAACTCGAAGACGCCCTGCGTGCCAAATCCGAAGAGTTCTGGGGAATCGTCAAGACCGGTCGAACTCACCTGCAGGACGCAACGCCAATCCGACTTGGTCAGGAATTTCTCGGTTACGCCGGACAGCTTGAGTTCGCCGGAAAGCGAGCTGAGAAAGCGCTTGCAGAACTGTCGGTACTCGCACTCGGTGGTACAGCGGTCGGCACAGGAATCGGCATGCATCCAGAATTTGCAAAGCGTGTGATCGATCGATTACGTGATCTAACAGGACTCGATCTATCGGAGACAACGAACCACTTCCAAGCTCAGAGCACTCTTGATGCGGCTGTTTCAGCTTCCGGCGAACTAAAATCGATTGCTGTCGGCATGTTGAAAATTGCCAACGACTTCCGATGGCTCGGTTCAGGTCCACGCGCCGGCATCGGTGAAATTGCTCTACCAAAAGTGCAGCCCGGTTCATCGATCATGCCTGGAAAGGTCAATCCGGTAATCGCCGAGTCTGTAACGATGGTTTCAGCCCAGGTAATCGGAAATGACACGACGATCGCAATCGCCGGACAGTCTGGCAACTTCGAACTAAACGTCATGATGCCTGTGGCCGCACACAACCTGCTCGAGTCGATTGATCTTCTGGCGGCCTCGGCCACGAACTTCGCACGGCAATGCGTCAACGGGCTCGTCGCTACAAACAAGGGTCCCGAGGTGGTCATGCAGGGTCTTGCGATCTGTACCGCGCTCGCACCAATCATCGGTTACGACGCAGCAGCAGGCATCGCTCACACGGCATCTGAGACTGGCGAAACGGTTATGCAAGTCGCCCTTCGTGAAACCGATATGACGCAGGAACAACTCGATGAAGTCCTTGAGCCTCTCTCGATGACCGAGCCTAGTACCTAGTCGCCAATAATGCGACCGAATCGAATAGAAAACTTAGCGAGACCGGTGCATACTGCGCCGGTCTCGTCATATTTAACAGAACCGGAGAACATCCACTTATGGGCGCTGAAGACAAAATAAAAGAACTCGGAATCGACCTCACTCACCCGTCAGGTCCAATTGCCAACTACATACCGGCTGTCACGGTTGGCAAACTCGTGTTTCTCTCGGGAAAAGGGCCGAATCAGGCTGACGGCTCAATGGTGATGGGCAAAGTTCCATCACAACGAACAACCGGTGAAGCATATGAGGCAGCAAGGCTTTGCGGCATTCAGCTGCTGGCGGCTCTGCGTGAGCACGTTGGAAGCCTCGACAATGTGAAGCGAGTGGTGAAGCTGCTGGGCATGGTAAATGCGGACGCTGACTTTGCTGATCAACCTCAGGTCATCAACGGGTGTTCCGATCTGCTTGTATCAGTATTCGGCGAAGAAAACGGGAAGCACGCACGGTCAGCAGTTGGAATGGGAAGTCTGCCAGGCCAGATCACTGTCGAGATCGAGATGATCGTCGAACTCAACTAAGTTCGGTCAGGTCATTCAAAATCTTCGAGAACGGAAGGGTCGTTGCCCAGTAATATCCGCATAAAAACCATCAACCACGTAGGAATTCCGGTCTGGGATCGTCGCGTCTCGCTCAAGTTCTACAGAGACGTCCTGGGGCTCCAAGTCATCCCATCAATGGTCGATTCTCCGAACATTGTTTGGACGAAGACGCTCGATGGAACAATGGTTCACCTTATCGAGCCGAGTGACGGCGAGACGCTCGGCAGCCCGCATGTTGCTTTTGAGGTTGAAGATTTTGACGTAGCGGTCGAAGCGCTGCGCGGCTCGTCGTTCACCAACATCAGCGATATCAGTGTGATGCTTGATGGGCAGGGCAAAATCTTCATCGACGACATCGACGGCAATCGGTTGGAGTTCACGACAGCCAGCGGCTTGCGTCCTTCGTATCGTGTCGCAGATGCGCTTGGCTACACGACCGAAACTGGCGAGAACATAGTCGTTGACTCTCCAGCCAAAATCCAGGTTCGTACAGTCAATCACGTCGGTATTGCGATTAATCACCGCCCGGCGAGCATGACGATGTACCGCGATCTGTTGAACATCGACGTAATCCCTCACCAGGTCAGCGGAAATACGCTTGCATGGACCGAGCTACCTGACGACTCGATGGTTCACCTGATAGATCCTCCTGAGTCGATTGGAGACCGCGGTGATACTCGCCCCCATGTGGCATTTGAGGTTGCCGACATAATAGCGACGGCTGAAGCATTGATCGAGGCAGATATCGAGATAGTCGGAAGCATAGGCACTCGGGCCGATGGCCAGCAAGCCCTATTCATTTACGATCCGGACGGCAACCGAATAGAAATCGCTACCCGTGGTGACCACTCGAATACGCCTCGTGCTGTCGACGAGAACGGATACACGAGTGAGAACGGCGATCTCCTGTAGCCACGGCGAACTCGAACGCAGCAGCAAAACTTAGAGCGACGACGCTGCCTTTTCGACGCTGGCGAAATAGGAGTCGAGGAAGCTTGATACCGCCGCTTCAACCTTGGAATCGGAAATCTTCTTAAGTAGCCCGGAAGTTTCGACGGTCCCAGCCATTGCCACCCGAGTCGTTCCTTCGTCCGCCGGCAGGGTACTGAGAGTAACTTCGGCAGATCCCGCGACGCCCGCACCCATCGATTTGCCCGAGAGATTGATCGTGAATGACTGGTGCAGCTCAACATCCGATAGCTGCGCATCCGCGTTCACAGTTGGGCGCAGAAATCCCATCGAAATCTTCATCGACACACGGTAGCTGTTCGAACCTGTTGAAACGACCTTTGCCGTACCCGGCAGATGCGGCTCCATCGCTGTGAGATCTATCAGAGTCGCCCATACCGTCGATATTGGTGCCCCGACGATTCTCCTGTATTCAAAATGCAAATGAAGTGCCTTTCTGCGGCATATGAGGACCGTGAATTAGTGCCGATATCGACGATATCTGTAGAACTCAAGCAATTCAATCAACCGGGGTACCACAAACGTATTTCTTCAGGATTAGCATGGTTCGCCTATGTCATCATCAGGTGTACCGGAGACCCCGAAAGCTCCCAGTTCAGTCCGCAAAACCATGCGTGCAATCGTATGGTCCGTTTACGTACCTTCATTCCTTCTTTCGATGGGCCAGGGCATTCTGATCCCTGTCCTTCCCGGGTTCGCCAAAGAAGAAATGGCGGCCACTGTTGCGATGGTTGGTGTAGCAGTAGCCGCTCGCCACCTTGGCACGATGGTATTCGATGTCCCGGCCGGAATATTGGTCTCTCGAGTCGGCCTCCGGCGAACAATGTATGCGGGAATAATCCTCTTCGGCCTGGCGTCAATTTGGGCGGCGATTTCTCCCAACCTGACCTCTCTGATTTTGGCTCGACTTCTGGCGGGTGCAAGCTTCGCGTTTTGGAGCATTTCTCGGCAGTCCTATATTGCCTACGTGGTTCCGATCGACGTTCGCGGACGGGTACTTTCACTGTTCGGTGGCATCTCCAGGATTGCGACCATCATCGGACCACTAATGGGTGGCCTCCTTGCTGAATTTGTAGGAATCAGGGTTCCATTCTACGCGCAGGCTGTGGTCGCGCTCGTGACGCTTGTGCTCATCATTTGGTCGACCCGAAGCATGATCGAACCCAAAGTCCTCGGTGAACGCCACGGCATGATCCGAGGAATCACCGGGGTTGTATCACGGCACAGGCGCGACTTCGCCACCGCCGGCGTAGCGGCGATAATGTTGCAGTTCATGCGAGCTGCTCGCGAATTCCTTATCCCAGTCTGGGGAGGAACCCTTGGATTCGGTAAGGACGATATCGCTTATGTCATTACAGCTTCGTCCGCCATCGACTCCGTGCTGTTCCCGGTTGTGGGGGTCGCTATGGACCGTTGGGGAAGAAAATCAACTGGAATACCTGCATTCGTGATTCTGGCAATAGCGATGGGGCTGATTCCACTGACCGGGTCGTTCGGTGCGCTGATGGCCGTCGGTTTACTTGCTGGGTTCGGGAATGGTCTGTCAACCGGCTTCGTATTCACTATGGGAACCGATCTTGCGCCACGAAACAATCCCGGCGAGTTCATCGGTGTATGGCGATTTATTTCAGATATCGGAGGTGCAGGTGGTCCCGTGATGATCGGTGGCATCGCACAGATCGTCTCGCTCGGTGCCGCTGCCGTTACCACTGCGGGAATCGGACTGGTGGGCGCGTTCATGTTGATAACGGTCGTCAGAGAGACGATGAACCGCGGTGCATTTCAGCTACAGGGCAAATCGGAACCCGATCCAGACAATCCACCAAAATGAGATAGCGAACTAGAGACCTTCGCTTGCAAGTAGCGCTTGTAAGTCACGCAGGCACATGGCGTCGTCTTCCGGTGCACGTGCGTCGACCCAGTCCTTCGATTCGCCAGTCATGCCTTCAACTGCACCAACTGCGACGATGTCTTTAACCCACTCGTAGCCCTGTTCGACAGTTGGCAGCAGGTTTTTATCCGTCTTGAGCGAGAGCGCAGCCACGAGGCCATATCCGCCCCAGTTCGAAACACTAGCCGTTATGAGTTCGGTAGTTGTGGTCACGCACGGATCATCGGGCAGATTTTCGATATCAGGGATGACGTGGCGCATGTTGCCCATGCCGATCTCGTTCCCGCCGTCGCCGATGCCGACAGAGATTGGATGTTCGTAGAACATGTGATCGATCTTGGCGTTGTGCTCGGAGAAGTTGACACCCTTCCAGTTGCGATATGTGCCATCACCAAGCAGCCCGGCGCGTTCGATTGAGACGAGTGCGGACGGTGCCTGTTCTACGAGTAGCTTGTGGGCGAACTCGCTGGACTCTCGATGCGTGGTGATCGGGAATTCGATCACTTCGTCATCACCAGCAATTGCTCGCACCACGGTCGAGCACTTTTCATCCGTGACGTAGGCGACGGTGTTTCCAAGTGCTTTCATCGCGTTGGCAATCGCGACAGCTCCAGGAGGTCCGTCGGTTTCGGGTTCACCCGCCCTGAGGATGTAGAAGCCCGTGGCGATAAGAACTTTGCCGGGATGATCCAGCAATAGCTCTGCCGATGCTTCCAGCCAGCCGTCTTTCATGTGCTGGCGCAACGCCTTCATTCCACGAATATCGTCCTGAAGAATGATGTCTTCCAATTGAGTAAATACAGATGATTCTGGCATGGGGTTCTACGGGCGAGTCCGCTGTCAAGCGGTTAGTTATTGAGATCGATCGAAGCTAGATAACGGCCAAATCTTCGTCCATGAGATCGGTTACAAACATGCGCCCCGGTGAGTGGGTAATCATCAGCTCTGGCTTCGATGCCATGGCAACCGCCTGCGGAGTTACCCCACATGCCCAGAACACCGGAACATCGTCCTCGCTGCCCTGCTCCCACACATCGCCGAAGTCCGGTTTTGTGATGTCGGAAATTCCTATGCTCGAAGGATCGCCTATGTGGATCGGTGCGCCATGAGTGCCGGGGAATCGAGAAGTAGCCTGCACGGCCCTTACGACCTTGTCCTGAGGAATCCAGCGATGCGAAACGACCATCGGTCCTGAGAACGGCCCTGACTCAACGGTTTCGATATCCGTGATGAACATAGGAACATTTTGCTCGGTGCCATAGTACGGAAGTTCAATCCCGTTGGTCATCAACGCATGCTCGAACGAAAAGCTACATCCCAACAGAAATGTAACCAGATCGTCGCGCCAGTGTGATTCGATCGATTCAGGCTCATCGACCATCTCGCCGTTGTTGAAGACTCGATACAGCGCCACGTCAGTCCGGATGTCTGAGCCGGGCGCCGTCAGAGTAGCCTCTACCGATCCAGCTTCGATCACTTCAACCACCGGGCATGGCTTTGGGTTTCGCTGGCAGAACAGCAGGAATTCGAACGCAACGTCCTTCGGAAGGATCGCAACGTTTGCCTGAACGTGAGCGGGCGCTACTCCCGAAGTCGGCTGCATATACCGGCCTTCTCGAATGAGCTGGCGTGCTTGGATCCCGGTCTGTGGAACTGATACTTGTGTGGACATAACTGCATATTAGGTTTTCGAATATATCGGGTCAAACTGGATTCCTGCCGAAATACTCCCCCATTCAGCAACTACGGGGAATAACATGCCATCGATTCGGCGGTCCCGCCCAATCACGAAACTACGAAACGCGACGATGCAATCGCACCTGCGTAATATCCAACCTGAACCCACTGTTCTCCCCTTAAAACTATGAAAATTACCCGAGTTGACCAATACGCACCGCGGAATCGCACCCGACTGGTCCGAATAACAACCGACACCGGCATCGAGGGTTGGGCGGAAAGCACCCTTGAAGGTAAGCCCCGCAGCGTACCTGCTGCGATCGACGAGATTGCCGAGTACCTCGTAGGCAAGGATCCACTTCGCATCGAGCACCATTGGCAAATGATGTACAGGGCATCGTTCTTCCGCGGCGGCGCACACAACATGTCGGCAATCGCCGGTATCGACGCCGCACTCTGGGACATCGCCGGCAAGCACTACGGCGTGCCCAGTTATATGTTGATGGGCGGCAATGTTCGCGATCGCATCCGTGTCTACGCCCACTGGGGCATCCGCGACCTCTCTGATGAGGGTTTGGAAGCATCTCGCGACCGACTCACTATGTTGCAGAAGAACGGCTACACCGCCTACAAATCAGGACCTGGGGGCAACTGGCGCGCCCACGAGCCTCCGGCAGTAATCGATGAGTTCGTGAAGGCCGCCTACACGATGCGTGAGTGGGTCGGTGACGATGTCGAACTGTGCTTCGACTTCCACGCCAAGATGACTCCTGGGCTTGCTGTTGAGATTTGTAACGAGATCAAAGGCATGCGCCCGATGTTTGTCGAGGAGCCGGTTCCGCAGGAGAACGTGGACGCCCTGAAACGGGTTCAGGAGCAAGTTCCGTTCCCGTTGGCGACCGGCGAACGACTTCTATCGCGCTGGGAGTTCCGCGAGGTAATTGAGAAGCAGGCCGTTTCGCTGCTCCAACCCGACGTCGCTCACTGTGGCGGGCCTTCCGAGTTGAAGCGAATTGCCAACTACGCTGAGGTCTACTACCAGCACATCATGCCGCACTGTGCAATCGGCCCGCTGGCTCTCGGAGCCTGCATGTTGGTCGATGCTGTAGTGCCAAACTTCCTGATTCAAGAGCAGGTCGACGCCGGTCTTGGAAACGGACTGCTCAAGAAGGACTGGGAAGTCAAAGACGGACATATCGATCTCTGGGACACTCCCGGACTAGGCGTTGAAGTCGATGATGTCGAGGCGACCAAGGAATACACTGGCGACGCATACGGCTTCAATAGGGAGCTCGGTGGCGAGAACTACCACGTTAACGACGGTTCGGTCGCTGACTGGTAGATCCAGCGGACCAACGACATTCCCTCTCCCATCGGGAGAGGACCGGGCCACGTTTTGAACTTGTCGAAGTGCGAGGGAGAAGTGTTCGGCTGTGAATTACGTCATGATGCAGGATGCTTCGACCCACCCTTTAATTCCGTCCCTGCCAGAGAGGGACGAGGATCGCTGCGCAGCAGCCCTCTTACTCACACGCTCGCTATGCCAAACTCCTTCTGAAAATTTCGAATCGTCTCGATCCGACTCCGCCCACCTGACCGCTCACGCAGTGCCATTGGAAGGTTTTGAACCTCGGGGTTAATCTTGATCGAAATAAAGACCGGACCTTCTTCTTTCATGATCTCCCCGATGCTGGTAACTAGCTCCTCCAGATCGGTGAAATGGTGCGTTGAAGCATATCCAACGCTCTTCGCCAGGCCGGCATAGTCGATATTTGCAGCGTTGGGCACAGGCTGCCCGCCCGTTGTCGCATACATCTCGTTGTCCAACAAAAAGTGATAAAAGTTTTTTGGTGCCTTGCCGGCGATAGACGCCAGAGCGCCAAGATTCATCAGTAGCGCTCCCTCTGAATCGAAGAGAACCATTTGCTCTTCGGGCAATCCTAGTGCCACACCGAATGCGGCAGAAACCGTTTGCCCCATCGAACTGCCAAGCCGCAAGTCACGATTGGGTTTCGTGCTCACATTCGCCCAGTGGCTGCCGACAGTCCCGCTGGTCGTGACGATGGCGTCGCCCCGGTGAGGTTGAAAAGCTTTGAACACATCTGTTGCATCGATCATTTTGCCCCCGACTAGCTGCGCCAATAACGAAAACTGGCGAGATTTCGAACTATCGATTAAACCCGTGGTACTCGTCACCAATCAACACCACGACGGGCCGTTTTGTCGAACGTGCCAACTCAAACGCCTCAGAGATCCGCGCACTATCATTGTCGGTCTCTACCAGGAAATACTCGATACCGAGCGCATGAAGAAATGGCTCGGTATACCTTGCAACCGTGTCAGGAGTAGCGCCGCGTCGAGTCCAGCCACGGTAGCCAACTACCATCAACAGCGGGAATCCAGCGTCGAGAGCCATTCCTCGGATCGAGTCGCCAGCCTCCATCATTCCTGTGTTCTGGATCAGACACACTGGCGTTTGCCCTGCGACATTTAGACCCAGTGCAGTTGAAGGCGCTTCACCCTCCCGAGAAACAGGAACGACATCGAGCCAGTCTGATTTGACCATCAACTCGTACAGGTAGTTCGTCTCACTGTCGGGAATCGTGACCACATGGGTCACACCATTCTTTTTGAACTCGCTGATCAGAGTTTCCGGTCGTAAAATCTCAGCCTGTTGCTGAACCATTACGAATTTCTCCATTTCTGTTGCATCAATGCGATGGCGGGATCATAGGCGAACTGTTCGATGTTGTCTCATGGATTTCGGCTAGTTTGGCCGAGATGTCGACAAGATTGTGTTGAAACGACTGGTTCCCGGCTGTACATCCCCGACGATGTAATATTTGGTCGGTTGACGAAAAACGACCAGTACAACTTGATATGCCTCGATTCTCAATAAATCCGCAAAAAGAACTCAAGGACGATTCGACCGCCAGGGTTATCGCGGAAACCGACTCACCTCGAACCAGAGAATCGCTGAGAAATGACCTGCGTAGCATCGGTGTCGAAACGGCCGACCGAGTCATCGTTCACACTTCAATGCAAACACTGGCCTGGGTCAACGGTGGACCAGTTGCTTACATTCAAGCTCTCTAGGACGCGGTTGGAACTGCCGGATCGATCGTTATGCCGACGCAGTCGGGTGATGTCAGTGATCCAGCAGAATGGCGACATCCGGTAATTCCTGTCGATTGGGTCGACGAGGTCAAACGGACCATGCCCACCTACGATCCAGCCATAACCCCAACGTGGCGTATGGGCACAGTACCTGAGCAGTTCCGGACCATGCCTAGTGTATTTCGAAGCAACCACCCTTTAGGTTCATTTGCGGCATTGGGAGCCGACGCTGAACGCATAGTTGCGAACCACGGTGATCAACGCATCGGGGAGTGGTCACCAGCAGTACCGCTTTACGATCTAGCAGGAAAGGTCCTACTGGTCGGAGTCGGATACAACAGGAACACCTGTTTTCATCTATCTGAGTACCGATCAAGCTCCACCAAGTTAGTGCCGGAGCTGATGCCGCTGGTCGTCGATGGCAAGGTTGAATGGACGAAGATCAGCGAAATCGAGTTTATGGACGACGGAACCTTGAACAGGCTGGGCGCTGATTTTGAGCAAACGCATGAGGTGGTCGTCAAAACCATTGGATCGGCTGAGAGTCGGCTTTTCAGCGTCAGGGAATGTGTCGACTTTGGTACTGAATGGCTGGAGCGGCAGAACTAGTTCGGGAAGTCCGTGACACCACATCAACCGCCTTCGCTCGAAAAACATCGTAGTATGTGGCGACTGACCCATTTTTGCTAGCTATTGACGGGACTCATTGATGAACAAACGCCCACTTGGTTCCACAGGTCTTGAAGTAGCACCAATCGGCCTCGGAGCCGCTCAACTCGGTTCATCTGAGTACGATCACGCCAAAGAGGTCGTGTTCCGTGCACTTGATCTGGGAGTCAACTACTTCGATACTGCCCGTGGCTATTGGGACAGTGAAATCAAACTGGGCAAAGCGCTCAAGGGCGAGCGAGAAAACGTGATCGTCTCGTCCAAGACCACCGGCAAGACCAAGGAAGAGGCTGCGAACCACATAGAAGAGTCGCTGGAACGACTCCAAACCGATTACATCGACAATTACCACCTGCACGCACTTAGCGATCTCGATGATGTGGATGTCCGTCTGGGCGGACCGCTCGAAGCACTTGTTGAAGCCAAAGAGGCCGGGAAAATACGGCACATAGGTATTACTGGGCACACTTTTCCTTCGATTCTCGTCGCGGCTTTGAAGCGATTCGACTTCGAAACTTTCCTTGTACCACTCAACATCATCGAACGAGAGCCGCTTTCAAAGCTGATTCCGCTAGCTATCGAGAAAAACGTCGGAATCACCATCATGAAGCCGGTCGCAACCGGCCTGCTACCTGTGCCGCTAGCGCTAAAGTGGTTGATGAATCAGCCAATCGCAGTTGCCGTGCCCGGTGCGACAACTGCGGCCGAGATTGAACAGAACGTCGGTATCGGCGCTCTCGACGACTACACACTCAGTTCCGAAGAAGAAGCCGAGGTCGCAAAATGGGCTCGCGATCTGGCTACCGATCGCTGCCGCATCTGCATGGAATGCCTGCCTTGCCCATCGGATATCGGCATTCCGGGCACTCTCGGAACTGATGTGATGTACAACCACTATCGCTCGATGGGTAAGGCGACGTTCACGGAGTTCCCGTGGGAGATATCGCGAGTCGCGGACGAATGGGCGAATCGTGAAGGCCTTATCGACAAGATCAACGACCACGAAGCGTGCGATTCGTGCATGCAGTGCGAGGCACGCTGTCCCTACGGACTTCCCATCGTTTCTATGCTGAGGACGATGGTCCCGAACATGCAAGACATGCTGGATATTTGGTCGAAGGAAAGCTCGAAGGTTTAGCGGTCGTAAGTCAGGAAACTGCTGGTCTAGTTCCAGTCCACGGCCTTGTCGTTTCGAACGCCCTACTGGCCCGAAACACGGTGGCATCATCGTCGTACCCACCAATAATTTGCATGCCAACTGGCATACCACCCTCCCCGAATCCACAGGGCACTGAAGATGCGGGGTTGAATGATGAATTGAATACCATCGTGAACGGAATGGAACCGTAGTCGATGCCGGCCATCTGGTCGTCGTTGGTCTTTGAACCAATTTCGTCAGGTGGATTCAGATGAGGCCACGCGACAGCTGCATTCGTCGGTGCCAGAATCACGTCATACTCTTCGAATAGTTGATGCATTTTCAACTGAAGATTCTGGACATCCCGTAGTGCTACGGCCACATCAGCACCTGTGAGAGTTTTGCCGTGGTTAATCATGTCGAGCGTGTAAGGCATCAGGTCCTCAGGTCGCTCTTCGGCGAGATGGCCGTACATTGCAACCTGGCCCGCGGTCCAGAGTGTCCACCATGCATCGCGAGGAACAAGATCAAACTTGATATCGAGTAGTTCGACGTTCGCCCCTAGCTCGTCAAAGGCCAACCATGCGTCTTCGACCGCAGTTGCCACGTCGTCGTTTACGTCCGATATTCCGAGTGTCATCGTGGTTCCGATCCGCATACCCGAAACGCCATCTTCTAACGTGGTGACATAGTCGGGAACCGGTGTTTTGACTGAGCCCGGATCACGTACGTCGAAGCCGGACAGAGCCTGGCTCAATATCGCCGAGTCCCGCACATCGTTCGACATTGGACCGCTGGTTCCGGCCGAGTTGTAAGCAGGTTTGGCCTGCCCTCCGAAGCGCGGAATGCGACCGTGTGTTGGCTTGTGCCCAAAGATTCCACAAAACGAGGCGGGAAGTCGCACAGAGCCGCCGCCATCGGAGCCAGTGCCAATCGAGCACATACCGGATGCAATAGCAGCAGCCGTTCCACCGCTCGAACCACCCGGCATTCGTGCGACGTCCCACGGGTTGTTGCATGTTGGGGCAACGTTTGAGAACGTTTCTTCTCGGTTGCCAAATTCGGGAGTGTTGGTCTTGCCGAGAATAACCGCTCCCGTATTCCGAAGCCGCTCTACTGCCACCGAGTCGTAGTTGGGAATCCAGTCTTCGAATAACGAACTTCCGAGCGTAGTACGCAAATTTTTCGTCACTTCAAGATCTTTAACCGCAATTGGCACCCCTTGAAGCACACCGGGTTTGGTTCCAGCGGCCAATTTCGCATCGGCTTCTTTCGCTGCTGCAAGCGCACCCTCTTCATCGAGGGTGATGAACGCATGTAACTGTGGCTCAAGATCAGCAATTCGGCGAAGGGATGCCTCGGTCATCTCAACTGACGATACTTCTCGATCAAC
>JAPYUK010000047.1 GCA_029936155.1 Dehalococcoidia bacterium | reverse complement strand
AAGTTCTCTGGAAAGCTGTTGCCTTAAATTGAAAGTTGCACGACTAGCCGCACCCGCGACATTCGAATTCATCGACCTCGAAGAGCCGGCTCCCGGCGAGGGAGAGGCCAAGATCCGAGTCGAGACCGTATCGGTCTGCGGTAGCGATATCCATGGTAATTTCCGAGCGAATCATCCCGAAGAGGACTACCCACTTGCTCCCGGTGTTCCGTGCCATGAGATTGCAGGAGTTGTTGTCGAATCAAAGAATGATCTGATCAGAGAAGGGCAGCGGGCAATTGTTCTCCCAACACGCGGGATGGGCGGACTTGCTGAGTACCTGATTCAGACGCCCGAAAGGATTCTTCCGGTGCCGGACTGGGGTCCGATCGATGAGTGGGTTATGTGCCAGCACACCGGTACGGTCTTGTACTCGGTCAAGAAGATGGGGAACGTTGCCGGTAAGCGCGTCGCCGTACTTGGTCAGGGTGGAATCGGTCTTTCATTCACCATGCTCGTAGAAAAAATGGGGGCACTTCAGGTAATTGGTATCGACCCGGTCGACGCTCGATTGGAGAAGGCTCTCGAGGTTGGTGCGACAAACACGGTCAACCCGGCAAAAGAAGATATGTACGAAGCGATTGATGAGCTGACTGACGGCGAGGGGATCGACATTGTGGTGGACGCCACCGGAGACCCAGCAGGCTTTGGTCAGTGCCTGAAGATCGTCAAGCGATGGGGCATTTTTGTTAGCTTCAGCCTCACGGGGCAGGGCAACAAGATTTCTGAATTCCCGCACCAAGAATTCATGTTCAAGGCTGCGACGATTATCCCGACACAGGCTGCAGCGACCAGCCAGCCGACGAAGGATATTCGAGAGATGATCGCGCTGAAAGAGCGTGGATGGATTGACCCGGGTGTGCTGAAGAGTCACAACCTAGACTTTAATGATGTGCAGAAGGCTTACGACATGTACGCCGATCACACGAATGGTGTCATCAAGATAGCGATGTCGGTGAACGGTGCGAGTTAGCGCGGGTCTGTGAATTAGTTACTTTCAATCTCCCATCGCATTGCGATGGGAGATTGTTTGTTTAATCAGAGTTGCGAAGGCCGGTTATGGTGTTTGATCCTACTTTTGGGCACCAACATGCCAAATGGTCACTTCGTTGATTGGGTTTCGGGTGGCTTCGGGTTGGGTGGTTTGGGTTGCAGCGGAGTAGCCGATGTAGAGAGCTCCGACGATGTCCCAGTCGGGTTCGGCTCCAATTGCAGTTCCTACGTTTGCCAAACAGGGTTTCCCTGTGCTCCAGCCGACTCCGATACCGAGTGAGTGGGCGGCCAGCATCAGGTTCTGAACTGCGCAGGCGGTTGCGGCGTAGTTCTCTTGCGTGATTTCGTCGTTTCGTCCCTGTACTGAATAGACGTACATGAATGCCGGCGCGTCGAGGATTTCTTGCTGTGCTTCTATCGAGCTTGAAATGCGCCGTTCATTGTTGGGGTTCTTGACGTTTTCGAAGGTCCAGTTGTGGACGATCTGGGCAACTTTTGCTCGCATGGCGCCGTTTTTCGAGAGGGTGATAAATCGCCATGGCTGGGTATTTCGGTGATTCGGTGCCCAGGTTGCGGCTTCGATCATCAGTTCGAGGGCAGAGTCGGAGACTGGATCATTGGTGAAATCTCTTGTGTTGCGTCGTGTGCGGATGGCGTCGAGGACCAAGTTTGTTCTCCGGTAGTGGGCGTTGGGTTGTTTGGTGGGCGTTTGTGTAGGAATTTTATGGGGAGCAAGGTGGGTTGCGCCAGTGAGATGGTGAGTGATGGCTCGAGGTTGGGCTCTGCAAAGCGGGTAGAAAGATCCTGAAAATTAATTCAGGATGACAGTAATGGTTTTGGACTTGATCTCGACTCACCTCGATCAGCTTGAAAGCCATTCGCTCTGTGGAGGCAATCCTTCTGGATTTTCTGCTCGTTGGAGGTAGAAGTCGTGCATCGGGTGGTAGATGTCGAGGGCTGCTTTTAGGTCGGCTATTGCGTCAGATGATGAATCAATCCGCACGTCGATTGGGAAGCTTTCTTCCGGTGAGCCAACAAGTACACAGGCAGATCGTTCGGGTAGATGCGTGCCATCCGATCCTGACTGTCCACCGGCGTTCCGGCCGGCTTCGAGCGCGGCAATGAGCCGTTGGGCCAGCGAAGTTTCCTCGCTTGATGCTGAGTTTTCAAAACTTCTGGCCATCGCTTTCAATACATCGTCGTTCGTTAGGAAATTTCCGACAGCGATGCAATTTACGCTGTTGATATGTCCGCTGAACGACTTGATATTGACTCCTGAATGAACCAATGCTTCGCCCTCTGGCATGAGCAGCGCAACCTGCCTGAAACCGGGATGATCGTCCTTGGCAAGCGACTGCATGAATGCATCGGTTGGTTCGAGTCCATCTTCGATTAGTTCCATGATCTCTTCACCGATCGCTGGATTGGTTGAGGCTTGCGATGTGAGGACTCCGATACCGGGAAGAATGCGCGGGCAAGTTGCGCCGACGGCGAGCGAGTAGGTGGCGATTCCGATGCCGAGTTCGCCGGTTTTGGGGTTACGGCCGAGGATTGTGAAGGTCATGCCGGTATTTTCGGATTCCGAAGGTACGTATTTGTTGAGATCGAGGTCGTTGATTCTGCCACAACGGGTGTAATGTGCGGCGAGCGTGTGACCGTTCGTGCGATTGGCTGGCACTGAATGCCGATCGAATGCGAAACTCTGAGCAGGTGACCGAGGTTTGGATCGACACCGGCGACGTGGCACCATCGGAAGTGGGCAACGAACTACGCCGCCGCCGCTAGTTCCCGCTATCGCTCATCGCACAGGACAGGTTGTTGCGAGATGCCGCCGTCGACCCACTGATCTCGTCGGTTCGCAAAATATCCCCCCCGAGGGTGATGCGGATGGGGCAGAACTAACCGATTCTCGACTGGGTCGACAAGCGGGCCGACCATGAAACTAGCTGTGTGGTCTAAGATTCTTTTTCGTGGAAGCATTACTAGCAGCAGAAAACCTGTCGAAGCATTACAAAGACGTTGTGGCGCTCAACGACGTTAGCTTCGAGATCTCCGACGGAATTACCGGCATACTCGGCGAGAACGGTGCTGGAAAAAGCACAGCGATAAAGATATTTCTTGGCCTGCTTCAGCCGACATCCGGTTCAGCCACAATTCTGGGTGAAAATGTCTCCGAGAACATCCTTGTTAGATCAAGACTAGGCTATATGCCTGAGCACGATTGTCTGCCGAGCAACGTGACAGCGGCGGAGTTCCTTACCCACATGGCCGAAGTGAGCGGATTGCCACCTGCACACGCGCGCTCCCGCGCCGCCGACACATTGCGACACGCAGGGTTGTTCGAAGAGCGGTACAGGTCGATGGGCGGCTATTCGACGGGGATGAAGCAGAGGGTGAAGATAGCGCAGGCGTTAGTTCACGATCCGGCGATTGTGCTGCTCGACGAGCCGACAGCTGGACTTGATCCTGCAGGTCGAGAAGAGATGCTTGAGCTTGTACGCAAGACGCACCGTGAATTCGGCATCAGTATTTTGTTTTCTTCCCACTTGATGGCCGATGTCGAACGTACTTGCGATCGGATAGTGGTTTTGCAGGGTGGGCAGTTGGTTCAGTCGGGTGAGGTGAAGAGCTTCACGGAAGAGACTGAAACGGTGTTTATCGAGGTCGACTCGAATCGTGATGAGCTTGTCACCGCCCTTGAGAAGCGCGGTGTTTCGGTAACCGCTGATGTCGGTGGGCTTTATGTTGAAGGTTCCGATGAGACCGTTTACGACCACGTGCGAGATGCACTTGTTGAGGCCGAGTCGCCGCTGCGACGAATGGGGCCGCGTCGTCGGGCGTTGACCGAGATATTCGAGCGTGAGGGGGATGATTTTTCTGGACTGACGAAGGGAGTTGAGTCGTGACAACTCCTGGAAACTCCGTCGAGGGGCAGCGTGGTGAAAGTTCGAGAGCGGCCGAAGGCACGGTCTTCGATATTGGTTATCAGCACTACGACGGGCCACGAGAAGGACGAAACCGGGCGCGGTTATCCGTCTTCAAGGACGGGCTGAAGGTTTCACTTGGTCTTGGTCGGGGTCCGAAGTCGAAAATCCTTCCTTGGATGTTCATCGGAGTGCTGGTTCTCGTTGCGCTCATCATGGCACTTGTTGCGGGGGCCGGAGATCGGCTCGTTGGCGATGGAACCGCCGAAGCATTGGATCTTCCCTCCCACTCTGATTTCTACGGAATTGCATCGATTATTCTGTTCGTGTTCGCAGCTATCAGCGCACCAGAACTGCTCTGTCCTGATCGTCGGGATGGTGTGATCAACCTCTATCTTGCTCGCCCACTTACAGGCTCGGATTACATCGTTGCGCGGTGGTTTTCTTTCTTCACTGTGATGCTTCTGGTCGTATGGCTGCCGCAGATTATTCTGTTGACCGGTCTGGCGATGGGCGATCCAAAACCGTCCGATTATCTAACTGAGAACTGGCTGGATATTCCACGGTTCTTGGGTGCGGGCGCTGCGATTGCCGCCTACACCACAACGCTGGCAATGCTGACCGCCGGGTTCACAACTCGGCGCGCTTACGCATCGGCGTTCCTTGTCGGATTGTTTGTGATTACGACTCCGTTTACGACCGGTCTTGCAGCGGAGATCGGAGGCACGACGGGGCAGTGGATCTCGATGTTCAACCTGAGCAACATTCCGGTTCACGTGAACGATGTGATTTTTAGAGAAGCGAGTGAGGTGACAGCACACGCTCCTGCTGCCAACTTCGACAACTGGATTCTGGTGAGCTGGTTCTTTGCCTGGACCTTGGTTCCGGCAGGCATCCTCTGGAGTCGATACCGGAGGCTGTCGCCATGAGCAGTTCGAATTCTAGAGCGGCTCGCTCAAACAGTAACGTCGCACCGGTGATACAGGTGGAGAGGGTTTCACGCTGGTTCGGGAACGTGGTTTCTGTGAGCGATGTTTCGTTCGAAATACGACCGGGAATTACTGGTCTTTTGGGCCCGAATGGTGCTGGTAAAACGACGCTACTTCGGATGATAACGGGACTGGCGGAAGTGTCAGTCGGATCGATCTCTGTATTCGACCAACAGGTTCGCAATAACCCGGATATTTACTCGCGCATCGGTGTCATGTCTGAACACGAGACCGTCTATCAGTTCATGAAAGGTCGGGATTTCGTGAAGATGATGGGGCAGCTTAGGGGCGTGTCGAACATCGATGCGGCTGCTGACAAGGCGATCAACCTTGTCGATCTTGCTGAGGCTTCATTGCGACCGATGGGCACCTATTCCCGGGGCATGCGCCAGCGCATGCGGCTCGCTGCAACGATCGTTCACGAGCCGGATATTTTGATACTCGATGAGCCGTTGAACGGTGCGGATCCTCGCCAACGTGTGCAGTTCCAGAAACTGTTGCTGCAGCTGGCGGACGAAGACAAAACGATTGTTCTGTCATCACACATTTTGGAAGAAGTCGAGCAGCTTGCCGATACGGTGTTGCTGATCGTGAATGGCAAGCTCGCCGCGTCGGGTGATTTTCATGCGATTCGTGCGGCTCTTGACGAAAGGCCGTACCACGTCCGAGTACTTTGTGATTCGCCAAGAGACCTTGCATCTGCGCTCGTGAAACTCGAGTCTGTCGATGCGGTATATATCGATCCCGACGGGGCGATTGTTGTGCTTAGCCGCAACGTTCGCGATCTGCAGATCGAACTGCCGCGGCTTGCGCAGGCCACATCGGCTCGCGTGCGGCGCGTTGAGCCACTGGACGATTCGCTGGAAAGCGTTTTCGGTTATTTGGTTGAGCGCTAAAACATGGTGTTTGTATACAAGCTCACGCTGCGCCAGCTATCGGGCCGATGGCGGCTACTGATTACGCTTCTGCTTTCTGCATTGCCGGTGACGATGGGCGTTATCTGGCGCTTGATCGAGGGCGATGCAAGGCCAGACCACGAGTTCGAGGATTTTGCACTCAACGGTATGCTGGCGGCTTCGATCATCCCGCTTGTGTCGCTGGCAATAGCGAGCGCAGCGTTCTCAAATGAGATCGAAGACAGAACACTCGCAAATCTGACGCTTTCTCCGATTCCCCGCTGGAAAATCGTAGTACCGAAACTGCTCGGAGCGCTTACGGTTGGTGGGTTCTTCATGGTGATTTCGGCGTTTGTTACCAGCTACATTGCCTACTCTGGAGATATGACGACAAGTCTTGCAGTTGCGGCTGGAGCGGCTGTCGAGGTTGCTCTTTACAGTTCGGTGTTCATTCTCGTGGGGCTGATGACGACCAAGGCGATCGGCTTCGGGCTGCTCTACGTGTTCCTGTGGGAAGGTCTTTTCGCCGGGTTCGTTTCCGGTGTTCGGTTCCTGAGCATCCGACACTATTCAGTAACGATAGTGAATGGTCTGGATGATCGGGTATTTACAGAGGGTGAACACCTGAGTTTCGCGGTTGCACTGGTCGCTTCAGCGGCGGTGTTCGTAATCTTCCTCGCCCTGTCGATCCATCGCCTCCGACGCATGGACGTTCCCTAGATGCCATAGGAACGTTTTCTAAGAGGTTGATGGGGGATGGTTGAGTCGCCAGGTCTCGCTTCTGGATAGCTCGAATGCTGACCGGTTAACTCTGTTAGTTTTTGTAAAATCCGGCACTGTCATCCTGAACTTGATTCAAGATCTTTGAGGGGGCGGCTTGGTGTTCAGCGGTTGATCGAGCGTCCAGGCGCTGAAAATGGGGGAGGGGGGAATATAGAAATAAATCCAGCATGACAGTAGCTCTGTGCAGACGATTCACTTTTCGAGTATCCCGAAGCCCCACCTCGCGACTCAATCACCCCCGCCCGAACTCTCAGAAAACGTCGCATGCGACTACCACAGCTTCATAGAGTCCTTGAAGAGGTCGGTTAATTCGTCGGCACCTGTTGGGCATGGTGCTAGCTTGGTCACTCGGTGTTGAGGGAGAGTGCCCTCAACGAGACGAGGAACATCGTCGAGTGTGTAGCCGACTCCACCGAGACCGTTGGGTACTCCGATTTTCTTGAGAATAAATATCAGCCTTTCGGCAATAAGATTGCCGGCGTCTTCAGGACTCGCGGCGGAAACATCGGCACCAAGAAGCTGGGCGGCGCGCATGTGTCGTTCAGGGTTTGATGACGACGTGTAGCGGAATACAGCGGGGGCGTTGAGGATGACCGCCATGCCGTGAGGGACGATGGGAGTGCCTTCTGGGTACCCCTCTGGTGTGTATTCCTTCACAAGCCCGGAAACCGGATACGACATGCCATGCGGAAGGTGAACGCCCGCGTTTCCGAATCCCACCCCAGCGAACGTTGCGGCCATCGACATGTTCGAGCGTGCTTCTATGTCATCGGGGTCGAGAACGGCCGGAAGAATACTTTTTCCGACCATCTCGAGTGCAGCTAGTGCCCACACATCGCTGATCGGGTTTGCGCCCTGATAGGCGGGTCGGTGTGCTGGCGAAGGCGGAGCTTCGCGCTGCGAGAAGGGCAGTGCGGTGTAAGACTCTATACCGTGGCAAAGCACATCGAATCCGCTGCATGCAGCGACGATTTTCGGCAGCGAGCGGGTGTTTTCCGGGTCGACCAGCCCGACATCGGGGCGCAGCGAACGGTGTGCGATTCCGGTCTTAGCTCCCAGTTCTTCGAAATCGAATATCGCCACACCTGTGGTTTCGCTTCCCGTGCCCGAGGTTGTCGGCACTGCCACCAACGGTTTTAGATCACCAGGAACCGGTGTGCCCTTTCCGATCGGAGCGTTTACGTATTCCAGAAAGTCGGCGGGATAGGTGGAGTAGAGATTCGCTGCTTTGGCGGTATCGATACTGGATCCACCACCAATCGGTAGATAGCCATCGAACTTCCCGTCGACCGCGAAATTGATCGCTTCTTTCAGCGAAGTGTCAGTTGGTTCAACGTTTACCTGATCGAATACTGTGAAATCGATGTGTGAGTTCTTTAGCGAGTCAGTTGCTGTGCGCACCGCCTGGCTACTCGACATTTTAGGATCGGTAACGACCATCACTCTCGTGGCACCCAGACGGGCAAGTTCGTACCCCGCCTCGCTCGTGGCGCCGGGACCAAACTTGATCGACGAAGTGTCGATGGTGAAGACGGTTTCTGGTGTCTGATCTGTCATGTGGAGATTTTTTGAAAGCGTTTTTGACGGAACGGTGAACCGCCGCGCGATTGCTGCAATCGGTGAAACTTGGAAAAGATGTTGTCAAAGCAGAAGCATATCTGAATAAATGTTGTGACCCGGGCCGTTCAAGGGGTTACTATCTCATCTACAAAATTTCGGTGAAAATCGATACGAAAAAGAGAGTAGAGAGCGCAATGCGAGTTGTTCAGTTTGTGATTCCGTCTGAAGGCCGTCGGGTTGGATTCGTCGATGGCGACAATATCGTCGATGTGACCGCTGCTGATACTTCATTGACATCGGTTTTCGATGTGTTTGAGGCGTCGCAGGTTTCGGGTAAATCGTTCGATGAGACGCTGTTGAGAGCGGGTGCCGCCGGTAAGCGACTAGACTACTCCGAGCTGCTAGGAGCGGAGGTCGGTGGCACCTCTGCTTACCTGATCGCGCCGTTCGATCATCCTGACACTCACAGAGTTATCGTTTCTGGAACTGGACTAACCCACACCGGGAGTATGAAATCCCGTGACCAGATGCACTCGGGCGACGAGAAGCCGTCCGAAGAGCCTGCAACCGATTCTGCCAGAATGTTTCAGATGGGAATAGATGGCGGCAAGCCAGCACCGGGTCAGCGAGGTACGTCGCCTGAATGGTTCTACAAGGGGAACGGAACGATAGTTCGAGGTCCTGGTGAGGGTCTTGAGATACCCGCGTTCGCTCTTGATGGTGGTGAGGAGCCTGAACTCGGGGGCTGCTACTTTATCGATAATACTGGAACGCCTCGACGGGTTGGATTTACTCTCGGGAACGAGTGGGCTGACCACGAGACGGAGCGCATCAACTATCTGTATCTGGCTCCTTCGAAATTGCGTTCATGTGCGATAGGCCCAGAGTTGGTTACGGATTTCGAGTTCGAGGATCTGAAACTCGAATGCACGGTAGAACGTGACGGCAAGATGATCTACGAAAGCGGTCCACTTTACTCGGGTGAGGAGTACATGTCGCACACGCTGGCGAACTGCGAGGATCACCACTTTAAGTACCCGTTGCACCGAGTGCCCGGCGATGCACACATTCACTTCTTCGGTACCAGTCAGCTCAGCTACAGCACGCGTGATTGGAAATTCCGGCCTGGCGACGTAATTACAATTTCATCTGAGGGGTTCAGCGCACCATTGTCCAACCCCGTTGTTGGTGGTGACCCGGCAGAAGGTCGACCTATTCGGGTAGCCAAGGCTTAACCGTTTTCGGGGAGAGTAGAAATAGACTTTTGCAATCGTTGAGCAAAATAATACAGAATTAAGCTTTTCAGGCATTTTGATGAACGTGAAGGGAAATAATATTATCCTGCCAAAATCCAGTATCTTTTACCGGTAAGTCGGTCAAATTCTGGAGAGAAAGTTCTTCTGGAGGGGAGAAAAAAATGTACTTATCAAAAGTAACCTCATGGGGACTGATTATTGGTGGAGCATTCGCGCTCGTAGGATTTATGATTTTTGGCATCAGCCTTGGGCTGCTGGAAGATCAAGAACCTGCTGCGGAACTCAAGGCACTGCAAGATAATCAACTGATTGTGGCGGTGATGTTAGTTGCGGTTATCGGAGTATTTACATACATGGCAAAGTCTTTATTGCAGCTAGGACAGGCCGTGAAAGTTACAGACGAGTGGTATATGTTCATGAGAATGTCAATTATTCTGATGCTTGCCACATTATTTACGAGTGTTGGTCTCTGGATGGGAGCATCCTCTGAAACAACTACTCTAGATATCTACGTAATGACTGAAGCTGTAGGTGACTCCATCGATAATGTTCAACTTATTACTGGTGGTTTTGCCTTCCTTATTCTTGCTGTGTTTGCATTAAAAAATGGTGCTGGTAGTTTAATCTTTAGGGGCCTAATAGCCATATTAGGTATATTGGCTATCATCGACATGTTAGGTGTCCTAAGCGTAATCGGAGATATAGAAGATAGTCTCGTTGGTATGATTACCTGGTTTCTGTGGGGTCTCTCTTTGATCGGAATTGGTGTGATTGGTCTTAGAACTAAAGAAGCGTGAACTAAACGAGAAAAAAAGGCCCTAGTTTCTAGGGCCTTTTTTTGTGTAAAAGAGCGATGTCACCCCACGCGTGTAGCGTGCGTGCGAGTCATTAATAATAAAACCAAGTCGTCATTCATACGCTCCCACCCATCCATATTTAGAAGTGGTGACCACGGGTATAGGCGGTAGGTCTTGTCAGTACTTCCAGAAGCCGACTTCATTCGTGCTATTGGAACAGTTAAGCGAAAAGCCCCCGCATTTCTGCGAGGGCTTCTCTAGTTCAATTTACGTATGAATCGGGGGCGAGGTTCGAACACGCGACATCCTGCTTGAAAATTATATGACCACTACCCACGACCGATCATTCAACTACTCCCAGCTGGCGTTCATATAGTAGTTCGTCTATTAGTTCGACCGCTCGGTCTGGTTGCTCTTCAAGCACCATGTGTGCGGCGTTGGGGAGGATGTGTGCTGTGGCGTTAGTTAGTGCCGTGGCGAACTTCTTGGCGTAGGTTGCTGGGATGATACCGTCGTTTTCGCCCCATATCACCAGACTGGGCTGGCTTACCCGGTGTAATCGTTTGCTAAGGCCGCGATTTGGTATTGGCCAGAGGTACTTTGCTGCCGTTGACATCGATTTGGCGCGTTCGACAAGATATCGAATCGTTATCTGACCATCTTTGCTGGTGGGATCGACTTCTGTCATGTGTGCTTGGGGTGCGGTTGCTATTGCGACGGCTTCCGGCACGGTCGTATCTGTGTACATCGCCGCAGCTAATTCTTCTAGAGAGATCACAAAGAGATCGGAAACCGGATCGGCGTCATCCCAAAGTCCAAATGGCGAGGCGAGCACTGTGTGGGTGAATCGTTCTGGCTGGGTAGCGGCTAGTTCGGCGGCGAACATCCCGCCAAGGGAATGACCGACGAGCGGTAGACGGTCCAGGCCGAGTTCGTCGAGCAGATCGAGGTAGAAAAAGATGAGATCGTGGATATCGTCGAGCTTTTCGGTTCCAGTCGACTGACCAAACCCTGGTGTGTGCGGTGCGATTACCGTGTGGGTACCGGATAGTCGTTCAAGAAACGGCGTCCACTTCAGACCGCCGAAGCCGTGGAGAAAGAGGAGCGGGTCACCAGAACCGCCTTCAAGAATAGCGACTTGAAATTTGCCGTTAACGACACTGACTGATCGTTCGTTCATGCGTGCGTCCGTTCGCATCGGGTGTTTGCCTGCGGGTACTCGAATATTCGAAGAATCACGTGGCGGCTGCTTCTCGAACGATCGCGTTTTGGGGCCACCAATGATCTTCGTATTCAGGCCAGAGATGTCGCAGGTTAGGAACAACTTCCTGCCCGGTGCGGCGGATATTTTCTTTAGCCAGCTCGTGCGGGATGGAACCGAACTGGTTGAGGATCATCAGGTGCCCTATTCGTAGGTCTTTGATCACGTGTTCGAGTTGTTCTGTGACCTGCTTCGGCGTGCCTGCGACGACGTTTCCGGCTTCCCGAAGCTCGTTGAACGATTGCTCGTTCGATCCGGCTCTACCGAAACTGGTGGTCTGGGCCATGAGACCGGCTTTTATCGTGTCGACAGTGCGGTAACCGGGTGGATCGGCAAATCCGGGGTAGATATGAAGCATTTTGTTGAAAAAGTACTCGGTGTGTGCGGCGTACTTGTCCTGCAGCTCTTGCTCGCTGTCGGCGATGCAAACGAGTTGGAGGAATCCGGCGTGGTACGGATTGTCGATACCGGCTCCGTTTGCGACGTTCCAAAAACCGTCCATCACTACTTTGCCGCGTTTGTATCCGCTGTACGAGAGGTAGGCGTAGAGATGGCCTTTTTCGACGCAGGTATTCCATGTCTCGATCGACCCGGCACCGGGAACCCAGATTGGCGGGCGGGGTTTTTGGAGCGGGCGGGGCCACAGGTTCACGTAACGTAGCTGGGTGTATTTTCCATCGAACGAAAATATCTCATCTGATTCCCATGCCCGCAGGATCAACTCCTCGGCTTCGGCGTATTTTTCTCGAAGCTTTGAAGGGTTTGACCCATAGCCGAACGCGGTGTCCATGGCGGAGCCGACCGGGAACCCGGCTACGAGACGCCCGCCACTAATGCAGTCGAGCATGGCGAACTCTTCAGCGACACGAATAGGAGGATCGTAGAGGGCGATGGAGTTACCCATGACGATGATCGCCACTCCTTCAGTTTCGCGTGACATTGCAGACGCCATAAGGTTTGGAGAAGGCATCAAGCCGTAAGCGTTCTGGTGGTGCTCGTTGACGCAGATGCCGTCGTAGCCCATTTCGGCACCGTACTTGAGTTCGTCGAGCGTTTCGTTGTAGGTACGACTGGCGATTTCGGCGTCGAACAACTGACGGGGTGGATCGACCCACACGCTTCGGTGCTTTTCTCGAAAATCCTCGGGGAGGTCACGATACGGGCAGAGATGGAACATCTCGAGCTTCATGAAAATTCCCTTCGCAACAAGCTTT
>JAPYUK010000046.1 GCA_029936155.1 Dehalococcoidia bacterium | reverse complement strand
ACCTTCGGAGACTCTTCCGGCGTACTCTTCGCTTATGTAGAGAGTTGACTCGGTTGCGAGAAGGCCGGTTGGTGAAACAACATTATCGACGATTACCGCTAGCTCACTCCCATTCCATCTGAGGACTCGTCCGGGATTGGCTGCCGTATTTTCGCTAAAATCTCCCCCCTCAAATACTGCCTTCGTATCTGATGAGAATTCCGCTATGTAGAGCATGCCGTCGGCGCCAAATGTAATGTCGGTGACAGTGGTCAATCCGGTGACAAACGGCTCAACTTCGCCCTCGTCCATCGCATCTCCGTCACCGTTTAGATCTTCCACTCTCCAGACAACAGCCTTTCCGCGAGGATATGGAAAGCCTGTCAGTGAACTGACGTAGACGGCACCATCACCGCCGCGCGCTATCCCCGTTGGCACCATCTCTACTGGTGCCTCGTGATCCGGAATGGTAAAGCTCTCGAACACCACATAGTCACGAATATTGCCGTCCAGATCGACTGCGAGCAGGGAGTTTCCGCCGGGGTCCGACACAATCCACCCATCGACTTCAGGTGCGTTGACAATGTCATAAGGATTAGAGAATCGGTTTTCAGTCGGAGAAAAAGCATCGGTCGCTGGCGTCACAGGCTCGTACCCGAGTTCATCTGTGATGCGGTAGAGACGGGCTGACAGTGCGCCGCGAAACTCACCCACAATGACGAACACCTCACCGTTGAGAAGGCTGATCGCTGATGGACCGGCTCGGTATTCCGCGTCGGGACCTGTGTTGAGCGCGTGTGGCAAGCGGGCGTTGGTGAGAGAACGGGTGTCGCCGTCACGTGTGACTTTGAGCACCTGACCGCCACCAGTTTCTGCGATCAGCAGATTCCCGTCCAGGTCAAGTGCGAGCCCGCGTGGCGAAGTAAGTCCTTCAACCACAACTTCAACCACAATCGCATCATCATCGGATAACTCGCTAGCGCACGCTACCGAAGCAAAGATTATGAGGAGAAGAGCGATGATCGCTATTCGGCGCGTTGGTAGATGAACATTCCGTGCGACTAACTTCAGATATGGATTCATGGTTATTAACATACAAGTACTTCTGCAGAGCGAGTTGAGCGTAAAGATCGCAATCGGCGGTGTTCAAAAGTATTCACGAACTGGCAACCGTCAGGGATCAAATCAGTCCTCGAGATCAAAATCGACACCGTTCCTGATAATTCTCTGATACAACTCAGCTACGGACCGTACCCATTCGCAATCAACTCAGGAAGAAATCTGTGCAGTTCAGACATCCACTCTTACTCGCGTCGACCGTGTTATTGCTGATCGCAATTTCGGCCTGTGGATCTTCTGATTCGCCGGCCGCCCCTAAAGAGTCTTCTGATCAGGCAAATTTCGCAGCAACCGATGCATCTGAAGACGAAGGCAACTCGATGATTGTCGATAACGGCAATAATTATTCGGTCGACGATTTTGTTTCTGGCGGGTACAAGAACGTAACTCAGTTCGAGCTCGACACTCTCCCCGAAGCAGTAGACGCCTGGTACGGATTCCACAGTCAGAAGGACGTTGAACTGAGGTTCTACGAATCGCACGAGGCAGCAATTGAACATGGGCTTGAATCAGCTGAAATAGCGGTTGGAAAAGGCGCAGTTGGGTACAGCAAACGACCACCGATCCGATGGGACGCATTTGCAATCGTAGGAAACGTGGTCATGCTCTGCGAACTCGATATCGAAACGTGCGAAGCCTTAATCGCCGATATTAACTAGCACCGATCTAATAGTGATTCAAAATCGCAAAGTTAGCCGCATAACGCCGGTCGTCCCTAGCGGCCTTGGAAATCGGGTTTTCGTTTTTCCATGAAGGCTCGGCGGCCTTCCTTGTAGTCTTCGCTGTTAAAGCAGACCTCGACCATCTCGGCAATTCGATCCAGTTCTCGCTGATCGGGATCTTTTGTGCCCTCGTTGATCGCTGCCTTGGCGGCTTTGACAGTGAGCGGCGCATTGTCGGCGATCGTCTTGGCAAGCGTCGTAACGGTCACCTCGAGATCGCTCACTGGCACTACCCTATTCACCAGCCCCATCACTTCAGCGTTGGCGGCGCTAAAACGTCCGCCAGTGAAGAATATCTCCTTGGCAAACGACGGACCCACCAGATTCACAAGCTCCTTGATTCCGCCGTAGCCATAGCCAAGTCCAAGCTTCGCAGCAGGCACACCAAATTGCCCGTCATCAGCTGAAATCCTGATGTCGCACGACAGGGCGATCGCCATACCACCACCGATGCAGAATCCACGGATCATGGCAATCAGCGGTATCTCAAGCGACTTTAGTACCTCGTGCGAGCCGCCCGTCGCTGCTTCGTAAGCAACCACCTGCTCAGGCGTGTTGCGCACCTCTTCAAATTCGGAAATATCGGCTCCCGATACGAATGCCTTGTCACCTGCGCCCTTGAGCACCACGACACGCACGTCGCCGGTCGAAATGAAGTCGTCGATGATTTCGGGAACCGCTTGCCACATCGCCAGCGAAACCGCATTGCGCTTGTTCGGCTGATTAAACGTGATCCAACCAACGCCATCCTCGACGTGCGCCAGCATTTTGTCGGTCTGCAGCTGCAGCTGCCTCATTGTCTTGTTCCTTGATAATTTACTCGTACTATCTATTGGCCAACGGAACTGCCGCCTAAACGACACCGCTCTCATGGAAACTCGCTATCGTCTCGTGGTCGTATCCGAGGTCAGTCAGCACCGAGTCAGTGTGCTCGCCCTGCTCCGGTGTTGCTAAGCAAACTGACGAAGGTGTTCGACTCATCTTTATTGCCTGGTTCACGACATTGAACTTGCCCATTCGCGGGTGATCGACCGAAACAGCCATCTCGAGATGCTTTACCTGCGGATCGTCGAACACACCGTCCATCGAGTTGATCGGTCCGCTCGGGCAACCAGCTTTGTTGAGCATGGTGATCCAGTGCTCACTCGTATTGGTCTTTGTAACTTCGGATATAAGCGCGTTCATCTCGACCCGGTTTTTCGATCGCCCTTCGCCAGTCGCGAATCGATCATCTTCGATCAGATCGTCGAGACCCATCGCGCGGCAGAATCGCTCATACATCACGCCTCCAGCTACAGCAATGTTGATGTGGCCGTCGGTCGTCTGGAACACCCCTGTCGGAATGTTAGTTGGGTGATCGTTGCCCGCCTGTCCTGGCACCTCACCGTCTTTGAGATAGCGCGCCGCCTGGAAGTCGAGCATCTGAACCATCGCTTCGAGCAGCGAAGTCCGCACCCACTGCCCTTTTCCTGATGCTTCTCGCTCAAGCAACGCCAACATCGTGCCCTGCGCTGCAAACATGCCTGCGCACAGGTCGGCGACGGGAATGCCAACTCGCATCGGACCCTGGTCAGGTGCACCGGTTATCGACATCAACCCACCCATGCCCTGGGCGATCTGGTCGAATCCGGCCCGGTTGCCGTAGGGTCCATCCTGGCCAAATCCCGAGATACTGACGAGGATAATTCGTTCGTTGATTTTCGAAAGCGTTTCGTAGTCAGCGCCGAGACGATTTTTGACGTCAGGGCGATAATTTTCCACTACGACATCAGCATCAGCAACAAGCTTGTAGAAAATCTCGCGACCTTCTTCGGTCTTCAAGTTCAAAGTCAGAGAGCGCTTGTTGCGGTGAAGATTCTGAAAGTCGAATCCGTCCCTTGCGCCACCAAGACCTTCTTTGCCGTCTGGCGGAGCCTCGATCTTGATCACATCGGCTCCCCAGTCGGCGAGCTGACGCACGCAGGTTGGTCCCGCCCGAACTCGGGTCAGGTCCAAAACTTTGAATCGTGAAAGGGGCATGCCGGGCGGCAACATAAACAGACTCCATTACGTATACAGAAGACGCGTAGGTCGAACGCCGCAAACCCTACTACTTTTTTGTGCGGGTTATTCCGACCAATTCCCAATGGGAGGTCGTTTATCGCCGTAGTCCCGAAACTGAGTGCACGCAGATATTGTCATTCTGAATCACGTTCACTCTGTATCACATTGCGATTACTCCGGCAGTATCAGGAAGCCAAGAAGGGGCATCCCGCTTTGGCAACTGATTCTGAATCTAGTTCAGAATGACAGACAGTACGCTTCAATTCCATCAGCCCCCGGGATGTTCAGTAAAAGCCTGTTGCGACAACTCAACGCCCGAGAGTAGTATCACGCCCAGATGATTCGGGCTCCGGCGTGTTCGTACAGCGAGGGTCGGGTTGCGATCAGCAATATTCACAGAAACGAGAAAACCAACGCGATGGCAGACATTCCAACTTTCGACATGAAACCGGTCCACGTGCCCGACGAGGTGCTGGAAGGATTGAAGAAGCTACCAACAGCGACCGTTTACGGTGCAGTGAGATCAATGGGCTCTCCGTTCAACGTATGTGAAGGTCTTAAAAATTTCACGCCCGGCGAGAAGATGGCCGCACGAGCGCGGACATTGCGATTCCTCCCGCCACGTGATGATCTCAAGGCCGATACCGCTTCGGGTGAATCCGCGCCCGAGTACGTTGCTATGGGCAAGTGTGGACCGGGTGATGTTCTTGTAGCGGATATTGCGGGTGACGTACAAACCGTTGTGGCCGGAGACGTAAAACTACTCCAACTCAAGATGAACAACGCCGATGGTGTTGTCATCAACGGTGCGATTCGTGACCTCGGCGTTCTCGAGAACGAAAACTATGATTTGGCTGTCTACGCAACTGCCCGTAGCCTCCACGGTGGCCCAACTGCAAGCCCAGCTGAGGAAGATGTACAGATCAATGTTGGTGGCGCACTAGTTCGACCCGGCGACGTGATGGTCGGTGATGACGACGGAGTAATAGTTGTACCTTCGTGGATGGCTCAGGCAGTACTCGAATACGCCACAGAGCACGAAGAGGTTGAGAACTACATCAAGACCAAGATCGAAGCCGAGAACGTAGCCCCGGGCAAGTACTACCCACCTCAGCCCGAGTCATTCGAAGAGTGGCGAAAAATCAAAAAAGATCGAGGACTTTAGACTCAGGTGACCAGCTCCCACACGATCGGCGATTACAAAATTAACGTGGTTCTCGACACACCTGCGCCACCGCGCGACGTGTCGGCAATCTTCGAGTCGGTACCGGTTGAAGCGTGGGATCAGTATCGGTCTTTTGCACTCGACTCAAATGGAATGTGGATAACGGCTTACAGAGGCCATCTGATCCGCAACATCAGCGGAGAAGGACCGATCATTCTTGTCGACACCGGAATGGGTGATGTCGTCAGTGATGTCACCGGTGAAGTGGGTCAACTGAGGGAGAATCTAAGTGCACTCGGTGTTCAGCCAGATGACATCGATATCGTGGTCACAACCCACTGCCACGGCGATCACATCGGCTGGAACGTCATGTACGACGACGATACTCCACGCCTCACTTTCCCCAACGCAACGCACTGGATAGCGTCTCGAGATTGGGAGTTTTACTCGAAGCCAGAGAACGCTAATCCCGCCTTCGACAAGTCGGTGAAGCCACTTGAAGAACTTGGCGCGTTGAAGCTGGTCGATGGCGTTGAGCAGCTAGCACCGGGGATCGCAACCCTGCCAATGAACGGGCACACCCCGGGTCATCAATGCGTGTTGGTCGAGTCAGGTGGCAAGACCGGCGTTCTGACGGGCGATCTCTTCCACAACGTTGCACAGATAACCGAGCAAACTTGGTGCCCGGTATTCGACTGGAACACCAGCATGTCTACGCAGTCACGACGAAGTCTGCTGACGCTCGCATCAACGCAGGATTGGATCGTGTTCTCGGGTCATCTCGAAACCGGCCAGAGCATCGGAAATGTGGTTCTGGATGGCGGAAAGGCGTCATGGAATCCGCTGTAAGTCGCCGATAAATAGCGACCGACGTTCCATCTTGTACTTTCGAAGATCAGGCGGCGGAAAGATCGATATTTATCAGCTTCTTTTCGCTGTTCTTTTTCTTCTTTAATAAAGCATTCACAGCAATATTTGCGGCGTTAACACCGAGTACTTCACGCGACTGTTTCACCCACTGTTCGACTTGCTTCACCAGAGGATCAACTTTTGTCCGTGCATCCTCAAGTACTTTGTTCGACTCTGTATCGAAAGATGCCCGCCTT
Source organism: Dehalococcoidia bacterium (assembly GCA_029936155.1). Taxonomy (GTDB): domain Bacteria; phylum Chloroflexota; class Dehalococcoidia; order Lucifugimonadales; family Lucifugimonadaceae; genus Lucifugimonas. Next base: position 7,115 of record JAPYUK010000046.1, on the reverse strand, counting down.
GACTCCACTCGACGCATTCGTCATATATGAAAATGGCAATCTTAGTGAGATAGCTACATATCAATTTCTTGCACACGCGGCTCTCACGACAGCTATCATCGCTCGATCATGACAATCGCCGCCGTCGACCCGATCAAGTTCGAGGTAATTCGCAACGCACTGACACAAGCCGCTGAAGAGATGGCGATTGCCCTGCGACGCTCTGCGTATTCGACAAACGTGAAGACCCGCCAGGATTTTTCTTGTGCGTTCTTCGACAAGGATCTTCGTTCGGTTTCGCAAGCGTTCACGCAACCTGTCCATTTGGGATCGTTCGTTCGGCATGTCCCTATAGCCGTAAACCGTTACGGACCGGAAAACCTTGGACCAGGCGACATGATTCTTTCGAACGATCCGTACGGTGGTGGTGTTCACCTCAATGACATCTCGCTGATCGGGCCGGTTTACTGGCAAGCCCAGCTGGTTGGATACACCGCATGCCTTGCGCACCACGTCGACGTCGGTGGCGGCGCGCCCGCCTCGATTGGGGCGTTCCGGGAGGTATTTCAAGAAGGAATCATCATCCCTCCGATCAAGTTTGTGATCGAAGACGAGCTGGACGACGATTTGTTCCGGCTCGTACTTTCTCAAATACGCTCAAAGCGCGAAACGGCTGGTGATTTCCGTGCCCAGATCGCCTCGAACCGCACTGGTGCGCTGCGGATAAACGAGATCATCGATCGATACGGGCTCGACGAGTTCGATCGATATATTAACGAAATTATCGAGTACACAGATCGCCGAACCCGTGCCGAGGTCGCAAAGCTTCCAAGGGGAGTCTTCTCGGCGAAGGGATTTATCGACAATGATGGCTTTACCGATGAGGTAGTGAAGCTCGAGGTGAAGATCACTATCGACGACGAGGGTGTCAGATTCGACACCACCGGCTCCGATCCGCAGCGACGTGCGCCGGTGAACTCAACGTTCGCTCAGACTTATTCGGCGTGCGCATACGCCCTGCGTGCCCTCATGGATAGAGACCTACCGGTAAACGACGGCTTCTACCGATACGTTCACGTCGAAGCACCAGAAGGATCAGTAACCAACTGTGTGCACCCGGCACCGGTCGTTGGTGGCTGGGAGACGCACGTACGCCTTAACGATCTGATATTCGAAGCACTCGCACCGGCAATGCCCGACGCCATTTGCGCTGGAACAAAAGCGATGCAGTGTCATTCAGGCTTCGGGGGTGAAAACCCGGAGACCGGCGAGTACTACTGCTTCCTCGAAACCCTTGCCGGAGGCTACGGTGGTCGATCGGCATCGGATGGCCCTGATGCAGTGCAGACGCACGGTCAAAACACCGAGAATGCGCCTGTGGAAGAGACTGAAAGCAACTACCCGGTACGCATCACACGCTACGAACTTGTGCCCGACTCAGAGGGTCCGGGCGAGTTCAGAGGTGGCCTTGGTCTTCGTCGTGATTACATGTTCCCTGAAGAAGCAACTTTTACAATACTTGCTGATCGCGACAAGGCGGGGCCTCGTGGTCTGTTTGATGGCGAACGCGGCAGCAAATCGGTCTACGCCCTAATCAAAAATAACGAGGAAGAACACCTGTCGTCCAAGACAACCGTGCAACTCCAGCCGGGCGACGTGATCAGCTATCGAACTTCTGGCGGTGGTGGATACGGTCCACCGTTCAAGCGAGACCCCGAGGCGGTTTTAACTGACGTGTTGCAAGGGAAGATTTCACAAAAACGGGCACGCGAACGCTACGGTGTTGAAATCGACCTGGACGATCAATCCGTGAATGACTCCGCAACCCAGGAGTTACGTATTGGCAAGTAATCGCACCAATGGTGCACTCATTGATCCAATTCAGTTTGAGGTTGTTCGGTCCGCTCTCACGCAGGTCGCTGAAGAAATGGCGGCTGCGCTAAGACGCTCGGCATATTCGACCAACGTCAAAACCCGCCAAGATTTCTCGTGCGCATTCTTCGATCGTGAAGGTCGACCGATCTCGCAGGCCTTCACGCAGCCGGTTCATCTTGGATCATTCGTCGAACTGATCCCGACGTCGGTTGCAACATACGGAGCAGAGAATCTGGAACCCGGCGACATGCTGGTCGTCAACAATCCGTTCGGTGGCGGATCACACCTCAACGATGTAACCGTATTTGGTCCTGTTCACCATGAAGACCAACTGGTCGGATATGTCGCATCGCTCGCTCATCATGTTGACGTGGGAGGTGGTGCGCCTGCATCCATAGGTCCGTTTCAGGAGATATTCCAGGAAGGCGTGATCATCCCTCCTGTGAAACTCGTGAAGAAAGGTGAGATGAACGAGGATGTGTTCAAGCTTCTACTCGCCCAGATCCGCTCAAAGCGCGTCACAACGGGCGATTTCCGTGCGCAGGTGGCGGCGAATACCGTCGGAGCGCGCCGACTCGCCGATCTCGTCGAAAAGTACGGACTTAAAGATTTCGATGAGTACGTGGCAGCGGTCGTCGACTATACCGACCGCCGTACTCGTGCGGAAATCGCAAATATTCCTGATGGTGTGTATCGCCAATCGGGATTTCTCGACTACGACGGATTTACGGACAAAGTCGTGAATCTCAAGGTCGAAATCACAGTCGAAGGCGAGTCGGTATTTTTCGACTTCGACGGATGCGACCCGCAACGCCGAGCGCCGGTGAATTCGACCAAGGCGATGACGTTCTCTGCATGTGCATACGCGCTTAGAGCGCTGATGGCACCCGACATGCCAGTGAACACCGGCTTCTACCGGCACGTGCGAATGAATGCGAAGCCCGGGACTGTAGTCCACGCAGTTCACCCCGCTCCGGTCGTTGGCGGCTGGGAGACGCAGGTGCGGGTAAACGACATGCTATTTCGAGCGTTCTCAGCCGGAATGCCGGAAAGAGTCGCTTCCTCGACAAAAGCCATGATGGCACAGGCCGGTTTCGGGATTATCGACCGCGACAATGGCGAGTATCACTGCAACTACGAGGCCCTCGCCGGTGGATACGGGGCACGGGCGACTTCCGATGGTCCTGACGCCGTTCAGCAGCATGGTCAGAACACCGAAAACGCGCCGGTTGAAGAGGTCGAATCACACTTTCCGATGAGGATTTCAAGACTCTCTCTAATCGAAGATTCCGAAGGCCCTGGCAAGTTCCGTGGCGGACTCGGTATGCGGCGCGACTACCACTTTCCTGACGACCCCGCGACGTTCACCGTGCTCTCAGACCGTGATATCGAAGGGCCACAGGGTATTTTTGGCGGAATGGCCGGTCGCAAGGCGTACTACGTCTTGAATCCGGACGATCCCGATGGTCAAGTTTCCGAACTCACCTCGAAATGCGTTGTCGATCTCAAACCCGGCGATACCGTGAGCTTTCAAACTCCCGGCGGTGGCGGCTACGGTCCCCCAACCGAGCGCGATCCGAAGCTCGTCTTGAAAGACGTGATCGGCGGCAAAATCAATCGCCAGCGCGCCATGAATCTCTATGGTGTCGTGATCGATTCAGAATCAAACACAGTCGATACATCCGCGACAACAGAAGCAAGAAATCAGCTGCACAGCTCGAGGGACTCAATTTGACCGACTCCAGTGACGCCCGGTTTAGAATCGGCGTCGACATAGGTGGCACTTTTACCGACGGTACCCTTGTCGATTCAATATCAGGACAGGTCACGACCTCAAAGGTGCTTTCCACTCCTGCCGACCCAGCATCGGGCTTCATATCTGCCGTTGAAAAATTGCTCGACCTCGACGCTTCGGTAAGCCCTGATGACATCGAACATGTCGTCCACGCAACCACTGTCGCCACCAACGCAATCATCGAAGGTAAGACTGCCAAAACGGCCTTCGTTACCACCGAGGGATTCCGGGACATGCTCGAAATCGCCCGTCAGATCCGGCCGTCTCTCTACGATCTACAGTTCGAAAAACCTGCCCCACTGGTTCCGCGACAGCTATGTTTCGAAGTTCCCGAACGGCTCGATGCGAAGGGCGAGGTAGTTACTGCACTGGATGAAACGGCTCTCGCCAAGGTCGTCGAGCGCATAGTCGAATCGGAAGTCGAAGCCGTCGCAGTCTGCCTGCTCCACTCGTACCGCAATCCCGATCACGAACAGCGAATCGGCAAGGCGATTGCCGCTCGACTGCCCAACGTCATCATCTCGTTGTCTTCGGATGTAGTTCCCGAATTTCGAGAGTATTTGCGAGCATCAACCACCGTCATCAACTCTGCCGTCGCTCCCATAGTAAGCACGTATCTAGCGTCGATCACAGAAAAGCTCCATGCAGCCAACATCACTTCCGAACTACTGGTCATGCAATCGAGCGGTGGTGTCTACCCCGCAGCCGCTGCTTCTGACAACCCGGTCTTCATGGTCGAATCTGGCCCCGCAGCCGGAGCTGTGGCCGCCGCATCTCTAGGCACCGCTCTCGGCCAGCCAAACGTTATTTCGTTCGATATGGGAGGCACAACCGCCAAGGCCAGCCTCATCCGCAACGGCCAGCCAAGTATCACCAAGGACTACAGCGTCGGCGGTGCCGCACAGGCCGGAACGGGAGCTTTTGGTGGGGCTTCCGGCTATCCCATCAGAACTCCCGTGGTCGATCTGGTTGAGATCGGAGCAGGTGGCGGATCGATCGCATGGGTCGACACAGGTGGTGCGCTTCGAGTCGGACCGCACTCGGCTGGAGCAGATCCCGGGCCCGTCTGCTACGGACTCGGCGGTAAAGAGCCAACGATCACCGACGCAAATCTCGTGCTTGGACGACTCGATCCGGCTTACTTTGCTGGCGGAGAAATGTCACTCGATCTTGAAGTGGCCCGTGAGGCTATTCGAGTGAACTGCGCCGAACCGCTTGGTCTTTCTACAGAAGAAGCCGCCCACGGCATCGTCGAAATCGCCAATACAGCGATGGTCAATGCACTTCGTCTAGTCTCAGTCCAGCGTGGACACGATCCGAGAGATTTCATGCTTGTGGCGTTTGGTGGAGCCGGCCCGGCCCATGCCGTTCGACTGGCAGAGCAGGCAGGCATTCCTCGGGTGCTCATTCCCCTCGGGCCCGGCACGGCGTCCGCTCTGGGACTGCTGGTCACCGATGTTCGGATGGAGGGTTCAGCAACGCTGATAGTACGGTCAGACGAGATCGATGTTTCATTGATATCGAGCGAGTTTGCACGACTCGAAAAAGCAGGTCGAGACGCACATCGCATAGCGGCTTCGGCATCCGGAGAACCGGAATTCGAGCGGGCCGTTGAGATGCGCTACTGGGGTCAGAGCTTCGAGCTGAGCGTACCGTCGCCCGTAGGCAGCGTTATCGACCAGGCATGGCTCGACGAGCTGACTGAATCGTTCCACGGCGCCCACGAAACCGCGTATGGGTTCCGAGCCACCGACGAGCCGGTCGAATTAGTTAATCTGCGGCTTACGACTGTTGGTAAGATTTCACGACCACAGATGCGAAAACTCGACAATGTCGACAGCGACGCAACAGTGGCTTTGAAGGGTAATCGTCCCGTCTACTTCGCCGAGAGTTCTGGCGGAAAAGGAATCATTCAGTCGCCTGTATTCGATCGCTCGAAACTCCCTGCTGGAGCGATTCTGAATGGCCCCGCTATCATCGAAGAGCCTGACTGCACTACCGTAATTCATCCAAAATGGAACGTTACGGTCGACGACTTTGGGAATCTGGGTATCGAGCAGAATCGATAGAAATCGAGAACCCGATTCAACCGAATTTATTCAACGATCAATCGTCAACAATGGACACGAGGAATACAAAAGAATGTCAGAAACAGTGAACCGAGCATGGACTATGGCCAGCCGACCTGAGGGCGAGCCTGCCGCCGAGAACTTTGCGCTGGTCGAATCGCCAGTGCCAGTGGCGATTCACGGTGAGGTTCTGATCCGCACGCTTTACCTAAGCCTCGATCCCTACATGCGAGGGCGCATGCGTGGTGGCCCTTCGTACGCCGCAACGCTCGAGCCTGGCGACATGATGATCGGCGAGGTGGTGGCTCGAATTGAGCAAAGCGAGTCAACTCTATATAAAGTCGGCGACATCGTACGATCGAGCATTGGCTGGCAGGAATGGGCAGCGGTTCCGGCTCATGATGTGAGACCTGTGAACCCCGATCTTGGTCCAATATCGACAGGTGTCGGCGTGCTTGGCATGCCGGGTATGACCGCGTACTTCGGTCTTTTGGAAGTTTTGAAACCTAGAGCTGGCGACACGCTGGTGGTTTCTGCAGCATCGGGTGCTGTGGGTGCTGTAGTTGGTCAGATCGGCAAGATCAATGGTTGCTTCGTGATTGGTGTGGCTGGTAGCGACGAGAAGTGTGCCTACCTGATCGACGAGCTTGGATTTGATGGTTCGATCAACTACAAAACTCAAGACGTTTCGGCCGAACTGGTGCGGCTATCCCCCAGCGGCGTTAATGTCTACTTCGACAATGTCGGTGGACCGATTACCGATGCCGTAATGGAGAATTTGGCTTTCAAGGGACGAATAGCCATTTGTGGGCAGATATCGCAGTACAACGCCGCGACACCGCAGATGGGCCCACGCAATTTTTCAGTCATGACCCGGATGCGCGCTCGGATCGAGGGGTTTTTGGTCTACGACTTCGAACTGCAGCATGAAATCGCGAGAGTCCGCATTTCAAACTGGATCAAAGATGGTCGCATCAAGTACAAGGAAGATATTGTCGATGGCTTCGATAATGCACCATCAGCGTTCGCCGGCCTGTTCAGAGGCGACAACTTCGGCAAGCTGCTCGTGAAGGTAAGCGATGAGTAGATCGTTGCCTGATTGTCCTCCCCCTGCGCTATACCTACATCCCGAGCGTAGTGAAGCGGGAGGGATCTTCGGCGGTCCGGCTGTTATGGGGTGTCGACTGGAATCGACTGCTTCTTCTACTCGAAAGCTTCCCGTTCACGGCACCTTCGGTACACGAATCTCAATAGTAAAAGCCGTACCTGACCTTGACCGTACGCCCGAGAGTGCTTACTGTTGAATGCACCAGCGGAAGTGGCTCAGTGGTAGAGCATCTCCTTGCCAAGGAGAGGGTCGGGAGTTCGAATCTCCTCTTCCGCTCCACTTGAGAACA
>JAPYUK010000045.1:7686-13282 GCA_029936155.1 Dehalococcoidia bacterium | reverse complement strand
GAAAGATCATTGATTTCCTTGCTGAAAACGCTGCGATCATCGCACGCTACTCCGGCGGCAACAACGCCGGTCACACTGTCATAAACGACGCTGGTACCTTCAAGCTTCACCTCGCGCCATCAGGAATTTGCTGGCCACACACGATGAACGTTATCGGTAACGGCGTGGTGGTTGATCCTGAGGTTCTCCTTAAAGAGATCGCCGAAAACAAGCTCGATCCCAGTCGACTTGCAGTTAGCGATCGCGCTCATTTGATAATGCCGTATCACGTTGTTCTCGACCAGCTCGAGGAAAAACGACGCGGCAATTCAGCGCTCGGTACGACCGGTCGAGGCGTTGGCCCAGCTTACGTCGATAAGGTAGCGCGTGAGGGCTTACGTGTTGGCGAGCTGCTCGACCCTGAAGATCTTGCACTGCGCCTACCGGAAATCGTCGGGTTCAAAAACGAGATCATCACCAAGATATATGGTGGCGATCCAATTGATCTCGACGAAGTGTTCGCGCTTGCAAATAAGTGGGCCTCTGAACTGGCTCCTTACATTCGCCCAGTCGAAAATCTCGTAGCCGACGTGCTTGAAAATGATGGCAACGTCATTGTTGAGGGTGCGCAGGGTGCTCTTCTCGATCTGGATCATGGAACCTATCCGTATGTAACCAGCTCGAACCCCACGGTAGGCGGGACTCTCACCGGACTCGGTATGGGGCCAAGATCCTACGGTGGAGTTGTCGGTGTCTTCAAGGCATACTGCACCCGCGTCGGGGCCGGCCCCTTCCCAACCGAAATCCACGGGGAAGAAGGCGACGCCATTCGCGAGATGGCAGGTGAGTTCGGCGTTACAACAGGGCGCGCCAGACGAATCGGTTGGTTCGACGGAGTTGCTGCGAAGTACTCCGCTCGCGTTAACGGATTCGACGGAATGATCGTCACCCGCCTCGACACGCTCGATGGCTGGGAGGAGATCAAGGTTTGTGTCGCATACGAAATCGATGGCGTCCGCACAGATCAGTTCCCTGTCGATGCGATGACGCTCGATCGCGCGGTACCCATCTACGAATCGATCCCTGGCTGGACCGAATCGACCCGTGCGATAACCGAAGAGAGTCAGCTTAACGAAGGCGCGCGTGCGTACATTAGTAAGCTTGAGGAAGTGGTGGGGGTTCCGGCAAAGATCATTTCTACCGGACCGATGCGCAAGGAAACTCTGGTTCGCGAAGACATATTCGCGAAGTAGAACAGCGAAATTATCCCGTTAGGTGCCAATGCTAACCGAGCCCGGTGCCTCACGGATTCGTCGTAGGCTGCTCTATCGCAGCCATTACGATTTCGGCCAGTCGCACTGAGTCGTGTCTTACGGTCAACCCATCGATTGAGGTTAGATCACTGACTGTGATTTTGTGTGCATATTTTCCAATGTTGCCGTTGTCGAGCACGACCGGGGATGCATCCTCAGCCGCGTACACGCCCAAGACCTCGGGCGAAAACTCGCCGTTGTTCACCAAAAGATGATCGATCTTTCGCCCGCCTATGTAGCGAACGACTTCCGATGCAAACGCCGATGCCCCATATCCGGCGGTTTCGCCGAGTTTGGTCATGAGGTTGCAGGCGTAAATAATTGGCACCTTGGCATGGCGAATCACATCGCTAATCTCTTCAACAAGCAGATTCGGAATCACGCTTGTATACAGGTCGCCAGGCCCCAGAAGAATCGTGTCTGCTCGTTCTAGTGCGTCCAGTGCACGAGGATTCGCTTTGACATCGGCATCGAGGAACACTTCGCTAATGCCAGGACCATTATTGCCTCGCAAATCGATCGCGGATTCTGTGCGTATGGTAGTCCCGTCTATCAGACGAGCGCATAGATGTCCCTCGTCAAGTGTCACCGGTACTACCTGCCCCCGCAGCTGCATCATCCGAGATAACTCGTCGATCGCATCTTGAATTCCGTTGTAGGCAGAAGTGAGCGCTGCCAAAACCAGATTGCCTACACTGTGGCCATTCAAGCTCGAATCTGAATCGAACCTGAAGTCCAAGGCGTTGTTTAATACAGAAACCTGTCCATCATCTTCAGGGCTGAGTGCTACCAGGCACTGCCGAATATCACCGAGAGGTGGGTAGCCAAATTCTTCGCGGAGTATCCCGGTCGAACCACCGCTATCGAACATAGTGACTATCGCAGTGAGGTCGACATCGTACGACTTGAGTCCGCGCAGGGCAGCGGAGGAACCACTTCCCCCACCAATCACCACTATGCTTTTGCGATCGTGACCCAAGTTGAAATACCTTAGCTAATTCGAACCAAAGACCTTCACCACGCTAGATTTCCATAATCCGGTGCAACGGAAGTAGGGCAATGCGTGAGACAACGGTGCAATTCGAAATATATTTGAATGCTTCTACAGCATAAATCCGGCGGCGTTACAAGCGAATATCGACTAAGCCAGATCAATCGAATATTGATCCATGATCGGATCGAATCGCTTGCTGAACGCTTCGAGTTCACCTGCCTCGGGAACCATTGGTAGTCGGGGGGGGCCGACATCGAAACCGGATCTGTTCATCGCGTACCGAACTGGGATCGGGTTCGTGATAAAGAACAGCGCGTTGAATATCGGAAGCAGCCGCAAATGCTCGGTAGCCGCGGCCTCTACATCACCTTCCAGCAGCAGACCAATCATTTTCTGGATCTGCCCACTGATGATGTTTCCGGCAACACTCACGATTCCGTAGCCACCTGTAGCCATGGTTGCGAATATCTCGTTGTCGTTGCCGCTCCACACTTTGAAATCTTCAGGCGAGTCTTTGATCACATAAGCGATCTGATCCGGATCGCTAGATGCTTCTTTGACACCAACGATATTGGTTACTTGGGCAAGCCGAATCGTTGTTGCGGCATCCATGTTCAACGCCGTTCGAGACGGTACGTTGTAGAGAATTCCAGGAATTGAAACGGCATCGGCGATTGCGCTGAAGTGCTGATACAGACCGCCCATGGTGGGTTTGTTGTACGCCGGGACGGTCAACAGCAGCGCGTCGACGCCGACTTTTTCCGCCTCGCGGGAGAGCGCTATCGACGAGCGTGTATTGTTATTGGTAGTACCAGCAACCACCGCGCCATCATCACCGATCGCCTGTTTTACCACTGCGAACAGCTGGAGAAGCTCGTCGTCACTCATCGACGGAGCTTCACCGGTAGTTCCACCGATCACCAATCCGTCTGACCCCGACTTTAGAACCGCTTTAGCCAGCTCACCGGCTCGTGCGTAGTCGACTTCACCATCTTCGGTGAAGGGAGTAACCATTGCTGTTAGGAGTCGCCCAAGTTCTGTCATTGTTAACCGACCTCGCGTCGGTAATAAGAATATGCATTTGTTATGTAGTCATTCGCTCAGCCGCTGGCTTGAAGGCATTGCGGCGGAGCGCTTCATCCATAATCTGCAACGCGTTGAGTGCGGCACCTTTTCGCAAATTGTCACACGACAGCCACAGAGCAATACCGTTCTCGTGAGCGATATCTTTGCGAATGCGCCCAACCAGTACGTCATCGATCCCTGCAGCACTGAGTGGCGTAGGATATTCATTCCGGCTTGGCTCGTCTACAACCAACACGCCGGGATAGTCACCCAGAACACGTTTTACATCGTTGATACCTACGCTGGTTTCGAACTCGATCTGAACTGATTCGCTGTGTGATATTTCGACTGGAACCCGAACACAGGTAGCCGATACCGCAAGATTTTCGTCGTGCAGGATTTTGCGAGATTCGTTAAGCATCTTCTGCTCTTCCTTCGTGTAACCGTTCTCGAGAAAATCGTCGACGTGAGGGAGCACGTTGAAGGCTATTTCGTGCGGATAAACATCGGTCACTGGCTCACCACCGGCCAGTACTGTGCGGGTCTGTTCCAACAGTTCCTCTTGGGCAGCAACGCCCGTGCCTGTCACCGACTGGTAGGTAGCGACAGTTACAGCTTTTATCGGCGAAAGCGCTCGAAGTGCATCGAGCACCATTACAAATGGCGTGCTTGTGCAGTTAGGCGTCGAAACTATCCCCGGGTGCCAATCGATGTCATCACCGTTCACTTCGGGCACAACAAGTGGGATCGACGGATCCATACGGAAAATCGATCCCTTGTCGATCACGAACACGCCCTGCTCAACCGCCTTGTGGGCGAGCCGTCTGCTAACGTAACCGCCTGCAGCAAACAGTGCGACGTCGATGCCTTCGAAAGCTTCGGCTCTGGCATGAACTATCGTGAGTTCGGAGTCGCCGTATTGAATCTTTCGATCGGCTGATTTTTCCGACGCCATGGCCGTAATGTTTTTGGCAGGGTGGTTTCGCTCAAGCAGAAGTTCGAGCGCCGTGCCACCGGCAGCACCGGTTGCGCCAACAACTGCGATATGTAGTTCGTTGCTATTCATTTCTTTATCTCGATATATTGCGTGCTACTTAGTATGTGTCACGCACGCAAAACGGCACTAACTAATTAAAGCACCTGAAAGTAAATTAATGGGAGAGGCCAACTATCCGTTAATAACGGATGTCGGCTACGGCTTCGACTTACCGAGCCCGAGTACGTTCGCAAGCCCGACCACAAGTTCCTTTTCACCAACCACGTGTTTCACGCCCAGCATTACGCCTGGCATGAAGCTGTCACGGTTGATGGAATCGTGGATCATCGTCAGCGTTTGACCAAGCGCGCCGAATACCACTTCATGTCGTGCGACTCGGCCCGGCATCCTAGCGCTGTGGACATTGATCCCCTGATAGTCGCCACCACGTGTACCTTCGAGAGTCTGCAGATCTGCGACGTTGTGTTCGAAGTTTGAGCCTCGACCTTCGATCATCGCCTCAGCGATAGAAAGCGCGGTACCTGAAGGTGCATCGACTTTCATTTCATGATGGCTTTCGAGGAGATCGGCGTAGTCGAAGTATTTGGAGGCGATGCCTGCCAGATGCATCAGCACGACAGCCCCAAGAGCAAAGTTGGATGCCGAAATGACTCCAACGTTTTTCTCGGCTGCGAGTTGCTTGATTTCATCGAGATCTTCAGGCGAAAGCCCGGTTGACCCAGAGACAACCCGAACACGGGAATTGATGCAGGTGAGAATTGCCTGCTTGGCGGCCTCACCGTTCGTAAAGTCGACAACCACGTCTGGCTTTATGGTCTGGAACAGTTCCGTGAGCCCAGCTGCCAGAGGAACTGACACCGATGTCCCAGAAATAATTACGGAGTCGGATGATGCGGCAATGTCTGCCCCACCAACCGGAGTTACTCCATCTTCAGCCGCGGCCGCCGAGAGAACAGTTGAACCCATTCTCCCAAGCGCACCGTTTACTGCGACTGTTATTTCTGGTGACATCGTGTCTGTTCTTATTTGCTAGAAGCGCTTAGCGTCGGCGTGGCGGACCAGATCGACGACTGCTTCCATCATAGCCACCGGCTTGTCGCCTCGGGCCACGATCTCGGCTGCCCTCGCCGTCTCGGTTTGAACGGTCCGAACTTGGCCCGCCGTCATTGTCGAAGTCACGTCGCTCGCGCCTCGGGGCACGATCTTCTCGATCGCCGCCTCGACCCCCACGGTCACCACCGCGGCCAC
>JAPYUK010000045.1:0-7586 GCA_029936155.1 Dehalococcoidia bacterium | reverse complement strand
CCACCGCGGCCACGTGGGCCACGATCGTCACGACCACCACTGTCATCCCGATCTCGGGAATCACCTCGGTCTTCACGTGGTCCATCGTCGCTGCCTCCGCCTCCTTCGTTGCTCTCTTCGAGCAACGCACGGTGTGAGAGGTCGATTCGGCCCATGCCGTCGATGTTGATAACCATTACTTCGAGCTCGTCGCCAATGCTGACCACCGACTCGACGTCCGGTACCCGGTGCTGGGCAAGTTCGCTGATGTGAACCATTCCGTCTTTACCGGGGAGAATCTGAACGAATGCTCCGAAAGGCATGATGCGAACGACACGGCCGGTGTACTTGTCACCAACCTCGACGTCCTTGGTAAGAGCGTTGATCGCTGCTTCGGCCTTCTCGGCGTTCTCGCGATCGGGCGAACCAACGACGACTGTGCCGTCGTCCTGAACGTCGATCGTGACACCGAACTCATCGATCATGCCACGAATAACCGATCCACCAGGACCGATGATTGCGCCGATCTTGTCGGTCGGAATCTTGAGCGAAAGCATTCGAGGAGCGAACTCGCTCAGGTCATCTCGGCTGGTTGAGATCACTTTCTCCATGTTGTCGAGAATCTGCAGTCGTGCAATACGAGCCTGCTCAAGAGCCTCGGCCATGATCTGGAATGTAATTCCCTTGACCTTAATGTCCATCTGCAGTGCGGTCACGCCTTCACGCGTACCCGCTACCTTGAAGTCCATATCACCAGAGTGGTCTTCAGCACCCTGAATGTCGGTGAGAATTGCATACTTGGTTTTGTCGATCTCATCCGTGATCAGACCCATAGCGATACCAGCCACTGGTGATGAGATCGGCACACCACCGTCCATCATTGCAAGTGAACTCGCGCAGACGCTGGCCATCGAAGTCGAACCGTTCGATTCGAGTGCCTCGGATACGAGTCGGATCGTGTAAGGGAAATCTGCCTGGCTTGGCACGACGGGCTTGAGTGCTCGTTCGGCAAGTGCACCGTGACCAATTTCACGGCGACCGGTGAATCCAAATCGACCAGCTTCACCTACCGAATAAGGAGGGAAGTTGTAGTGATGAATGAAGTGCTTCTCGATCTCGGGACCGTACGTGTCCATCCGTTGGCGCTCACCGGCAGATGCGAGCGTTAGTACGCCCATGATCTGGGTTTCGCCACGAGTGAATATTCCTGAGCCGTGAACACGGGGCAGGTAACCGACTTCAGAGTCGAGAGGACGGAGTTCGTCGAGCTTTCGACCATCGGGTCGGGAGCCATCTTCAAGGATGGTGCCTCGTACCGCCTCAGTTTCGAGGGCGTAGAGGGCCGATTTTACGTGAGCGGGATCATGGTCAGCACTAAGCTTTTCGATCGTGCCGTCCATGACGCCGTCCATGCGACTCTGGCGCGTTTCCTTGTCACCGGGCGACTTAAGAACCTTGATGAAGTCCTCGCCAACCAGTTCTCGGGTGGCCTTTTCAGCAGCTTTTTCTTCGTCGCTCTCTTCGGGGGCTTCCCACTTCTCTTTACCGACTTTCGCCACGATCTCTACGATCTGCTCGACGATTGCACCGTTCACCTCTTGGGCGAGTTCCAGTGCATCAAGAAGAACGGTTTCGGAAACAAAGTTTCCGCCGGACTCGACCATCATCGTGGCCTCGCCGGTACCTGCAACCAGCAGTTCAAGATCGCTGGTCTGCAACTCTTCATATGTGGGGTTCACAACGAGCTCGCCTTCAATAAGACCGATAACGCAAGCTGCGATCGGATCGTTGAAAGCAATGTCGGAAATCGCAAGCGCAGTTGATGCGCCGATGATGCCGAGTGCCGGGTAAGGGTTGACCTGATCCGTTGCAAATATCGTGACGATAATCTGGATTTCGTTGTGAATCGTCTTGGAGAAAAGAGGACGTATCGGTCGGTCGATCATGCGGGAAGCAAGAATCGCCTCAGTCGCTGGTCGTCCCTCTCTTTTAAAGAACCCGCCCGGTAGTTTCCCGGCGGCGTAGGCCTTTTCGGCCACATCGACGGTCATAGGCAAGAAATCGGCGCCTGAGCGGGGTTTCTTGGAAGCTGTGGCAGTTGCCAGCAGCATAGTGTCACCGTATTGAACGGTAATCGCACCGCCGGCCTGTTTGGCCACTTTGCCGTGCTCGAATCGGAGGACTCGTCCACCGATTTCCATCTCAAAATTGTTAATCATTTTCTATTCTGTTTCTAGTGTTCTGCGTACGCTTCTCACAGGGGCGAATGCCCAGTGTGGCGGGTGTCGAAAGTTGTGAGTGGATTCTGACACCTATGCGTTTGCGCGGCTTCGGACTAATGAACTGCCCAAATTTAATCAGGCCAACTTAAGCCCTAGTTTGGGCCAGGCAAACGAACCGCCCTTGGTACCTAGGTACTGGGCGGTTACTTACTTACGGAGGCCAAGCTTGGCGATGATCTCACGGTATCGATTTACGTCTTCACTATTAAGGTAATTAAGAAGACGGCGGCGTTGACCGACCATTTTCAGCAAGCCGCGTCGGCTGCTGTGGTCGTGCTTGTGCTCGCGCAGATGATCCGTTAGCTCTGTAATACGAGCTGTCAGCAACGCGATCTGGACTTCCGACGAACCACTGTCGCCTTCGTGTGTCCTGTATTCCTCAATAACTGCGCTGCGTTTCGACTGATCCAAGTTGAGTGCTCTCCGAGTCGCAAATACCCAGCTACTTAGCCGGTAATCCAAATAATAGGATTCTGTGATTTGTACGTTTTCTAGTTTCTTTATTTTCGTTCTTGTTCTCTCACAACCTAGGAAGGATATCACGAAGGTCGGTATATCTACACTTATTTAATTCAGGGATATTGCTGCAGAAAGCGACGTTTTTTATTCGCAGAGCATGGCTACCCGGTAGCGGGTACAGAGATGAAACCTGAACCATGTAAGCAACAAAACGCCTTATAAGCCCAGCCTGAATTGCTTGACAGTGGAGAAATCGCCCGAATAGTATTGCCTGTGGCACGCCACTTACGACGGCAGTAACTCGCGCGTAACGCACATGGGTTACGCTTCTTGGCAGACAATCAAGCTGAGTTCTGTTGTTGTACTCGGCGCACGATATTCAAAAATTCTAAGACTGGAGGACGGGGCCCAATGACAGGACTGCTCCGCGGAAAGCTAAAGGCTTTCCTATTGATTGGTACGATGTTCGCCCTCATGGCTGCAATTGCATGTCAGGGTGAGCGCGGTCCGGCTGGAGCCGCAGGCGCATCAGGGCTCCCCGGTAACCCCGGTAACCCCGGTGCTGCAGGCGAGCCAGGCGCTCCCGGCGCTCCAGGCGAACCTGGTTCATCTGGTAACGACGGTGACGCTGGTGCTCCTGGTAACCCGGGTAACCCTGGCGGAAATGGTACCGATGGTACCGATGGTACCGACGGTACCGACGGTACCGACGGTAAAGATGGCACAACCAATGTAGGTGGTATCACGGTCTTTGACGCAAGCGGTCCTTCGACCGGTGCAGCAGAGCTCAGCGGTGGCACAGCCTCAATCACCATCATCGGTGGTGGCTTCGCCAAAGGCGAACAGATTTCGGTTGCAGCTAAGAAGGGTGGCTTCGATAAGCTTCTCTCCGGATCAACTAAGAAAACCAACGACTCAACGACTATCGCTAACGCAAACGGTGCTTTCGAGTTAACTGTTGACCTTGACGATTCTTGGGGCGCTGGACTGTTCGGGATATCAGCAACGGGTGACGCAGGCAACTCAGCCTCCGGTGCATTCATGCTGGTTGACAAGGTTGATGGCTAACGCCTAAACCTGAATCATTCTGATTCTTTAGACGCCCCGGTTTTGCCGGGGCGTCTTTGTTTAATCTAAACTGCCTCTTTCCGTATAGAACTCAGTAAGCACCATGTCAAAAGAATTGCCAGTAGTTCGACAGGCGAACGCCTACGATGCAGCTTCGATCGCCCGTCTGATTCACCGCAGTCACACGATTTCATTCGCCCCGTTCGCTTTGGAAGAATGGGTCGGTTCAAGAGATATCGAGGAGTACCGATCAAAGTGGCAGAGTGTATTTGATACGGCAGGAGACAACGAGGATACGTACGTGGCAACACTCGACGACACAGTCGTCGGCAGTGTCCGTGTTGCCCAATTGCAGTCTTCTGAGTTTGATGCACAACTTGTCGGTATGCACGTAGAGCCCGGACTAACAGGCCGTGGAATAGGCAGTCTTCTGATGAACCGAGCAAAGGTATTTATCGAAGAACAGGGGTTTAGTCGTGTGGAGTTGGGCGTTATCGCTGCGAATACC
Organism: Dehalococcoidia bacterium; assembly: GCA_029936155.1. Lineage (GTDB taxonomy): Bacteria > Chloroflexota > Dehalococcoidia > Lucifugimonadales > Lucifugimonadaceae > Lucifugimonas. Next base: position 3,290 of record JAPYUK010000045.1, on the reverse strand, counting down.
GGGACGCGACGCTTCTACGAGACTCACGGCTGGCTTCTGGTACGCGAGTTGGCTGATGGCGTAGAGGGTGTGCCGGTGGTGATCTACGAGTTAGGGCCGGGTCGATACGCAGCCTTAGCGGACCGGCATGCGGAGCACAGTGCATCGAAACAACGCACCCTACACGACACCGAAAGCTAGTCGACCGTAAAGATTTCGCGTTCGATGCGCTCGATCTTGACCCTGCGAATTCTGCGGCCGAGTACCGTTTGAACCGTGATTCGCACGCCACCTACCGTTACGGCGTCACCCGGAGACGGCATCTTGCCGAGTTCTCGAAATACCAGTCCTCCCACGGTATCGAATCCATCGGGAACGATCGATGTGCCGAGAGTCTGGTTCATTATGTCGATCGAGGCACCGGCATCGGCGAACATTTCGTTTGAGCCGATTGCCTCGACTTCAGGCTCGTCGACGTCGAACTCGTCAATAAGCTCGCCGACGATCTCTTCAATTAGATCTGTCACGGTTACCAGTCCCGACATGCCACCATACTCATCGATGACGATTGCCAGTCCCGTCCGGTGCTCCTGAAGCTGACGCAGAAGACGTTCAAGGCTCTGTGACTCTGGTACACGCAGTGCAGGGCGTGCAAGTGGCTCCACAGGACCGTCGGGGTCAACATCATTATCGAGTGCGGTTAGCACATCGCGAGCAAAGACCACGCTTGAGATCGAATCGATATCTTCGTTGTATACAGGAATTTTGCTGTGCCCGCCAACGGACATGAGGTCTGCGACTGCGCCGATAGTTGCTTCTGCTGGCGCAGTGTTCATATCTACACGGGGCACCATGATTTCGCGCACTTTCACGGTATCCATTCGGAGAATACCCCGGATCATCCTGAGCTCGTTCTGGTCGGCGGGAATGACCGACTCTTCAAGGAAATCGAGGCTTTCTTGCAGTGCGGCTGAAACATCTTCGCCCAGAGCATCGTCACCACGACCACGTGAAAGTGAGAAATCGACAACATGGGAAATCCCCGGCGTGATACTCAGCCACCGCAGGATCGTGCCTGTGGGCCGACTGAATGCCCTGGCCCAGTTTCGACTGTAGCCAGAAAGGCCAGACGCGATCAACTGCACGAAGATCGCGCCAATGGCGGTTATCACTCCACTGAGCGCTACTTCGTAGCCGGAACCGGCCAGCCCTGTGCCTGCTTCGAATATAGCGAACACTGCAAGAGCCGAGGCCATTAGGGATGCGGCTTGAAGGCCTCTGCCTAAGAGGCTCGCTTCTGCGCTGAGTCGACCAGATAAGCCATGATCATGGTCGACCTCTCCATCGCCGTTTCCATTCCCGTTTGTTTGAGGGTTCCGCAGTATCGATGGCAGCGGGTTGACACGCGTTCCGAGCGATGAGATCGATAGCGCGGTCAGAAAGAAAACGCTTCCGGAAATTATCAGGGCCAGCAGCGAAAGTAGTTCGGGAGCCATTACACGCTCACCTCAAACTGGTTCGTATGCTGGTTCGTATCCGGAGGTTGCCCCGTACTAGCGGGGTCTTCTGTATTTTTTATCATTCCTTAGTTGATTCCTGTCCCGAATGTTCTTCTGGGACATATTTGAGTCACTTTGATTTTATAGATTTTGCGGGGACACCGGCGACTGTGTCACCTGCCACGACATCGATTCTGACGACAGATCCGGCACCAGTTCTCGCTCCCTTGCCGATAGTGACCGGGGCGATCAGCATTGTGCTCGATCCGATTAGCGCTTCGTCTTCAATAATCGTTGGATGCTTTTCTTTGCCGTCGTAGTTGCAGGTGATAGTTCCTGCTCCGATATTTACATTGCTCCCAATTGTTGCGTCGCCTACATAACTGAAGTGTGACACGTGCGATCCCGTGCCAATTACCGAGTTCTTTATTTCGGCGAGGTTTCCGACTTTGGCGCCCGGCTTGAGTTCGGTGCCGACCCGAAGCAGTGAATTGGTTCCGACAGATGCACCATCCCCTATGACGGAATCGACAACCCGAGCACCGTCAACGGTCGCGTTGTCACCAATGTGGCTCAATGAGATTCGAGTGTTTGGTCCGATAGTTACATTTGAACCGATGGACGATCTGGTTCCGATGTGAGTGCCAGCACCAATTGTTGTATCGGAGCCAATCTCGACATCGATGTCGATATAGGTTGTCTGTGGATCTTGAAGCGTCACACCGCTTCGCATGTGAGCTTCGTTGGTCCGCTGGCGAGTTATCCGCTCCACATTGGATAGCTGGACTCGATCGTTCACACCAATGCCGGTATTGGGATCTCTGGAAACGACAATATGCGAACGGCTCAGGTTTGCAGCAGCTTCGATTACTCGGGGCAGGTAGGCCTCGCCTGTGTCTGCAGGTTGAATCGTACTTAGCACGTCCCATACCCAATTGTTGTCGAAGCAGTACCAGGCGGTGTTAATTAAATTGCTTCTAAGAAGGTCATCATCGGCTTCGTGTTCTTCTAGAACCGCCTCTGGGTCTCCCGATGAGTCGAGCTTGATTCTGCCAAGACCTGAGGCGTCGTTGACCTGCGCACCAAGTAAAGTTGCGAGCGCGCCGGCGTCGGTGTGAGTATCGATCACGTGGCGTACGAGTTCGTCGGTGACGAGGATCATGTCATTGGGAGCAACGACGATAGTGTCTGCTCCTTCGACGGTAGATTTTGCGGCGACCAGCGCATCGGCGGTGCCGAGTTGTTCTGCCTGAATCGACACGCTGACTCGCGGCAGTAGCGCTTCTTTGAACTCTTGCGAAGCGGCGAAATCTTCAGATGCAACAACGGTGATGTCTTCGATTCCGGCGATTCGCATGATTCGAACGACGTGGCCAACTAGTGCGACGCCTGCCACCTTGTGGAGCGCCTTGGGCACGTTCGACCGCATTCGAATGCCTTTACCGGCCGCGAGAATTATTCCTGCAGTGGTCACCTAGAGACCACCGTTTCGTTGTCTCCGTACGTCAGAGGCGGACTTGGTCGCGCGTCGCAATTCACACCTTCCATCAAGGAAGGGAGGGAGGACTATCGCGAATAAATGGATTATGTTCACAGGGTTTTAGGTATGTTGTCGTACGCCTTGTTCGAATGAGAATTGATATTGGTCGACAACTGATTCAATCGTAGTGTTCGGTCTTCTCGGGCGTCAACATATCTGTGAACGCGTAGTAACGAATACGGAATCCGCCAGATTCCTTTGAAATGGACAGCCGAAGCGAGTGGTTCGATTGTTATAGTTGATGAGTTCGGAGAGATGGCTGAGTGGCTGAA
>JAPYUK010000044.1 GCA_029936155.1 Dehalococcoidia bacterium | reverse complement strand
CGTCAGACAGTAACTTTTCGACTTGTTCGTTCACCGTGTCAGCCCATTAGGTAAAAGCCATTCGAATTAGCAGCTATTTCGCTGATAAAGCGGCACTCTACTACATTTTGCGCATACTCCAGCCAGTTGACCCGAATAGGCGATCTCGGTGTTAAACTCGACGTGTATTTTCCGTGGTTGGCTGTGTGAAAACTCTTCTGAGCCAGCTTGTTACCCATTTTGGCTAGAAGGATCTATCACTCATGGCAGGACCCCTGCGCGTCGGATTAATTGGTGTTGGGCAGCGTGGACTTCAGCACGTTCAGGTGCTGGTAGACATGCAATCGGATGAAATTGTCCAGATAACTGCGTTGGCAGATCCTTATCCAGAGAACCTCGCCGACAGCAAGATCAAAAGATTCGTTGATGGCTATTCTGCGAACGGCATCAAGATGTTCGACTCAGCCGACTCCATGATCGAGTCGGGGCTGGTTGACGCCATCTGGTTCGTCATCCCGCCAAACCAGCACAAGGGCGAAATTGAGCGAGCAGCCCAACGTGGAATCGCCATTCTTGCCGAGAAACCGCAGTCGTTGTTCTTGGACGACATCATTTCTCAGGACATTGCCATCACGAAGGCCGGCGTGCCGAGCACGGTCGGCTTCCAGATGCGGCACGACCGTGGTTATACAGACATCGCTACCTACCTGAGCGATAAATGGGTTGCTGCCATGACGATGGTCGCCGAGGGCGGTGTCGAGGGACACGGCGTGAAGCACACCCGCACCGAAGAACAGGGCGGACCCGCCAACCGTGTCTGGACTGCCAACCGAGCGTGGTCGGGCACATCGGTTGTAGAGGCTGGGATCCACCAGACCGACATCATGCGCTACTGGACCAACGACGATGTCGAGTGGGTTCGAGCTACCTACACTGAACGTCCAACCGAGCTGCACGAAACCGAAGGCGATAACCCGATTGCCTACACCGTGACTTACGGCATGAAGAAGGGCGGAGTCGCCAACCTGCTGTTCACGAAGCCGGCGCGCTCGTACTACAACGGGCGATTCGACTACATCATTCACACCCACGGCACGATCAAGCTCGAAGACGATATTGTCGACTACCGCTTCGACGGCGAGTGGCCACCTATAGAAAAACCGACTGATGCTGACGTGCGACACGTCATTTCAAAAGGTCCGCACACCACAGCGATGGGTCAGGAGAACACTCTTGCGATCGGAAAGGCGTTTGCCACATCGATCGTGGAGAGCAAGCCAGAGAATCGATTGAATTCTTTCAATTCTTCGGTCAACTCACTTGCTTCGGTGCTTGCCGCGAACATTTCAAACGACCTCGATGGTGAGAAGATCGTCATCGAAGAGTTCATCAACGACGACAAGTACGCCCGGTACCGGGTCAACCCGAACCGATAAGTACCGGGTCACGATTGACTCGGGCATGTGACTAACAACCAACATACCGAATTCGGTCAAAGGTTACGGAGATAGCGAAAATTGCCAATAGCAGGTGAATGGTTCACACCGACAGAACTAAGTTTCAATTCGATAAAAGCGCGCCCCGAAACGACCTGGGTTCACTTCTCGCTCAGCGACGGCAACGGAACCACGGGTCAGGGTGAAATCACTGATACGCAGCTTGATCAGTCGATTGCGCCGATAGTCGCTCGACTTGCGAACAATCTGCGGGGACAGAAAATCACCAGTGATTCAGATGTCATCACGATAAACAATCTGAATGTTGAGCAAATAGAAACGGACATTGCGCTGGCAACCGCAGTGAGCGGCCTCCGTTGCGCTATTGCGGATACGTTGGCCCAGGTACTACAGCTTCCGCTAGTCGACTACTTGCGTGAGCTGTACGATCATGATGGCAAGGCCGATCGAAAAGTTCAGCTCTATTCGAACATCAACAGAGCCTTGAAGCCAACATTCGATGGCCCGAGCGATCGTTCGCCCGATGGCTTCGCTGAAATGGCTCAACGGGCAATGGAGGCTGGGTTCACGACCGCCAAATGTGCACCTTTCGATGAATGCCAGGGGCCGTTCAGTTCGACAGGCCTCCCACGAGAAGCCGAAATCGGTCTCGACCGCATTCGTGCTGCAAAAGAGGTGATCGGCCCTGACCGCACACTGCTGGTCGATTGTCATTCACGTTTCGATCTCGACTCTGCCCTTGCGCTCGAGCCAGAATTGAGAGCAGCTGGTGTTGGTTGGTTCGAAGAGCCGGTCGATCCAATCAACGACACCGCCGATTTCCGTCTCATCCGTGACAAGGCTGAGATGACGATGGCCGGTGCAGAGAAGGGCTATGGAGTTGGTCTATTCACGAAGCTGATGGAGGATGACGTTCTCGACGTCGTGATGCCAGACGTGAAGTTCTGCGGAGGTCCGGTTGAGGCGTACCTCATAGGCCGAGAACTTGAGGCGCGTTGGGAAGGGTCGGTGTCGATGCACTGTCCGTCGGGCCCGCTGTCACTTCTTGCATCGGCTCACGCAACGGCAGCGTTTGGCAACAAGATTCCGCTTGAGCACGCAGTGTACGAAGCCGATTGGCGACAAGAGGTTCTGGAACCGTTCGAGGAGATCAAGGACGGCTACCAGACTCTGCCCGACGGCTATGGTCTGGGTGGCCGTATCGATCCAGTAGCTGTCGCCATGCGCGGAAAGCAGTGGACTGAGTAAGCCACGGTTGGGCGCCTTAGGGAGGACGGGCAGGGTTGATCTGGTTGTCAGGTGGGGCAATATAGAGTGTGTGCAGCTACCGACCCATCCGATAGGAATCACGCGTGACCTCTGCGTCCGTTGCAACTGGCCCAGTACTTACTCACCGTTCTGCGTTGCTGGATCGGCTGATCGATTTCGAGATTGAGCCGGGTGCTGAATTTGTGGTCGAACTTCTCCCAGCCGGATATTCGCTTTCGGCGGAGTGGGGATCACTGCCAAAATCGGCGCAGGATTCAGATAACGGAATCGTCCTGATCAGCGTGGTCGTAGCGCCGTCTGAACTTCCGCCTAGGCCTCGACTCGCTATGTTGCCGCCGTTTCCGATTGAGGAGGCCAGCGATTCGAACTCGTTCGATGATCTTAGAGCGTCCATTTTGGTCGACCGAACTATCGGAATCATCCTGCTTCGTCTTGGACACTGGGCGGTCGCCATCGCTGAAAACGGAGAGCTAGTTGTTACAAAAACTGGCAGCCGATACGTCAAAAATCAGCACCGAAAAGGCGGCCAATCGTCGAATCGATTCAGACGGGGTCGAGAGAAGTGGATCCGAGAACTTTTCGACCAGGCAGGGGAGGTCGCCAGTACAAGATTTCGTGAATATCCGGGTCAGATCGACAATCTCGTGCTTGGCGGCGACCGTGTGGTGCTAGGGCGGTTCTTGAAGCGGGTAAAGCTTCCCGACGGCATTGGGGACCGGACGCTTCCGAATCGACTTTCGGTCGATCAGCCGGGGCGAAAAGCACTAGATACCGCAGCGCGGGACGCCTGGTCGTACCGGATATATGAACTCTCCAATGACAACTGAGTTTTGAACTCTCGATTCAACAATGCCAGTCAATGACGAACTGCTGAAACGGGATGTTGCAGTGATCGACGTGCTCGACGTGGGGAACGGAGCCGCGTCGTCGGCGTATTCAGAGGCTGCGCACGCCTACAAGCTTGAAGGCGGTGGAAGCGTTGTTGAACGGCAGTTCAGGACTGTATTCTCCGGGAATATCAAGGACGAAGCCACAACGTTCTCGAGATCAGAGCAATTTACGGCGAAATCGGTCGAGGGTGAACTCCTAATAGTCGCCAAGCTCGACTGGTGCGACCGGTCTAAGAACTTCGGAGAGACTCGGTTCTGGCGTAGGAATCGTTTCTGGGGCCTCTTTCGCGTCATCTGCACCAGAATCCTCGTTCATAACACGTTGAATGTACCGATAAATGCTCATGCCGCGTTTGTGCGCTGCTCGAACTAGAGAGCGATAGGACTTCTGCGATACATCGATGATGGGCATAGCGAATATTCAGCTCAAATCAGAATTAATTTCCACACTAGTAATTCTGCCGTATTTGGCTGCCTATACATACATATATTTATATACAAATGCAGTGTGGAACTATACGCACACTCGTGTGAGGCGTAGCATCGCGCTGCCCGTCATAAATCAAGATCATGAGGCGTCCGTGCCGAAGTCTCAGCTTTGGCGAACCGGTGAACGTCCTAGACTCGAACTCTTCTGGCACCGATATGAAAGATAGGATGTAACTAGCGATGACCAATACTCGAACTGGCGAACGAGTCGCCTACTTCAATGGCGAGATAATTCCTGAGTCGGACGTCAAAGTCTCTTTCCGCGATCGCGGATTCAAGTACGGTGACGCCGTATTCGACATGACCCGAACGTTTGGTCACAAGATCTTCAAGATCGAGACTCACATCAGCCGTTTCTACGATTCACTTCGATACGTCGACATCGATCCTGGAATGTCGGAGGAAGAGATGGTCGCAAAGTCGAAAGAGGTGCTGGAGGCCAATCTGGACCTTCTGGGCCCTGACGATGATTACTGGATTGGACAGCGCGTTTCTCGCGGGGTTGATCTGGTCGGTGGCGATATGTGGGAGCACGCAGGTGGCCCGAACGTGATCATCGAGTGCACACCGCTTCCGCTCAGGCCACGCGCCCGCCTATACAAGGACGGCATGGACGTAATCGTATCTTCAGTTCGCCGAACACCGCCCGAGTCGCTCAGCCCTCGTGCAAAGACTCACAACTACCTGAACCTGATCATAGCCGATATGGAAGCCAAGGCGCAGGACCCCGAAGCGTGGGCGATATTGCTGGATACTAGAGGCTTCCTTGCAGAAGGCATCGGATCGAATATATTTACGATCAAAAACGGTGTTATCTACACACCTCAGGAACAGTACGTTCTGGGCGGGATTTCTCGTGAGACGGCGATCGAGATGGCAGAACGTATAGATGTTCCGGTTGTCACCAAAGACATCGACCTTTTCGATGCGATGACGGCCGACGAAATATTCCTGACTTCGACTTCACTTTGCATCTGCGGAGTTCGGTCGCTCCAGGGCCGTAAGATCGGCGATGGATCGCCTGCCGGACCGATCACAAAAGCGCTGATGGACGAGTACGTTGACTTCGTTGAGTACGACTGGCTCGGCCAGTACCTGAAAAGGCTCGAGGGCTAAGCAGACTAATTTGACCACCAAACAGAACCTGTACCTCCCGCAAAAAGGCTCTTGGGAACGAAAAAACGCAGAGTCACTTGGAGTGGATCAGTCGGCTCTAGACCGGGCTGTTCAGTTTGCCAAAGACAACGAGATCAACTGGCCGATCGATATCGAGCACGGCAGAGTAGGCGACGACGCGCCTGAGTGGGCGGATAAGCTGGGTCCGTTCAAGGATCGTGGTGGTCCGGCCGGAGTTATCGTCAAAGACGGCTACATCGTGGCAGAGTGGGGCGATATCGATCGTGTCGACCTCACTTTCAGCGCGACCAAGAGCTACGTGTCGACAATGGCGGGTCTAGCGTTCGACAAAGGCCTGATCAAGAGCATGTCTGAACCGGTTGTTGACTATGAGAACGGCAAGTCGATCACGATGAGTGCCAGCGGTGAGCCGATTGACGGTTTTGATACCGAGCAGAACCGCGGCATCACGTGGGAACACCTGTTGCAGCAAAGCTCCGAGTGGGAAGGAACCCTCTACACTAAGCCCGATGTCGTCGATTGGAACCGCTCACTTGCGGCAGATGGCATGGGGGACGACGATCCAAGCAACGTAGGTCGAGCAGCCCGAAAAGCACCGGGAACTCACTACGAATACAACGATGTGCGAGTAAATCGTACAGCGCTTTCGCTACTCGCAGTTTGGGGCGAACCGCTTCCTGAGGTGATCAAACGAGAAGTGATGAACCCGATCGGCGCGTCGGACTCGTGGATCTGGCATGGCTACGGCGAACATTCGATGGTGAACGTCGATGGGCTCATCACCGAATCTGTATCAGGCGGAGCTCACTGGGGTGGTGGCCTATGGGTAAATACTCTCGACCACGCCCGTTTCGGCATGCTTTATCTGAATCGGGGTCGATGGGGTGATCGACAGATCATTTCCGAGCGTTGGATCGGCATGATGGCTGTTCCAAGCGAGCAAAACGATCAGTACGGCTACATGTGGTGGCTCAACACCGGGAACGTCAAATACGGCAAGCACGCCTCTGAATCGACATTTGCTGCTTCAGGTGCCGGCGGCAACTCGGTCGTGATCGATCCCCAAAAGGACCTCGTCATCGTAACTAGATGGTGTGAGGACGTACCGGGTGTTGTTGATTTGACGGCGCAAGCAGTCGGCGACCAATAGTCGTCTATGGCCACCAGTTCATCTGAACAACCTGACGAGAGCCGGAATCAGCCACCAACCGCTGATCAGAACGGACGCCGACCACTTTCGCTAAAAGCCGGTGGGCTGACGCTGCTTCTTTCGACCATGTGGGCTGGAAATCCGGTTGCCAATAAGGCGGGTCTTGAGGATGCCGGGCCGCTTCGACTCGGATGGATGCGCTTCGTACTCGGAGCGATAGTTGTACTGATCTACGCGATCGCAACTCGCCAGTCGTTCCGAATTCAAAAGCGAGAGCGGGTGCCGCTGGTTCTACTGGGAATACTGTTCACGGTTCAGCTGGCGTTTATGAATATTGGACAGGACTACACCACCGCAGGTCACGCAGTTGTGGTCACCACCACGTTTCCGCTCTGGACCGGAGTGTTTGCACACTTATTCGTACCGGGCGACCGAATGACACGTTCGACAACGTTTGGAACCCTGATTGCTTACGGCGGAGTCGTGGCCGTTTTCTACAAGGGTTTCGCAGATTCCAGTTCAGATTTCCTTGTTGGTGACATCTTGCTACTTGGGTCGGCAATTCTGCTCGGTGGCAGGCAGGTATTCCTCTCGCAGCTCGGCCAAGACATATCGCAACACAAGCTGTTGATGGCGCAGAGCGTGTTTGGAATTACCACGTTTGTGATCGCTAGCCTGATATTCGAAGGCGATGAATCGTTCGAGATCACTATTCGTCTGGTGGTTGCCCTGTTCTACACCGGTGTGTTGATAGCCGGGTTGGGGTTTATAGGCCAGACATGGCTGCTGAAACGTTACTTGCCGTCGAGAGTGACTGTCATATCTCTGAGCCAACCGATATTCGGCGTACTACTCAGCTGGTGGATACTTGGCGAAACGATCGGCGGCGAGCTCTATATCGGCGCAGTGCTTGTCGTTGTCGGATCAGCGATTGCTCAGCGCAAAGGGCGCCAAAAATCATCTCCAACACCACAATCTGAAACTAAGCTGCCATCACCTGTTGGTGGCGATTCTCGATGAGTTCGTGCACGACCTCTACATCGAGGTGACGCTTCATGTATAACGCAGCAGCTTCCGCCTCTGTGGACAGTTGTTCGAATTCGTCGTATTGCTTCACCGAAGTCAGGACCACTACGGCCCGGTAATAGTCCCCGCCGCCTCGAAGCCGTTCATTTGCGGCATCTGGATATCCATGATTACTGCGTCTGGCGGGATCTCCTGGTACGTGTTTGCGGCGTGTGGGCCATCTCCACGTTCGGCGACCACCCCGAATCCACCGGCTTTATCGAAAATGTACCGGCAGATAGGTTAGTCGTCGAACACGATGATGGCGCCTGGATGCCAATGAACACGAGGAGCCAAAGATCACTCGGACAAAGGTAGAATTCTGACCGCACCATGCCTGACCCGACCTCACAAACTCAAGATTCCGAGCAAGAACGCACATTTCCTGCTACTGCCGAAACCTCCGGTACTACGCGGCTGAGCAGGACTGAGAGCGAAACCGAGGGAGCACATCTTCAGCGCGTCGCCGATGAACTCAGCGGTTCGGGTGAGGAACGGATAGCCCAGCTAAGAGCAATGCTTTCGGGTCGTTACATGCCCGAGCGTATCGCGGCGGCTCGTGATCTCGGCGGAATCGGTTCTCTGAAGGCAGTTCAGATTCTGCGGGACATGCTCTCATCGAGTGATGAAAGTGCTTGGAAGTTGGCGATACATGGCTTGCGAACAGGCGGATCGCGCGAGGGTTGGCTGTGTCTCGAAGGAGTTGCTCAGGACGATGCAAAACGGCTGGCTTCGAGCAATTCAGATACATCGCTCAGACGGATCATGGCGATGGGGAGAACCAAGATGATGGATCGACTGTTTCGAGCGGCCGACGGTCATTCGCGATCGATCTCTGGAGATGTGGCGAAGCAGTTTTCGATCGATGCAATCGCCACCCTTCCGCCACTTCATAAAAGCGTGATGGAACTTCGTCTTGGGCTGGGTTCGAGTGACGGTTCGTCCGCCACACCATCGGCAACTGCAAAATCTTTGGGGATCGGCCTGAACGAAGTTCGAACGCTCGAACTGGAGGGTTGGCAGTCGATTCACACTCCTATAGATGTCGACAGTGAGTAACGCTGGGCAAACGGGTAACCTGCTCTAATCGCAGGCATATACTACCCCCGTATTGAGCAACGATCAGGCAACAGAACAACCTACGTCCCGCGGGACCTCCTCAAGGTTCTGGCCTAACACCCTCTCAAACGCATTCCGCTCTCTTAGCAACCGTAATTTCCGCTATCTGTGGTTCGGCCAACTGCTATCGGCCACTGCGATGCACGCCGACATGGTCGCCCGCGCCTGGCTTGTATGGGACCTGACCGGATCGTCCACATCTGTCGCTTCAGTGCTCGTTGCCCGCGCCATCCCGATGTTGATACTTGGCCTGATAGGCGGTGTGGCTGCCGATAGGTTCAATCGGCGCAGACTCCTAATGGTCATTCAGGTATGGACAATGCTGATGCATGTGATCATGGCTGCGTTGCTACTGAGTGGCGTTGTCGAGCTTTGGCACGTTTACGTGCTGGCATTTGCTCTGGGTGCGGGCATGGCGATGAACCAGCCGGTTCGAACATCGATTATTCCCAATCTGGTAGACAAGAAAGACATGTTCAACGCAATGTCTCTCAACTCGATAGCGATTAACACAACCCGCCTCGGTGGACCGGCGTTGATTGCCCTTTTGATAGTGGCTACTGACGTTGGTTGGGCGTACGTCTGGGCGGCCGGATCCTTCGCAGTGGTTATATGGACGACCACGAAAATCACTATTCCGGATATTGCCTCGAAGTTGCCGAAAGGAAATCCATTCAGCCAACTGATCGAAGGTTTTGTTTATATAGGGCGGCATCGGGCAATACTGGCACTCGTGCTGCTCGGGCTCGGTCCGCTTTCCATAGGTTTTTCGCACCAGGTATTGCTGCCGCAGCTGGTCGAACAAGAATACGGGAGCGGAATTGGGTTGATGGGCGTGCTCACCTCAGTTGGCGCTGTCGGCGGGCTGACCGGAGGGCTGTTCATCGCCTCTCGCCGTGAGATTCCGTACAAAGGCAAGTTGATGCTGTTCGCAGCAGTATCGTATGGATTCGCCCTGCTTGGATTCGCGGGCGCATCGTACATGTGGATGGCCTTCCCGCTGATCATATGGATCGGTGCTTCACAGACACTGTTCAGGGCAGGAAACAGCGTCACATTGATGGAGCTTGCACCAGATCGATTGCGAGGGAGAATAATCTCGGCGACGCTGCTGGACACAGCCCTTTCACCGGTAGCTGGAATCGCTGCCGGCATCGCCGCCGACCGCTGGGGAGTCAGCTACGGATACCTGTTGCTTTCGATTGGCTGCCTGGGAATCGTTGCATTGACGGTGCTGATTTACCCACGCATAAAAGACCTGTAGTTCGTATCGAAGTCGTGTGTTCCGGCATAGAATGCCGCCGTGTTGAGTTGAACCTGACTCCACTTGCAACAGGGGCCATTCGGCCAGAGTTGAGCAATGAAAATCACCGATATCAAGACATTCACCATGAAGGGCGGAAACCGCAACTGGGTTTTCTGCAAAGTCGAGACGGACGAGGGTGTTCACGGTTGGGGTGAAGGCACACTAGAACGCCATGAACAGGCGGTTGAATCGGGCATCAAAGCACTCTCAACGCGGTTGATTGGTCGCGACCCAACCGAGATCGAACGCAACTGGCAGATTATGTATCGCCACGGTTTCTGGCGCGGCGGAGTGGTGATGGGTTCGGCCATGGCGGCGATAGATATTGCGCTCTGGGATCTCACAGGAAAGATCTACAACCTTCCCGTCTACAAGATGCTTGGTGGTGCGGTTCGTGATCGCGTTCGGGCATATACACACGCTGGTGATTTACGCGGCGGTTGGGATGCCGTAGATCAAGGATTCTCTGCTTTCAAAACTGGTGGTTGGGTGATCGGCCAGAATAAGTGGCGCGAATCCGATGTGGTGGACGAACTGCACGAGAAGATCAAGGGGATGAGAAACCAGCTGGGCCCTGATGTGCAGATCATGATCGACAACCATGGTCGATCACGGCCTTCGGTTGCAAATCGCCTGATCGCCGCTGTTGAAGAGTTCGACATTACGTTCTTCGAAGAACCGGTTCCGCCCGACAATCTGGATGCCATGGAGCAGGTGCGTAACGCCGGTCACAACATGGACATCGCAACTGGCGAGCGCCTGTTTTTTCGATATGGCTTTCGAGATATTTTGCACCGTCGCCTGACCGATGTGATTCAGCCAGATATCGCTCATACAGGTGGTATTTCTGAGATCAGGCGAATCGCTTCGATGGCTGAGATCGAGTACATCAAGTTCGCACCTCATAACCCGAACGGGCCGATTGCGACAGCCGCGTCGATGCATGTGTGTGCAACTGTTCCAAACTTCCTGATTCTTGAGACTGCCAGGGACATGCCGTGGCATGACAAAGTTCAAACGACGCCGCTCGTTCTCAAAGACGGTTACTTCGAGTTGCCGACGGTGTCTGGATTGGGCACTGACCTGGACGAGTCGGTATTCGCAGAACGCCCACTCGACCCCGATGAAACGAAGAACACCGGCAACGCGGAGTCCGGCGAAGGAAGCTGGAATGCCGAGGACGGATCTCCAGCAGACGTTTAACTAGAGCGCTTAGACCAACTGGGCTACACCTACGATTTAATCTATGACCAATCAAATATTTCGCGCGGCACTTTTCGAGATGACTCTTCAGTGGAGCTCAGAAAGCACTTCGCTCGGGAAATCGGTTGCTGGCTTGTTCTCAAAACCCACAGGAACGAATTGCATCGCCGCACCAGTACACCCTAAACTGACTACAATTTCGCCGAACTGACTGGTAGATGCTCAATAGTGGGGCAACAATGACCGAGAAATAGAATTGTTTGGCAATTTGTTCGGCTTCGGATATTTAAGCTCAAAATTCGGTATTACCAACGTCTATGACGCCGGATTTACGCGGCCAGACAACAGGTTCATACCCGTGGCGTCTGACGATCTGATCGACTTCATGGCGTCCGATTCCAAGACGTTTGGCGATATGGCTTCAAACATTGGCGAAGTTGCCGACTGGTTTATTCGAATCCTCGAGCAGGAGAAGTCAGCATTCGAGCGGATCATCATTCGCAACTACGCCAAGATAAATCCCGATCGGGAAACCATCGACGTTCTGAAGGGTGACCAGCCTGACGATTCCGATTTCGTGCTTCTGAACACGCAGGTTCAGCACATGCTCGAAAAAGCTAACTTTGAGAAGCTGTCAGACGATCAAGTTCGCACCGCCCTCAAGGCTGGCAACACTCACGGAATGAAGGTGAAACTCGACGAAGATAGCCTCGAAGAGATGGCGATCTGGGTTCGTGGGCGCTCGACCGCGCCGTACAACCGCAGAACTTTGGCTCATCCGATCAAGGGTGAGACCAGCAAGATCGCAATATTCAATCGACTCGCCGTGATCACTCGTCCAGCAGGCGAACCCACGGTGCAGGTTCGGCTGTTCAAAGACATCCCAATTCGTGATGTCGAAGCTCTTCTGCCGAACGCTAACGTGCGGATGGGACTGCGTGACGCCGTGATGATGGTTGGTGGCGGTGCCGGAGCTGTATGGACCGTTGCGACAAAGGTTTTGGCGGTGGGACTCGTGGCCGCGACTCAGTTGCTGTGGGTGATTGCGATTCCGTTGGGAGGTCTGTTCTGGAAGGTGTTTTCCGGATACCGACGAGCGATCAAAGACAGGGACTCGAACCGTGCGAAACATCTGTATTTCCAGAGCCTCGGGGCGAACCGTAGTGCCATTCACATGATTTCGTTCATGATCTGCGAAGAAGAGATCAAAGAGGCGGTACTACTCTACGTGTTCTGCCTCGATGCAGAGAATGACGGGCGATCTACTTTGGAGTCGACGACTAAAACCGAGATCGAAGAGTATTTGAAGAATCTGACGTCAATCGATGTCGACTTCGATATAGCGGATGCAATCGAAACTCTCACTCGAATGGAACTCTGGAAAGATCGAGCTGAAATGCATGTGATCAGTATCGCCGAAGCTGAATCCAAGCTCGAAGCCTACTGGCAACAGGGTCTATCTCGCAACTACCACGCCAACCTGCTGGGGATTGCTGAGTAGTCTGAGCCTAAACCCCGAGCCCGCCCTGAACGATCTTCTCGTCCCTCACAATATCGCCGAGCGAGAGAGTGTGCGATGAGTCGTTAATGTTCCCGATGTACCAGCCGAGCTTGCCAAATCGGAAGCGACTGATCGAGCAGTTGAAAATGTCCGTTCGCATCGCAAGCCGATTGTCCATACCGGTGATGTAGTGGAGCAAGGCCCGCATTGTGTCGCCGTGGCTCACGATGGCGATAGTGTGGGTTCCGGGCTTCTCGTACCAGTCCTCGTTGTAGATGACTTCGTCTTCGAGCCAGCCTGAGGCCCTCCGCTCAACCCAGCGCATCGTCTCGCCGTCCGCCGCCTTGAAGAACTGACCTTTTTCGGCCATCTTTAACCGAACTTCGGTTGGCATGACGTCCTTCGCCAGCTTCCCTCGCCATGCAGGAGTCTGCTTCTCGATAATCGCATCGACTTGTTCGAACTCGGTGCCTTCGATGCCCATTCCGCGGAGCACGCCCTCAGTGGTCTGAACTGCACGAACCAGCGACGACGAGTAGATCTTGTCGAACTTAACACCCTCGCTCGCTAGCCGTTTACCTGCGGCCTCGGCTTGCAGGTGTCCTCTATCGGTCATCGGGGCGTCGAAGTTCGCGCCTGCTGCGATACCGGGCGTCACATTGGACTGCGATTCACCGTGCCTGATGAAGTAAAAATCGAATTCAACATTGTCGTGAATCAAGAGCACTATCTCCTAAAGCAACCACCAATTCGCCAAGAAAAAGTCGGCAAGCGAACCGTATCACCGGAAGCACGCAGTGTGTTGACTAAGGGACTAGGAACGTGGGTTCTCGCAGAGTGGGGTGGCCCCAGTTGGCGGCATCCAAGCCTGATTCCAGCCGACTGAGCGAGATGGCGACGAACTCATCGGCTCTTCCTG
>JAPYUK010000043.1 GCA_029936155.1 Dehalococcoidia bacterium | reverse complement strand
GGACGAGGCCTCTGAATCTACTCAATAACTCAGACTCTTACGCGAAACGCGCCGCTAAGGCGCCGTGTCTATGTGATTTGTTCCGACGTTGATTCACCGATCTGGTGACGTCGGAGTGCTACTAGAACGAACTTCCGATACCGCACTGGAAATGCCAGTTTTTCGGTACCGATACAAACATAAATAAACCCGAACTCGTCGAAGGGTTACTTCAACTCATTTCAGGCAAGCAAAAAGTATAGCACCGGGCAACGTAAATTCGCCTTGCGAAACCGCTCGTGTTTCGATGATATTTTTGACTCGATGCGCCCGTGCGGACGGCAGCCTATCTCCCGACGAAGGAGGGGCCTCGTGGAAGGTTGGTTTTCGATCTCTGAGACGAACGGTGTGCCCCAGATTCAATTGCGAATACTTTTGAGATCTCTCAGATGCACTCAGGAAATCGGGGGGAGTGATTAGTGCTCATGATCTGCGTCGAGCAGTACTCCACCGTTCAGGTGGGGGTCGTCGGACTCGACGTGATCGTGGGTATGTCCGTGATCGCACGATTCCTCGCCCGACTCAGGTACGTCAATCACATAACCGGCCTGCCGGAGGTCGTACTGCATCTGGTCAACAGACGATTCTGAATACAAATCGCTGAACTTGATAGTGGTGTGTACCACTTCGATGTACGATTCCTCGGGTTCGACATCTTCATCGCTGTGGTCCGCATGCACCTCTAGCTCAACGTCATGCATGTGCGGTTCATCTTCTTCGACATGCGTGCCCGCTGCGGCCAACTTTTCGTGCGCAATAAGATGATCGACGTACAAAATACCGTTCAGGTGATCGACTTCGTGTTCAAGTGCCTGCGCGAACAACTCTTCGGTGGTGATCTTCATCTTGGAGCCGTTTTCGTCGAGCCATCTTGCTTTCACAGTTACCGATCGTTTCACCATCCCCTCGTAGCCGGGAAACGAAAGACATCCCTCAATAATTTCCCGTTCACCCTCGGTATCCCGAATCTCTGGGTTCACGAGAATGATTGCCGATTCGTCACCGGGCAAATGCAGGGTCACAACTCGCTGGAGCGTGCCCACCTGATTGGCAGCGAGACCTACGCCACCAGCTGCGTCCATGGTTTCGACCATGTCGTACGCCAGCTCTCGGACCTTGTCGTCGACGCGGCGAACTACTCTGCATTTCTTTCGCAGAATAGGATCGGGGAACACCCTGATTCGCCTGAGTGGCAACAGATTTTCTTTTCTGAATTGAGTTGGAAACTGGCCTGACAAGGTGCAGGAGTCGAGATTAGTTCAGCCGAGCGACGCCGGATCAACATCAACTGACCATAGCGATCCTGCAGGCACTATCTCAAGAAGTCTCTCAGGACGAGAGCCCTTGAGCAATATTTGCCACCTGTACATATTCCTGACCTTGAGCGGGTACGCAGGCGTAGGGCCAATAACTTCGATCCCGGTTTCACCGTGAGATTCCCGGGCTTCATTGAGCTCTTTCGCGAATCTTTCAGCCTCTAATTTCGCGACATCGGCATTGCCGGCAGAGTGCATGAGTTTGATCATGCTAGTGAACGGAGGATTTACCTGCGAGGCACGCAAACTGATCTCAGTATCGTAAAAGAGCTCGTAGTCCTGATCGGCTGCAGCTTGAATTGCGTAATGCTCGGGATTGAAGGTCTGGATGATTGCTCGACCGTCCCACGCTCCCCGACCACTTCGACCTACTACCTGTGCGAGTATCTGGAACGCTCGTTCCCCGGCTCGAAAATCCGGGACAGCGAGTCCTGTGTCTGCAGAAATAACCCCGACGAGTGTGACACTGGGAATATCCAAGCCTTTTGCGATCATCTGGGTTCCGACGAGAACACTTGCTTCGCTTTTGACGAATTTGTCCATGATCCGCTGGTGATCGACCGCCGTTTTTGCGCTGTCGGAGTCCCATCTGACAACTTCGATGCCGGCAAAATACTGACGAACCGTTTCAACGGCCATCTGAGTTCCGGGTGCCGATCTACGCATCTGCTTGCCACCACAGGTCGGGCACTCTGAACCAGCCCGCACGGAATAGTTGCAGTAGTGGCAGACAAGTCGGCCTTTCTGGGCGCGGAGGTCGTCGGAGTCGCGATGGAACGTAAGTGCAGTGTCACATCGGCGACACTGGCGGACTTTGCCGCACTCGGTGCATTGAATGAACGATGCAGAGCCGCGTCGGTTCAAGAACAGGATTACTTTCCCACCTTCGAGAAGGGTTTCCCGCATCAACTCGATGAGCCGCCGACTGAGCATCTCGAAGTTTCCATCGGCACGTTCTTCTCGCATGTCGACGATCTCGATTTTTGCCAGAGTGCGGGCTGCTCCGGGATCGCCCGTGTTGCTACCGGCTCCGATTCTCTGGGGTAGTTCGAGCAGTGTGTAATTGCCAGTTTTAGATGATCGGTAGCTTGCGATGTCAGGCGTGGCGCTGCCAAGAACCAGTGCCGCGCCTGTGCCCTCAGAAATGCGTTCGGCGACGGCTCCGGCGCGGTACCGTGGAGCTTGATCACCCTGCTTGTAAGTCCACTCGTGCTCTTCGTCTATCACGATCAATCCGGGGTTTTCTAAGGGAGCGAAAATTGCCCCTCGGGAGCCGAGGACAATAGGGAAATCGCCGTTTTTTACCCGCCACCATTGATCGTAGCGCTGCCCTATCGTCAAGCCCGAATGGAGTACCCCTACTTTTCCCGGGAATCGAGATGCAATTCGCTGTAGTGTCTGAGGCGTGAGGGCGATTTCGGGAACGAGGAATATCGCTCGCTTGCCAGCCGCTATGCAAGCCTCGATCGCCTGTAGATACACCTCGGTTTTGCCTGACCCGGTTACGCCGTGAAGCAGGAATTTCCGTTCGCTGGGATCGACAGAAGGTTTGATGGCGAGAATCTGAGTGACGATCACGTCGATTGCGGTTTTCTGGGAGCTGGTTGGTGAGTGGCCAAACTCCTGTTGAAAGAAGTAGTCGGCAAGTGGATCACGATCTCGGCGTATCTTCCTGATCCTCAGGTGACTTTCATCAAACGCCCACTTAACCGCCGCGCCTCCAAACTGCTTGTTCAACGAAGTTTTGGTTTTGGCGACCTTGCCGGAGCCGAACCACCTTAGAAGTTCCACTCGACGGGGTCGTTTTCGTTCGCTTTCCAGTTCGATCAGTTGCGCAACATCGACCTCGCTGGCCGCGAGCTCAATTCGATTTGTGTACACGGGAGTGACTCGGGGTTTCTCCCATTCTGACTCGGAGTGCAGCACTCCCTGCCTTATTAGTCGATCTACAACTGGCGATCCACCGATTCCAAGCCTCCGTGCCACCCTCGACTTAGGGGCTCTCCCGCTTTTCAGCACATAGTCGACCGCCTGGCGTTCGCGCCGGGAAAGATCGTTCCACCGTTCGCTCGCTTCACCCACACCGGGCGACAGCCATGTTCGCAATCGCGACGAAGCTCCAGGTGGCAGCAGCAATGAACAAGCGACGAATAACGTCGTTCGGTAATACTCCGCAACCCATCGAGCAACAAGTAAAAGATGCTCGGCGATGAAGGGACCATCGAGAGTACGGGCGGTGATCGGACGAATATTGTCGATATCGGTAGAAGCCGAGTCGCTCAGTTCGAACACCACACCCTGAAGTGTTCTGGGACCAAAGGGCACCCACACCAGATCGCCAGCGGCGACGGCCAGATCTTCAGGACATGAATATGTAAACGTGCGCGAGTGGTCGTCGGGAAAATCGACGGCTACTTCTGCGAACTGCACGGGCTGCTCCAATTGAACGACGCTTATCAGGCGCACTATCACCACATGCAGGCAATTATCCGTCCCAGCGATGTGGGGTCAAACTGCTGGTGACCCAGAAATCGCCAATAAAAAACCCTCTCCTGTTTCCGGGAGAGGGTGATTACATGCGGTCGGTTCGGCGATTAATGCCGAAATATGACTAGCGGCGTTCCTTAATCCGAGCCTTTTTGCCCGTGAGGCCACGAAGGTAGTAGAGACGTGAACGTCGTGACTTGCCCTGGCGGGTGACCTTTACCGACTCTACGTTTGGTGAGTGGAAGGGAATGATTCGCTCTACGCCTACACCATAAGAAACACGGCGAACAATAAACGTGTCACCGGGCAGTGGGTCTTTTCCGATGCGATGTTTGCCGGAAATTACATTGCCCTGGTAAGCCTGGATACGCTGTCGTTCGCCTTCGACAATGCGAAGGTTAACGATAACGGTGTCACCGGGCTGGAAGTCCTCGATGTGGTCAAGAGTTTTTCGCTCGACCAGTGATGCGGCGTCCATGTTTAAAAATCTTTCGTCGCGAAAAGACGCCCAAGTGGCGTCGATGTGTTTCAGTGCAGAAACATAAGTCTACAACCGAAAACCGCCGACCAGCAATACCAATGGAAACTAATTTATCGTGCTTGCTCAGGCGATTGTAGATATGCCCATTATCGCTAGTCTTCAGTGGATCCCGAGGCAGGCCAATCGCTGAGCAGATCGGGTCGCCGCTCTTCGGTGCGCTTTAGAGCCTGAGTGCGTCGCCATGCTTCGATTTTGGCGTGATTGCCACTGAGCAGGATTTCGGGTACTTTCTTGCCCTGAAACTTGGCCGGGCGTGTGTAGACGGGACCTTCCAGCAACGCGTCTGAACCCGGTGCGAACGACTCGTGCTTCGACGAATCATCATCCCCAAGAACGCCGGGGATTAGTCTGACGATGGCATCGGTCAGAGCCATCGCTGGGATTTCTCCACCTGTCATTACGAAGTCGCCAATAGAAACTTCTTCGTCGACTCGCAACTCGATGAACCTCTCGTCAACTCCTTCGTAGTGACCACAAACAAGTGTGATGTCTGGAAGTTCAGATAGTTGCTGGGCACGGTGATGAGTGAACGGGGCACCTTGTGCCGACATCAGGATGACGTGGGGTTTCGTGTTGGAGTTTGAGCTGTCCGCGACGGAGTCGACTGCTTTTACGAGCGGTGCTGCTTGAAGAACCATTCCCGCGCCGCCGCCGAACGGTGGCTCATCAACGGTGCCTCGTTCGTCAGTTGCGAAGTCGCGGAGTTGGACAATATCGATCTTAACTTTCTTCGACATGCGGGCGCGCCCTACGATGCTCGTACCGAGAGGGCCATCGAACATTTCTGGGAATAGCGTGATTATCGAGATTTTCATTGATTACTTATTTTAGAGCCACGAGCTACAATTTCACGACCGGAGGGCATCCTGGTCTTGTCGAATGGCGTAGCGAAATGGAGGGATCTTCGGTGGAGCGGGGATAGGGATCGGTGCTTGTCTGACGTTTTGCGCGACACTTCACCGGATCCCTCGGCTCCGATGACTCCGCCCGGGACGCGGCGGTTTCGGTTGTTTATTAAGCTTGCGTAGAAGGAAGATTGATGGCGCCCGTACGCGTGCTCACACCCGTGCATAGACCTAATTCGGGTGACTTCCTGCCTGGCGATCTTGAAGTACTTCAACGGCGTGCTCGATAACCGGGAGCACTACTCTCAGGTTGTCGAGAACACCACCGGTGCTGCCCGGCAGGTTAATGACCAGAGTTGATCCTCTTGCGCCGGCTACCGCACGAGAGATCATCGCCATGTTCGTTACTTTTAGTGACTCTGCTCGCATCGCTTCTGCCATCCCCGGAATTTCAATATCGATGACTTTTCGTGTTACTTCCGGCATGACATCTCGGGAGGACAGACCAGTGCCGCCCGTCGTCAGCACTACGTCAATATTGCCGCACCACGTCTTTATCTGCTCGACCAGCTGCTCGAAGTCGTCGGGAAGCATGACTCGCTCGCCAAGCAAATGACCGGCGCCATCCATGATTTCAACAATGGCGTCACCGCTTGTGTCGACCCGTTTCCCGGCCGAGCCTGTGTCACTGCTGGTAAGCACTGCGTAGGTAACTATTTGAGTTTCTCCACCGCGGCGCACGTCAAATGCGCCGAGCACTAATTACGGAAGTACAAACGTACTTTTGAACTCAAGGTTGAACTTGAAGTACGAACGTACGAACTGACTGTAACTACGATTTTCTGGATGCTAGCACGACAAAAGGTACGTTCGTCACATTCAAATAACGTCAAAAGTGTGCGCTGAATGTATTGTCGAAGAAAGTGGTTATCTGGCACAATTTGTCGCGTATTGGGGCAAATAGGGGCAGAATCGGAATTCGCTTCACAGGCTCAGTACCCAGAGAGCCACATGATTTTCGCCGGCGAATATGAGCACAGAATCGACCCTCAAGGCAGGGTCGCAATTCCCGCTCGTTTCAAAATGGCATTCACCGATGGCATTGTCCTCGGCAGGGCATACGACAACTGCGTCGTGGTTTACACCCCTGAAGAGTGGGACCGAGCTGCATCCGAAATCTCACAGCAGCCGAGCACTTCAGCCAGCGCACGCAAGCTTGCCCGGCTCACATTCTCTGGAGCCTTCGCCGGAACCCTTGACCGCAGCGGTCGAGTCGTCGTACCCGTCCAGCTGCGCGAGTATGCCGGACTGGACGAAGACGTAGTAATCGTCGGCACAGGCAGGTTTATTGAAATTTGGTCGGTTGCGGCCTGGGCTGAAGAACGCCGTGTACTCGACACCGAGGCAACCGATATCGCAGAGGCTGCTTCGCAAATCACTCCGCCGGTCGAACAAACACAGGTCGTAATTCGTCAGTTCGACAATGATGTGGAGACGGACGAGTGATTCTCATGGGCTTAGATCTTCACCACACTCCGGTCATGATTCCGGAAATGATGCATGCACTCAATGTCATGCCTGGTGGACGCTATATCGACGGAACTCTCGGCGAGGGTGGCCACTCGAAAGAGATTCTCAAAGCAGCAGATCCCGGTGGGCAGGTCCTTGGACTCGACGCCGATGCTGAGGCGATCTCAGTTGCAACGGAGCGACTCGCCGAACATGGTGACGCTTTCCTAGCGATCAACGTGAATTTTCGCGACGTTCGTGCCACAGCACTGCAATATGAATTTATTCCTGTGCACGGTGTGTTATTTGATCTTGGTGTATCGTCCCTTCAACTTGATCGAGAGTCGCGCGGCTTCAGCTTCCGACGCTCCGATCCACTCGATATGCGATTCAGCTTCGACCAGCAAGTAACTGCTGCCGACATCATCAACGGCTACGCCGAGTCGGAGCTCGCAGATGTGATATTCCATCTTGGCGAAGACAGAGCTGCTCGTCGTATAGCGCGAGCGGTCGTCCGCAATCGACCGATCAACACGTCGTTGGAACTTGCAGACGTTATTGAAAAAGTGAACCCACGCCGTGGTAAACGAACACATCCCGCAACTCGGACGTTCCAGGCCATACGCATCGCAGTGAACGACGAGTTGTCGGCGCTTGAGACTGCATTAGAGCAGGCAGTCTCGCTACTTGGTCAGGGCGGCCGAATGGCTGTTATCTCTTATCACTCGCTCGAAGATCGAATCGTCAAGAATTTCATCCGCAAGCAGGCATCTGATTGCATCTGCCCTCCCGGAACACCGGTGTGCCGATGTAACCACCTTGCCACGCTTAAAGTGATCACCCGCCGTCCTATGATTCCAACAGATGCCGAGATCAAATCGAACCCGCGTGCACGAAGCGCGAAGTTGAGGGTGGCTGAGCGCGTATGAGCATCACCATCATCCTGAACATGCCCGGAACGCACCGAAGGGCTCGCTCGGCTACATCGGCCGGAATTGCGACCCTTGCCGAACCTCCAGATACGTCACAGCTACCCCGTTAACCAGTCCCTCCCCAAATTCATTCCCCGACCCTGAGTCCGCACAGGAGACCACCATGTTGCAAGACGACTTTAGAGTAGCTATCGATATAGGCACCACCAAGGTGTGCACGATCATTACTCGCCGACGCCCCGATCACCGAGTAGAAGTAGCGGGTATCGCAACCGTACCGTGCCGCGGCATGAGTAAAGGGATGGTTGCCGACTCCCAAGCAGTTACAAACGCCATTGAAGAGTCGGCTGCACTTGCTGCGGCCGACGCCGGTGTAAATGTCGATAAGGTCTACGTCGGACTAACTGGCAGCCATGTCGAATCAAAAAACCGGTGGGCCAACGTCCCTCGCGGCGATGGTATGCGCGCCGTTACCGATCTTGATATTTCAGCTGCAAAGAAAGCTGCTGGTGCTATCGACCTCGCTGACGATCGCAAGCTGCTACATGTAATTCCCAGAACCTATGCCCTCGATGGACTTCATGGCGTGCGCAATCCGCTCGGGATGCACACCGGTGAACTCCACATCGAGAGCCACGTGATTACCGGATCGATTTCGAAGATTACGGAGCTACACAACGCTGTATCCGATGCAGGTGTTCGAGTTTCTTCTATGGTCGTTGAACCTATCGCCAGCGCAGACGCTGTGCTTACGGCTGGCGAGCGAGAAGAAGGCGCAGTGCTTATCGACGTCGGTGGCGGAACATCCGATATCGCCGTCTACCACGATGGTGCGGTGGTTCATACAGCTGTAATTCCCGTCGGTGGATACCAGTTCACCAATGACTTGAGTATCGCTTTTTCAGTCGACTTCGAATCTGCGGAAGAGCTCAAGATCAAGCACGGAACTGCTGCTCCAGAGCTGGCCGGGCTGAAAGAGGAAATCACTCTCCACCCAAACACGATGGAACAGCCGCTAACAATTACTAAGCGTGAAGTTGGTCAGGTATTGAAAGAGCGAACTTCGGAGTTGTTCCGAATGATAATGCTGAAACTCGAAGAGCCACACCTCGCCGATATTCCGACAGATCGAATCGTATTTACCGGTGGCGGAGCCAAACTCGAAGGTTTCCTGAACATCGCCAAGTACATATTCCAACGAAAAGTACGACTCGCTAGCCCGCGCGGTTTGGACGGGATGCCGGAAGGCACGAATGATCCGTCTTACTCGGCAGCGGTTGGCATTGCTCTATGGGGCATGCGCAACCTGCCGGCCGAAAACCACGTAAGCCAGCGAACCAACACAGCGACATCTGTCGGATCGAACGCTGATGAGAAAGCACGTATAGGTGCGTTTTCAGTAATCCGTGGCTGGTTGCCAAAACGTGAAAAGGAGATCGCTGGCGCGTAGTAATACACGCGGACAGATTTTCTTTTCGGGCGCTAACAAAACTCACATCGCCGTTCAATTGAACGGCGCCAACCCCAACATCCGCGGTCGTCGGATTCACTCAACGAGTGGTCAGACGATCCCCAGGAGAAATAAGTAATGACCGACCAGACAGTAACACCAGTTGAAGGAAATATCGGAGCAGCTACGATCAAAGTCGTTGGTGTCGGTGGTGGGGGATCGAACGCCGTCTCACGTATGTACCGAGACCGAATTCCTGAAGTTGAGTACATCACAGTAAACACTGATGCCCAGGCGCTAACACGCTCGGACGTCCCGATTCGAATTCGAGTTGGTGACCGCACCGCTCGGGGCCTCGGAGTTGGCGGAGATCCTTCCAAGGGTCGAGAGTGCCACGAAGAGGATCGAGATGAAATCAAGCGAGCCCTCGAAGGCGCCGACCTTGTGTTCATCTCCGCAGGTATGGGTGGCGGCACGGGTACTGGTGGATCACCGGTAGTCGCTGAAGTAGCCCAGGAGATCGGTGCGCTGACGGTTGGTGTTGTAACCAAGCCGTTCAACTTCGAAGGAGCACGACGACGACGACAGGCGGAAGAAGGCATCAAGGCACTTTCCGAAGTTGTCGACACGCTTATCGTTATTCCAAACGACCGATTGTTGATCATGTCCACAGAGAATCTCTCGATGGACATGGCGTTCCGAATGGCCGATGACGTTCTACGTCAGGGTGTCCAGTCGATCGCCGAGCTGATCCTAATGCCCGGTGAAATCAACCTCGACTTCGCCGATGTCAAAGCGATCATGTCGAATGCTGGTCCTGCATGGATGGCCATCGGCAACGGAAACGGCGAAGACAGGGCGATCATGGCTGCTGAAGCGGCTATCGACAGCCCGCTACTGGAGGTATCGATCGAAGGCGCACGTGGTGTGATCTTCAACGTCACTGGCGGAACCGACCTCACACTCCAGGAAGTTCAACAGGCTTCTGAAGTCGTGTCAAACATGGTCGACCCTGACTGCAACATCATCTTCGGTATGGTCACCGATCCCAAGATGGAGAATGAAGTCAAGATGACGATCATCGCGACAGGCTTCCCGAGCGCAGAGGCTTCTGCCGAGAAAGAGGCTGCAGTAACGCAGGCTCTGAGTGATGTGCTTGGCGACGAAGAGGCGCTGGATCTACCACCGTTCTTGCGTCACCACCGAGCGGCTCGCAGGCGCTCAGCCCGTGAACTGGCAGCGAGCGACTAGGTCACTCAATAACAGAAAAACCACTTCAAATAGCTCTGCTCGGGTAATTCTTTTGGGGAACTACACTGGGTACGAGTCACACAAGACCCCGAGAGAACCGGCCTTCTCTCGGGGTCTTTTTGCTGTGTGGCTATTTGATAGCTGGCTACTCGGGTCGTTTACCTGTGACGGCTTCGAGCATGGCTTGGATGTAGCCCTGAGCGAAGATCCGGGACCGATAGCCGCCCCAGTTGCCCGGGAAGGCTGTGTCGCCAGCGATTTCAGGGCAGTGATCGTCCATGAACACGCCCTCGTATCCTGCCGCGTGGTACATCTCCATCGCTCGCTTCATATCGACATACCCAGTGTTGATGAACTCTTCATTGAAGGCTGGAACCGTTCCTGACACATTGCGAAAGTGCACGTACAGAACCTTGTCCCGCTCGGCGAAGTATCGGATCATCTCGTAGATGCCATCGTCCTTGGCATCGTCCATCTCGGAGAACGTGCCCTGGCAGAACTCGATTCCGTTGTACGGGCTATCGACTATCGATGTGAGACGCTTATAGGCGTCGAAGCTTCCCAGAAGTCTTGGAATGCCGCCCAATTCAGGCACTGGCGGATCATCAGGGTGAATACCCAATTGAATACCTGCAGACTCGGCAACGGGCGTTATCGTCCGAATCCAGTGCTCGAGGCACTCCCACATATTTTCTCGTGACGTGTCGTAGTCAGCGAAACGCTGCTGGGTTTCTTCCGAAATATCGATAATTGAATGCTGGCCGTCGGCGTTGCTGTCCCATGCCGTAACATCGGTTCCGCCGCGTATTTGAGTTCCACCGGAGCGCCAGACCGAATTTGGCATCCAGTTGTAAGCAAGGATCGGAATACCAGCTCGGCCCATATCAGTTATTTCGACCGCCAACTGATCTATAAGTTCGTTCCTTTTTGGGCCACCGAACGCAACATCGAAAAAATCTGGTTGAGAAATGAAGCCGTTTTCACAGCCAGCGATTTTGAGCCCGTACGATTCCACTCGCTCGCGTAACTCGACGTAATCCTCATAGGTATTCCGCTCACCGTCGATCGGCTGGTCGCTCGCTGGCTTCACATATATACCTGGACCGCCGTAGAAGATGATATTTTTCACACCCAGCTGTACAGAGGTTTCCAGCACCTCGTCAGTGGCGTATCTAACGGCCCAGGCATTTTTCATTGCTGCATTCCCCGCCCGCGCAATTTCTACAACAAGCAATCGCGCCGACCAGTGTAGGTCAGTAAATATGCCTTTATCCCTTCAACCCAGCGACCAGCTATCAAAATTATGCGTATTATTTTCGGCAGCGGTGGTCATAGCCTGTTATCAATTTTCAATTCCCAGCTTTTAGGGAAATGGATTTCTTGAACTGCGGAGCTACCTGTGCGACGAATTACGTCGCGCTTATAGCCTTTTTGATTGGCGACTGCGGTGACCAATTTTTCGCAGTTGCACAACCGATAATCTCAATAGAACCGAGAGAAATCAGGTGACACAGAGGATTGACATACCCTCTATGGCTAGTGGTAGCCTCCAGTGCACACCACTAAATGTGGGGCTTGGCTGTGTCCGCAGCCGCAAAGTGGCGTGTTCAACATTTCGTTTTACACACTGCTCCGCTCAATGATCTTGATTGGCAATTCCATGCTTGCAGCGGAACAGCTTCTTCGCGGTACTCCCAAACCAAGAACGAATGAGAATGATTGGTAAGCTTCAGGCATGCATTGTCCCTTTTGTGGAAACAATGAATCACGGGTAATCGACTCCCGTGAGGCGCCTGATGGCGTGAGAAGAAGGCGTGAATGCCACAGGTGCGAACTGCGGTTCACAACCTATGAGCGCGTGCACTCGCTGCCACTGATGATCGCTAAGCGAGACGGCCGGCGTGAAGCATTTTCGTCGGACAAGCTTGCCAGGTCACTCCAAACTGCCTGTGCCAAAAGGCCCTTAGAGATCGAAGCCATTTCTAAGATGGTTCTCGATATAGAAAACGAACTGCATAAGCTCGCCAAGGCAGAAATCGACGCACATGTGCTCGGAGAGATGTGCATTGAACGGTTGAAAATTCTCGATCGGGTCGCCTATATAAGGTTCGCTTCGGTCTATCGGGACTTTCAGGACGTTGATTCCTTCACTAAAGAAGTGGAGGCGTTAGACGATCCCGATTCAGCGGATGATAAAAGCCAATTGCGGCTAATAGAGGACGATGTCCCACGGCTGGCTCAACGAGGCCACCGCCGGAGAACAAAGCAGCGCTAGCCTCTGCTACTCACTCCGGTAAATGGGCGGCAGTTACAGGAACACTGCCAAGGTTGGCAAGCACGTTACGCAAAACGGGCGCTTCAGAATCGCCAAACGTACGGTTTCGACAAAACGAATAAAAACACCCAAACACTCAGGCACGAAAAGAAACTTAATGACCATTACGCAGGACACACAGATGGGTACGAACGGCACAACCCCAACAGAAGAATTCACCCCGGCGGTGATTTCAGATAATGCCAGTGTGGTTCTGGATAAACGTTATCTACAGAAAGACGATGCTGGAGAGATCATCGAGACTCCAGACGGCATGTTCCGAAGGGTTGCCAAGGCGCTCGCTGCTCCTGAATTCAAGTACGAAAAGACTCCTGACGAGGTTGCTGCGATAGAAGAAGGCTTCTACCAGATGATGGCGAGTCTCGAGTACCTGCCGAACTCCCCTACCCTCATGAATGCCGGCACGGGCGCAGGCACACTCTCTGCGTGTTTTGTACTCCCGCTCCACGACAGCATGGAGGGCATCATGGGTGCCGCTCACGATACGGCGATGGTTCAGAAATTCGGTGGTGGGACAGGTTTCGCCTTGACCGAACTACGACCCAAGGGCGCAGGTATTGCTACAACTCACGGCAAGGCATGTGGTCCTATCGGCGTGCTTCGACACCTATCATCCGTTTCGACTCTTGTAACTCAGGGCGGTAAGCGTGATGGCGCAAACATGGCCGTCATGGATGTTCACCACCCCGATATCCTCGAATTCATCGACTGCAAGCAGGTTGAAGGCGAAATCCACAACTTCAACATCTCGGTCGGTGCATCTGACGAGTTCATGCATGCTGTCAAAGACGGCACAACGTATGCTCTGCGAGCGCTGCGAGACCCTTCTGACCAGAACAGCGGGATGATCGAGAAAGGCCGACTGAAGGCACGAGATGTGTTCAGCAAGATCGTCTACGGTGCGTGGAGAAACGG
>JAPYUK010000084.1 GCA_029936155.1 Dehalococcoidia bacterium | reverse complement strand
GATCCGCTGAGCAATCTATCGACTAGTAAGCCGGCTCTCCCCTGCTCGCTACCGAACACAGATGCAGGTCGCACGATCACAGCATCAAGCCCGCTTGCCACAGTCTCGCCAATCAAGTCTTCTGCTTCAGATTTTGTCGCAGCGTAAGGATCGACAAGGTCTCCGTTTCGAAATCCTGCAACATTCACAGTCGAAACGTGGACAAGTTTTGCTCCAACTTCCGAAGCGGCATGAATCGCGTTTTGGGTCCCCTTCACGTTCATCTCTTCAAACTCTTTGTAAGATGAAGCCGAACCGTGAACCGCAGCAGCCACATGAAAAATCACATCAGCACCAGCGGCGCTGGCAACAAATCCCGCCTTATCCCGAACATCGCCCCGCACATGCTGAACGCCGTCTGGCAAACGATTTGCACTGGTTCCACGAGAGTAACCGGTAACCTGAACACCCATCTCGATCAGTTTTCTACACAGTGCCACACCCACAATTCCGGTGAATCCGGTAACAAATGCGTGCTTGAAGCGCATTGAGGGTTCTGTAACCATTGAAACTCTAGATCTTTCATTGAGAAGATGAACGATGTAATCGGTGCTAATCCAATGTAGAGGTTAGCGCAGTAGTTGTGGAATTTACTGTTTGGCAAAACGCACGTTTGACCTCATATTCAGCATCGCCGGGCTAATTATTTTTTCCCCCGTGCTACTCATAACCGCCCTGGTTGTTCTCATAACACTGGGTCGGCCTGTTCTCTACTCGCCTCAACGTGCCGGAAAACGCTCGGGAAAATCGAGCACCCTGATAATGGTTCGAAAATTCCGAAGCATGCGCATCGCTGAAGGTCCCAGCTCGCACCACTCCGGTGATGACGACCCCCGTGTGACAACCGTCGGCCGCTGGATACGAAAGTTCAAGATCGACGAACTCCCTCAGCTCTGGAACGTTGCTAAAGGCGACATGAGCTTTGTAGGGCCACGCCCAGAAACGCCCGACTACACAAAGCTCTACACCGAAGAGCAATTGGTGATCCTCGACATCCGACCCGGAATCACAGATTTCGCATCAATAGAATTCGCTGATCTCGGTTCGATTCTCGTTGGTGAAGACTCCGACAAAATCTACTTTGAAAAAGTATGGGATCGTAAAATGGCGCTCCGTATGAAGTACGTCGAAGAGCGTAACTTCTGGATCGATATCAAACTGATATTCCTCACCTTCGCAGCAGTCTTCAACCGGAAAAAGTAAATTGACTACAGCTTCCTCTAGCGAACGAAAGCTAAGCGTTGCAATCGTCATTTCGTCGTTCTTTCCTAACGTTGGCGGTGCTCAAGTAACCGCCCACAATTTGGCGCGCCATCTAAAGCAAAGCGGGCATCAAGTGGTGATGTTTTCATCATGGAGCAGCTGGCGACAGATCGGCGACCGCAAGGAAGAACTCGGCTACCCACTACTACCAACCTTCCCCGGTCAGCAACGCCTAATGCCAACATTCGGCAAGGCGTATCAATTCGTACAAAACCGATACTTTGCTTGGATGCAGCGAAAATATAAGTTCGATGTTTGGCAGTCGTTCGGAACCTATCCATCGGCAGTTTCTGTAGGCGGATTTACTGTCCCCCGAAACATCCCGCACGTGATGCGCACCGTCGGCTACGACATCCAGAAAGACCCCGAAGTCGGCTACGGCTACCGCTTCGATCCGAAAATCGAAAGCCTCATTCAAACATGGTCGCCGCGCGTATCGAAAGCAATCGCCCTCAGCGAATCGGTCAAGCCCGATCTCCGGGGTGTTGGCGTAGCCGATCATCAAATGGAAATCATTCCGTGCGGAGTCGATCAACCTCGATTTGAATCTACCGTTGTCGATCGTGACGCCATACGCAACAAATACGGAATTCCACTCGACAAGTTCGCATACATCTCCGTGGGCAGAAACCACCCCAAAAAGGGCTTCCCGATACTCGTCGAAGCCCTCGCCGAAATGAAACGTGCCGGAACAATTGGCAACGCGCACGCCGTGTTCGTTGGCTTGCGAATGAGCGATCTTCTTCCTCATGCGAAAGAACTCGGCGTTGCCGATCACGTAACCCTTATCGAAGAGCTCGGACACGACTCGAACGACCGGGAATATCGAATACCAAGTGCGCCGTTAGTCGAGCTGTACAAAAGCGTCGATGCCTGTGCCTTCCCCTCACTCATCGAAACGTTCGCAATGATCAACATCGAAGCGATGGCGGCTGGTATCCCGGTAATCTCAACCGACGCCCCCGGTTGCATCGAGACAATCAACGATGGAATCGATGGCCTGATCGCCAAGGCGGGCGACCCTATTGACCTCGCTCGCAAGATGGAACAACTGCAAAGTTCTAAAGATCTGCAAGCAAAGCTCAGCGCAGCCGGACAGGAATCGGTGAGAAACTCATTTAGTTGGGATGTTGTCGGTCGCCAGTTTGAAGATCTTTATTTTTCACTGACAGACTGATCCAAGTAAAAATCCCAACCGATGGCCATCTGCCAGAGTTCATAATTTTAGGGTTCGCCAGTATTTTTCAAGGTTTGAACGCGTGAGTGAGATCGACCCAGGA
>JAPYUK010000042.1 GCA_029936155.1 Dehalococcoidia bacterium | reverse complement strand
ACGCAAGATTCGCCTACAGGCAGTCCGCTCCCACCCTCGCCTTCGCCAGTTGCGAGCCCGACTGAGCTTCCGACTCCAACGGCGGGTCCCACGCCAACCGTCACACCAACTCCTACGATCACGCCGACTCCCACTATCACACCAACACCTACGATCACCCCAACTCCAGCGAATACGCCGTACCCAACTCCAACTACCCCACCACCGACACCGATACCCACTGCCGATCCATTTGCCTCTAATAAAAAAGCCGGATCCCTGTCTGGTAAATACGGCGTGATCGTCGATGAAGGCAACCTCGCTCTGGTTACCGCCCAACTACAAACACTTAATTCGGATTGGTACCTAAGATTCGATTCAGATCTTTCTCAACATCCTGCCGGAAAATCACGCCCGATCTACATAGAAGTTTCGCCATCACATCCGCTCAAAACCCACGACCAGCTACAAACATTGGCCAACCAGATGCCCGGTGCTATCTGGTACGTGAGCGGTGAACCGAACCGTCAATTCACTGTCGACGATATCGTTGAAGACCTTCGTTACTACTACACCGAAATAAAATCGGTCGATCCAACAGCGAGAATTACAAGCCCATCAATTCTCAACTGGGATTTCACCTGTATCGGTTGTGGCGGATACACGAAAGGTCAGACGTGGATGGCTGAACTGATTTCTCGTTACCAAGACCTTTACGGCACTTCGCCGCCATGGGACGTATGGGCGATCGATCTATATCCACTCGACTGGGCTAATTTTCCCAACACGGGCTTTTTTCCAGAAACTATCGCCCAGTACGCACCAAGCCTGCCACCAAATAGTGAATCCATTCCAGCGAAGCAACTCGACGCTTACCGAACCTATATCGACTCTCTTCCTGGCAGAGCCGGAGATCCGATCATCGTGACTGAAATTGGGATTCACTGGGGCTGGAGTTCAATTCAGTACGGAGTGTCTGGATGTGGCGTCGGCAAGCCTGTCGGCGAATACAAACCGCTGGTATTGAAAGATTATTTCAACTCGATATTCACGTGGTTCGAAGATCACGCAACATCACACGACATCGAACGCTGGTTCACTTATACAACGTACTCAGATGTCGCTAACTGCCGATACGACGGATACTCAGGGATGAGTCTGCTAGATTCGCTGAGTGTCAACGCCGGTCTATCCGATCTCGGCAGATGGTACGTAGCCCGCTCCGCCCCGTAGCAGGTCAGCAATAGGATGGCGTTCTGCCGAACTAAGTGCCTTTGTTCCGCAGAACGAGAACGACCGTTCGAACAGTCAGTTTCAAGTCAGTCATCAAACTGTTCTTACTGATGTAGAGGCGATCGTAGTAGTAACGTCGCCATAGATCCATGTCGCTTTCAGGCTTACGAAAGTACACCTGCGCCGTACCGGTAATTCCAGGTTTCACCAGCATTCGCTCTATAAATCTGTGGTGAGTCTTCGAAATTTCCTGAGTCGTTTCAAGAGTCTCGGGCCTAGGGCCAATCATACTCATTTGCCCCATGATTACATTTAGCAACTGAGGCAATTCATCCACGTAAAGTCGGCGCAATATCATCCCAAATGAGGTAACCCGACCATCGCTCGCATCCGTACGATGTGACCAAGTTTCGTCGTTTTTTGGACGCCGCATAGTGCGCAATTTAATAAGCCGAAATTCAGCACCATCCCTACCGGCACGACGCTGCAGGAAAACCGGGTGACCACCAGTGAACACGACGTTCAAAATCAGTGCGGGAAGCAATACAGGGGTACTCAGCAGCAGCAAAACAATGGCAAGAATCAGGTCATAGCCACGTTTCATGCGGGAATGCGCGTACGACTGCGAAACAGTCGCAGATTGAAAATCAACCGCTATTCTCGCTCGATCAGCCACTATCTAACAATCCATGCCATTTGCTGTATAAAAACTCCGCATTCGTTGCCTGACGCACTCAATCACTATTCGGACCTTATATGTGGGGATTCGGTGTACCGCACCAACTCGTCAACGTAGCACAGCCATACCTTGACTAGGGCACAAACGAGATTGTTCTGCGATCACGCAAGATCAAGTACCACACAGTCAGCGTAGAACACACAAATAATTCTCCGAGCATTGTATTCCAGTAGGAATTCACTCGTCGATGTCATCGATGGCACCATCTGAGTTATGTTCGACGAGCGGGAGATACAACCTCAGCAATCACAGGCTCCACGTTCGAGCAACCACATTGCCTGAATCGTCATCCCCTAAAGCACCAACGAGATCGATGATTACCCGAGACGACGAAATCAGTTCATTCGAGCACCAATCATCGCGCTCGCCGATTCCAACAAACTAAGATCTGGTTTATTGCTCTCTGTAACCGGCGTCGGAACCGTAACCACTATGAATTCGGCATTGGCGACGGTCGAATAATCAGTCGAGAACGATGCTGAAGAATTTCGGATTTCATCTCCAGAAACTTCTCTGTTCCGATCAATCCCCTTCTGTAGTTCTTCGACGCGAGCACTATCGACATCTAAACCGATCGTCGGGAATTCCGCAGCAAACGCGAGGGCAAGCGGCAACCCCACATACCCAAGACCGATGACAGTTACAGCAGACGGACGATTCAACTAACCGCTCCTAATACATCGAACTCAATTCCGCTCGCCACCAACGAATCGTGATCCAGAATGCCGCGAGTATCAATTACATATGGCGAGCGCTCAACTTGGCCATATCCCGACCAATCAATGCCTGCATAGCTCGGCTCTGAATTAAGGGCCACTACAACTTCCGAATCGTTCAATATACCGTCGACATCCTCACTTACCTCGAAGTCAGGTTCCAGCTCTCGTACCTCATCAACAGCCAGCACATCATGCCCCACTACCGAGGCACCTTGATCCCGCAATAACCGGTACAGACGAATCGAAAGCGAATGCCGAACATCGTTCGTGCCCTCTTTGAACGCCAACCCAAGCAGTGCAATTCGCTTTTGATACAAACTCGGACCTACCGCCGCAGTGATCTTTTTCATCACTACACGCAGCTGCAATTCATTGCGCTGTAGTACACCGTTGAACATCACTGGGTCATACGAATTTTCACCAGCGACCATGATCAAAGCCCGTAAATCCTTGTCGAGACACGGACCGCCAAACCCAATTCCCGGCTGCAAATATCCCGGCCCGATTCGCGGATCAAGCCCCAACCCTTCCACAATGTGTCCAATATTTCCGCCGACCTTCTCTGAAATCCCGGCGATCTCATTGATGAACGAAATTCGCGTCGCCAAAAAGGCGTTCGCAGCGTACTTCGTCAATTGAGCAGACGTAGCGTCGGTTTCAACATACGGAATCTCACGGCTTGAATCGATCCACGGTACGTCTACGACTGTCGTACCAGCCAACAACGGCTCGTAAATCTCCCGCAGTGCGGCATTTGCACGCTCCGAACTCGAGCCCACGATAATTCGCGAAGGTGCGAAGAAATCGATCAGGCCGCTGCCCTCTCGCAAAAATTCAGGGTTCGATACAACATCGAAATCTTCGCCTTCAGTGAGTTTCTGAGAAAGAATGTCGGTCACAACATTGATCGTTCCAACAGGAACCGTGCTCTTCACCACGATGACCGTGTACTTACCGATCTCGTCACGCAGTCCCTCTGCGACAGCGATCACGGCCGATAAATCTGCTGCGCCGTCGTCCAGCGAGGGCGTACCGACAGCGATAAACACGGCATCGGAATTCCGAACCGTATCGCTCTGATCGTCGGTGAACGAAATTTGCCCAATTTCATTTAGCCGGTCGAGAATCGGTTCAAGGCCGTCTTCGTACACAGCTGATTTGCCGTCGCGCAGCATCGCTAGACGCTTCTGATCGAGGTCCATAGAGATTACTTTGTGCCCGAGCGCAGCCAGTCCCACGCCAGTCACAATACCAACGTATCCCGCTCCACCAATCACTCCGATATCTGTCAATTACAGGTCCCTTTTGTTGTGACGAAATTCCTTCGTCTGTTCACATTACAGTCGCCAGAACGTAATTTTCGAATCCATCGCTTGAGCACCGTCGATCGTTCCGGTCAAATCAACTAGAACGCCACCGGACTCCACGAGTGAGATGATGTCATCCACCGAGTTAATGAACTCGGAGTGCCCAACCGCCAATACAACCGCACCATACTTCCTCGATCCACCCACTGGATTGCGATTTCCTTCAGACCCTTCGGCGTATGGATCAAATGAGGTAGTAGTTCGAAACATGCATCTCAGAATCTCAGTAAGGCCGATCACTTTACTATTACGGAAATCTGCCACGTCATTTTTGAATGTTTGGCCCAATACCAACACATCCGAATCGCGCACGTAAGCGCCAGATTCGATGACCAAACTCTGAATCTTGTCGCTGACTTGCTGAACCATGCCTTCATTCACTGACCTCCCTGCGAGGATCACGTCAGCAACGTAGTCAACTTGTTCCGCAGCGTAGGTCAAATAATACGGATCAACTGGAATACAGTGCCCACCGACCAACCCTGGTTGATACCGATGAAAATTCCATTTTGTTCCGGCAGCATCGAACACTTCCGATGACTTAATTCCCATCCGATCGAAAATCATCGCACTTTCATTGAATAGGGCAATGTTCAAATCTCGCTGTACGTTTTCGATGACCTTCGAAGCCTCAGCAGTTTTGATGTTTGGCGCCATATGAACACCAGCCTTGGCAATACGTAAGTACACATCGCTGATCACCCGAGCCGCCTCTTTGGTCTGTCCCGACACAACTTTTACCACCGTCTCTAGCGTGTGATCAACATCCCCAAAATTAGTGCGCTCTGGTGAGTATCCAAGCAGAAAGCCATCACCTGACTTCAAGCCAGATTCTCGCTCGATAATCGGACCGCAAAAATCCTCGGTGCAACCGGGATACGTAGTCGACTCGAAAACTATGATTGGAATAGATATGTCCCTAGAACGCTCTCGTAAGCGCTTACCAATCATCTCACTAGCAGATTCAAGCAAACTTAAATCCGGCTGACTGTCTTCAGTGACGGGAGTTGGGACCGTGACCACAATGAAATCTGCATCAGTCACGCAACTATCGCCAGATGTCAAAATCAATTCAGATGAAGAAATCGATAAGCCATCGACTTCACGATTTCGGTCGTTCCCAGCCTGTAACTGTTCGACTCGCGAAACATCATTGTCGAATCCCGTAGTATGAAGTTCGGCAGCGAATGCCAGAGCCAATGGAAGCCCTACATAACCCAGCCCTACTACTGTGATATTGCTCGGAGTTTTCACTAACTTTATTCCTCGTATCGAGTCCTACCGACTCGGAATTACAGCGAAATTTTGCTGGCCCAATCGCGATTTTCCATATACCAATCAACAACCGAGGCAACGCCCTGCTTCAAGTCCACTTGAGGTTCCCATCCGAGTAGCTCACGTGCACGACTTATATTCGCCCACGTCGCCATAACATCTGTCGCGGGGAACGGATGATGCTCAATATTCGCAGTCTTACCCACGTTCGATTCAATCTCATCGATTACCGCGTTCAATTCGACAGGTCGATCTGACCCAAGATTAATCGTCTCGTATCCTGGTGACCTATCAACAGCAGCAACTACGCCTCTTGCTACGTCATCTACGTGTGTGAAGTCTCGCTGTTGTGTGCCATCGCCATTCAATTGCAACGTGTCGCCTTCAACAATCCAGCGCACAAACCTGAACAAACTCATGTCAGGTCGACCCGACGGACCGTACACAGTAAAGAATCTAAACACGGTCACATCGAAGTCAAATAAATAGTTGTACAACCGGCAAAGATCTTCGGCAGCCTTCTTTGAAGACGCATATGGCGACAACAAAGAATCGATTTTTGAGTCTTCGGAAAACGGCATCTTATTCTTGCCATAAACACTGGATGTCGATGCCAGCAAGAATCGCGATACGCCAGCGTCCTTACACGCCTCAAGCAAGTTCAACGTGCCGGTGACATTCGTTTCGTAATATGCCCAGGGATTTTCGATTGATTGTCGCACCCCGGCCCGCGCCGCCAGATTAATAACAGCGTCAGGTTGAAAATCGCCAATTAATTCACGCACCGAATCGAGATCCGAGATGTCACCGTTCACCCAATCCACTGAATTCGGGGCGAGCAAATTACTAACGCGCCAGTCCTTCATCCGAACATCGTAAGCGTCGCTCAGATTATCAATACCGCGAACCTCATGCCCCTGCTCAATCAGCAGAGATGTAACTCGCGAACCAATAAACCCAGCGCACCCTGTTACGACAATTTTCAATCGATAAATCCATTCATCAAACGCGAACCAGCAACCGATGAGCTATCAGTCTAGGTCACAAATAGCTTCAGGAAGCAGTGCAAATACAGAACGATGTTCAGAGGATACTGAAGTCGAACATCGTTATCGTTAATGCCTCAGCAGCAGCAACGTGCTTATTCGACGGGATCAACGTATCGTTGTTTTCCGAAGAACAATTACATCCGACTATTTCGATTCCAATGTCTGAACAGCAAACAATATTGATCACCGGTGCGAGCGGGCTGCTCGGAGCTAATCTGGCGCGCCACTATTCGTCGATATCGAACTGTGTGGGCTGGTACAAATCAAATTCGGTCAACATTACCGAGGTAACTGCTGAACAGATCGACATCACCAATCACGAGACCGTCGCTGCGTCACTCGAACATATTCAGCCCGACCTAATCATTCATTGCGCCGCAGAGACCAATGTGGAATGGTGCGAGAAAAATCCAGAACTGGCTAAAGCGATTAACGAAGATGCCACCGAGTTCCTGGCACAAAAGTCTGTCGAACTCGGCGCAAAATTCATCTTCACATCCACTGATAGCGTCTTCGATGGCAATATCGGAAATTACTCTGAAACAACTCAACCGGTCCCACTGAATTCTTACGCCGCAGGCAAGGTACGATCCGAAGCCCTGGTAGCCAAAGTAAACCCCAACGCAATAATTATCCGCAGCTACTTCTACGGCCACAGTCCGTCCGGTTCTCGATCGCTGCTTGAATGGGTTCTTGTGAGAGCACTTGCAGGAAACGAAGTCCCTGGATTCACCGACTCCTACTTCTCGCCTGTCAGTGTCCACGACTTCGCCGATGCGATCGACGCGGCAATCGAAAATGATCACACAGGATTACTGCATCTCGGCTCCAGCAACCGATTGTCAAAATATGATTTTGCTCATCTCGTCATGGAAGCCTACGACTGCGACATGTCATTGCTCAAGCCAATCACAGTAGATGACGCCGGACTCAAAGCTGACCGTCCCCGCGATACTTCACTCGATGTGAGTCTTCAGGCAAGCGTGCTTGGCAAGCCAGTTCCCAGCGTCGCCGAGGGCGTAATACGAATCGTCAGCGGATCGAATCCATTCCGATAACTGGCTAGAACTTTTAACCAAATCGCAGCCAGTAAACGTCGACCGACGCGAATCCCGATCTTCCTAACCGGTCCCGCAATCCCATGAACCGATAAGGCAGCAGATCATACGGTGAATGGAAGAACAGCGGCGAAGATCGATAGCAATCGAATCCTGCCCGCTCAAATCGGTGTTTCCACCAGCGGGGTCGGAAACGTACAAACTCGCTGAAGTGATTGCCTGACACACCGTGAACGGTGGGAATGACAAGTCCAATAATCCGTTGGAGCGTCGAGCGTTTTGATTCTCCAGATGAATCAGCATCAAACGATGCTCCAAGCTTGACCCTCCCAGAGTTTGCCGAAACACCTGGCATCAATCGCCTGAAAATTTTTATTCCCGAAGCCAGTGGCCGACCAACCAATTGAGTAATTTTCCATGTCCCGGTCGGAATCGAATGAATCATTATCCCTCCCGGAGCTAGAACCCTCTTCATTTCAGCAAAAGCTTCATCAAGATGTTCAACATGTTCAAGCACGTTTGAAGAAAAAATCAAATCGAAAGAGTCGTCTTCAAATGGCAGGTGGGCAGCATCTGCAACGACCATTCCTTCGACGTTGCCAAACGGAGCAGGATCTGTAGGAATCACTGCTTCGAACAATTCACGAAGAGCTGCTGTCTGCACCCCGTCGCCTGCGCCCAATTCGAGCACATGGGTGCTTCGATCCGGTCGTTCCACAGCCATAATTTGTCTAAGGTCGCGAAGACGTAAAAAATGGTGCCAGTTATCGGTTGGCAAATCAGTCGTTTCAACTCGCATTACTTGGTGTAAATTTCGCTCTACTTGTAGTTCTTGCTATTCGTTGAGGTGTCAGATTATTACCCAATAACTCATTTACGATCGACGATCACAATCATCGGTTACGTGATAGCGAATCAAAGCAATAAACGGTAAAAGTTCCAAAACACTGTACACACAGTTCTCGCTCCCAGCGATTCAACGTGAGTATCATTCAACTACCCGGTGGAATAAATTACGCAACGTCGTAAACACCACCAATAAGGTAGAAGTCAGGATTCGATGCAGAAAGCATTTGTCACCGGTGGAGCAGGATTCATAGGTTCACGCGTCGTACGCGAATTTCTCGCAGCCGATTACGAGGTAACTGTTTTTGATTCCTTCAAACAGTACGTAGCTCCTGACCCACACGCTGTGCCAATTAATTTACTAGCGCGCCTGGCGGATATCTCCGACGACATCTCACTCGTTACAGGCGACACTCTCAATAAGGATTACCTCAGGCGAGCGTTGAACAAATTCAAGCCTGATGTGATCGTTCACATGGCGGCACTTCCGCTCGCTAACGTTGCCATCGAGCAAACCGAAGAAGCTTTCGATTCGATCCTTTCCAGCACCGTAAACATTCTCGAAGTCGTTCGAGACTTCGACCACGCCTGCCCTGTCATCTACACATCCTCAAGCATGGTTTACGGCGATTTTCAAACCCAAAGCGTGACCGAGGAAGCTCCAAAAGATCCAAAAGATATATACGGATCTATCAAGCTTGCAGGGGAAATAATTAGTGCTGGATACCGAAAACGCTATGGTATCGACGTGCGAACAGTTCGACCAACCGCCGTATACGGACCTTTCGACGCCAATCAACGAGTGCTCTACAAATTCATCACTCGAGCCCTAAATGGTCAGCCACTGCGCATCGATGGCGATGGCAGCATGGCACTTGATTTCACTTATGTTGACGACACAGCAAACGGCATATTCCGCATTGCGACCTCGGATGCAGCAGCCGGTGAAACGTTCAATATTGCCCGCGGCAAATCAGAAACTCTTTCAACCGCCGTTTCGATAATCAGCGAAACCATTGGTGATGTTGAAGTCGAGTACGGCGAAGTCCCTGCCCATATTCCAAACCGAGGAACGCTCGACGTTACGAAGGCTCGTAAACTGCTCGGATTCGAGCCGCAGTACGGACTCGAACAAGCCCTTCCTGCCTACATCGAGCACCTTCGCCACAACCCAATTTAACAACATCGGCCTGCAGTCAAAAATGAACATTCCGTTTATGCGGCTCGACCGCCAGTTTGCACAACACAAAGACACCATCATGGCTTTGTGCGAACAGGTATTCGCTCATGGACGAGTTCTTCAAGGACCCGAAGTCGAGCAGCTGGAACAACAGTTGTGTGAGGTCATGGGCACGAAAGAAGCCGTCGCTGTCGGATCGGCAACCGATGCACTTTTCTTTGCACTCGTAACCGCTAATATTAAACCCGGCGATAAAGTGGCCGTCCCAGCAATGACGTTCGTTGCGACAGCTTCACCTGTGATCCGCGCCGGAGCGACGCCAGTATTTGTCGACGCCGGTAAGCACTATCAGCCCGACATAACTAAAACCATCGAACTTGTTAATTCCGGGACTATCCAGGCCGTTGTTGCCACTCATCTGTACGGACAGCTATTCGATATCGCTCCCCTCGCCCATGCATGCCGTGTGAACGGGGTGACGCTTATAGAAGACGCCGCACAGGCAATCGGTGCCACCTATAACGGATCAGGCCCTGGGGCGCAATCATTCGCAGCCTCCCTCAGCTTCGACCCTATGAAGGTCGCTGGGGCATTTGGAAGCGGCGGAGCTATCGTCACTAACGAACCCGCAGTAGCCGAACGAATCAAGCGTCTTAGGTATCACGGTCGCGACGATTCACGTTCATATCAAGAACTTGGCTACAACTCTCAAATCGCTTCTATTCAAGCAGCGATAGTCGGATTCAAACTCGACCATCTCGACGAATGGGCAGAGCGTCGGCAAAACATAGCGCGTCGCTACACATCGATACTCGACGAAATTTCAACAGTCACTTCACCGCTAGAAATTCCCGGTGCTCGGCACGTCTTCCACAAATACGTACTCACCGCCGGCAGCGACCGCGACCGTCTAAAAAAGCATCTTTCAGACGCCGGTGTGGGCACGATGGTTCACTACGCATCACCGCTCCATAAAGAACCGTTGTTCGTCGAGTACCTGAACGCCGACAGCAGCTTCCCCGAAGCGGAACGATTGTCGCGAGAAGCCCTCTCGCTACCGATGTACCCCGAACTAGACGATGCAGACGTCGATTACGTCTGCGAACAGCTAACCAACTTCACTTGGTAGCCTTGTCCACCCAAGTTCACTCGTTCACAAAACGACAAATCCCGTCAGGACTCCCACAGAACACTTAGTTCGTCTGTGGAGTAGCCTATTCAGGTAACACGCTCCAGCCCGACCCACTGTCGGGCACCGCTAGGAAACAAGAATTTTGAAACCCGTCGTCAACATCGCCGGAAAATCAATCGGAAAAGGAAATCCCTGCTACCTGATTGGTGAAATAGGCATCAACCACAACGGTGACGTTGAGAATGTTTTCAAGCTAATCGACGCAGCCGTCGACGCTAAGTTCGATGCGGTGAAATTCCAACGGAAGCTACGCAGTTGTAACGATCATCATGCTCGCATCAGTCGTTCTCGCCTGGGATCGCGGAATGAACTACCTAATCGCCGACCAAATAGCTTCGTTCCAGTATCGATCAACGGTACTGGCATGATCTGGCCGAAATCGAGCATGGTCGCGCAGCGGCTTCTAATAATCCGATCGCGAAAACCGAAGCCCTTTCACGTGCATACGAGTACGATTTGAAGG
Source organism: Dehalococcoidia bacterium (assembly GCA_029936155.1). Classification (GTDB taxonomy): domain Bacteria; phylum Chloroflexota; class Dehalococcoidia; order Lucifugimonadales; family Lucifugimonadaceae; genus Lucifugimonas. The sequence continues at coordinate 3,466 of JAPYUK010000042.1, read as the reverse complement.
GTCACTTGGCGAACCCGCTCGAAATAAATGGTGTCTACAAACTGGCATTTTCAGCTTGGGAAGCAGGAAACGCTGGCAGACCCGAGCTTCGACAAAAAGCGGTCGATCTATACATATATCTAACAGAAATCATTCCGTCTGATCAACTCGCCAAAGAGCGCCTGTAAATCCTTACCGATTACCTGAGTCAGCAATCCGAATAGCACCTAGAGTGCGAGTAGCCTAATCACCGTTCGCGATAGTTCGAACGTAAAACCCCTTACCAATCAATGTCACTAAGTAACGCAATACAAAGAGCCGTTCCAAACATCCCTCGAAGAAGACGGTTGATATTGGGACTCCTCGTGCAGGCAATATTGCCTGCGATTTCGCTATATGTAGCGTTGCTGCTCAGGCTCGACCTCGACGAAAGCCGAATCTCGTATTCGGCGATTGCGGTCTGGGCTCCTGTGCTAATCGGCCTCCGGCTTATAGCACTCATCTACTTCAACGCTCACATCGGTTTGTGGCGATACGTATCAGTGCCCGATTTGATTGCAGTCGCCAAATCTACGACGGCTGCAACCATCGTTTTCGGCATCATCGGTCTCCTAATAATCGACCCATTTGAAATCCCCAGAAGCGTTTACTTGATCGAATGGGGAGCACACATCTTCCTCGCTGGCGGACTTCGCATGGCAGTTCGAGTGGGTCGCGAACGACTCAAAGATGCTGGCGAAGATCAGGCACCGAAACGAAAGATTGTGATCATTGGTGCAGGTGACGCGGGAGCCGCATTCTGTGCCCAGATCAAATCAACCCCCGAATTCCGACTCGATCCTGTCGCCATTCTCGATGACGACCCGTCGAAGATCGGTCAAAGCCTCATCGGCGTGCCGGTAGCTGGCAGCATCGATGCGCTCATCTCAGTCGTTCAAAAATACGATGCCGATATCGTTGTCATCGCGATCCCAGCGGCGACCACTGAACAACGAACTCGAATCGTCAACCTCTGTCGAGAAGCTCACGTTGAATTCCGTATCCTTCCGGGAACCGACGAATTGCTCGAAGGTAACGTCTCAATATCAAAGCTCCGACGAGTCGACGTCGCTGACCTCTTGGGTCGACCTGAAACTCACCTCGACGAACCAGCGCTCCGAGCAACCTTCACCAACAAAACCGTAATGATTACTGGCGGCGCCGGTACGATCGGTTCTGAGCTTGCTCGACGTGTAATAGCGTTTGAACCATCGACGCTAATCCTTATCGACCGAGCAGAAAATCCGCTGGTACTGCTCGAATATGAACTTCGAGCCGAGATCAAAGAAAACGGACCAGAGGGGATCGATCTTGTAACTCGAATCGCCGATGTCACCGATCCTGTATCAATTCGAAAAATAATGACCCAGTACGGTGTCGATGTCGTGCTACACGCGGCTGCTCACAAGCACGTCTACCTAATGGAAGATGCCCCTGCTGATGCAGTGTTCAACAACGTCGGTGGTGTACTGAACGTCGCACGTGCAGCTCAGGAATGTGGTGCTTCCACGTTCGTACTTGTCTCGACCGACAAGGCAGTTTCGCCAACTAGCGTGATGGGCGCAACCAAGCGAATGTCCGAACTTGCAATCCGGGAATTAGGAGCTGGTGAAACAACGCACTTTGCTGCAGTTCGATTCGGAAACGTGCTAGGCAGCAACGGCAGCGTAATTCCGATCTTCCAGCAGCAGATCGAATCGGGTGGACCAGTCACCGTCACCCACCCGGAAGCTGAACGCTACTTCATGACCGCTCACGAAGCTGCAGGGCTTATCCTCACAACTGCGGCCATCGGCGACAACCAAGAAATCTATCTTCTCAATATGGGCACACCAGTCAGCATCGATTCTCTGGCGCGCACAATGATCGAACTTTCCGGCATGGTTCCCGACAAAGACATCACGATCGAGTACACAGGCCTAAAGACCGGTGAAAAACTCACCGAAATTCTTTCTTCTGATCAAGAAGAACTAGGCGAAACCGCCAACGAAAAACTGATGCTTATTCGCAACACCGGCAATGGCGGTGCATCCCTAGATGAGCTCGACGAGTTCATCGCCGCAGTACGCAACCTGACTGACGATGAAGTCAAAGAAGGCATTCGCCGGATCGTACCCGACTACAAGATCAATGGCGGCGGCTAGCCACCCTCGGAATTCTGACCAATTGGAAAATCGAGGCTCGCAGCGACATCAGTAGTCGCGGCCAGCATGTTCAGAGGATTTCGAGCCTCGTTCAAGTATGCGGTCTCAGTAGATTCAATAAGCTGCGTTGAATTCCGGACGATATAAGCTGTCGAATATCCGTGATCCACTAGTATTTTTGTCATCTCTGATCTACCGTCTTCTTCAAGTGGAATCTCGATGACTAATGCCTTAATCCGACCACTGCTCAACAGATTTTTGGCGCCCCTTAATACTTTGATATCCGAGCCTTCGACATCGATTTTCACCACATCGATCATCTGAATGTCATTACTTGCCGCGAAATTATCAAGTGAATCTACCGACACTTCGTAAACGGTCTCGGATTCACCTTCCTGCTCCGAAGGCACGCCGAGATGGTTTGTACCGTGATCTCTGTTTCGGGTGAACATCGTTGTACCCGAATGATCTGAAATTGCGACGTTATGAGAAACAACCTTACGACTGGCGACGTTTGCGACATTCGTCTCTAAATGATCGAAATTCAAGTCGTCAGCTTCGAATGAATGCACCGTGTGGTTATCAGCTCCAAATTGCTCCATAGCAAGAGTAATAACCCCGATATACGCGCCGATATCAATGCTGATTCGTTGGCTTGTGCCGTATTCAGGTGCCGGTTCGATAGCCTGGTAAATATTGCGTAGTTGCTCGATAACTCCGCTATCGTCGGTGCGAGGCTCACCCGCTGGGGTCGTTATCGCCCTGTCGTAATCCCAAATCCAATAGCTCAGCCCGTATAGATCAACGTGTCGGGTTTTCCCTCGTGTCCGGTGCATGACAATGCGTCTAGCTAGACGGAACCGATGTCTTAATCGCCAATTCACCGTGAACTTATTCCTGACATCAAAATTAATAAATTGTTAGTCATCTGACCTAACCGCAACTTAGCGACCACGTGATCGATAATCACTGAATATCTCAAAAATATCAGTGTAGCTAAACCCAAGTTCGCCGGCAGCATGGGCGCCGTCATGCGCCGAGCCGTTCATCAATGATTCCACAGATACCGGCGGTGTCCACCTGGTCAAATACCTGCCCCACCACGCCAACTGCAACGGCACTGCGAACAGCACCGCCGGTATCGAAACCAAAGGCTTTTTTAGTCCGGCCGCCTCACATACGCCCTGCACGAAATCGCCTGTGCTCAGCGTCGGGCCAGCGACTGTGTATGTCCGTCCCGCAACTCCAACTCCTGAGGCTGCGATCAACGCCACCGCAAGATCATCCGACCAAACAGGGCTGAT
>JAPYUK010000041.1:13383-14620 GCA_029936155.1 Dehalococcoidia bacterium | reverse complement strand
CCTTGATCCCCATGGAAGCAAGAAAGCCAAACACACCCACCTAGGCCACCGAGATAATCACCACAGCAGCCACAACCATCGACGCCGACAACAATTTCAGCGCCATGTCGGCTCGGGTGAACTTTTCGAAAATTAAGCCCGGTGCAAACCGTGCTCCCAGCGCGGTCATGCTGAACACGAAAATCGGCCTCGCCCCGCCAAGTGCCGCCACCAGAGCTATCGGTCCCTTCCCGATTGCGTAAGTGATCAACAAATGCCCGTTAAACGGCATAACGCCTTCAGCCATAATCAACCATGGAGCTCGTTTTGGTTGCTTCAAAAAGCCGCCCAATCCTCTGAGCGAAGCTGGCCTGGCAAACACCAACCACATCACAGTAAACAGCCCGGTTCCCCGTATAGAAACGATATGAATAGTCGATAGATCGTCTACGATCGACTTCGTTATCAGCTGTGAACTCGCCATTAGTAAGGCACCAACAGCCAGCAGTAAAAATATCGGTCGGAACCCGATTTTTCTGTTTGAACTCAACGATCCAACCTGCACGGAAGCCAGTACGCTTCCGCCAACAGCCAGCAACACGGCGGTCCAGTGCAGCGCACTCAACGCCTCGCCAAATATCGCCCATGCCAGCAAAGCCACATATATCGGCGACGTCTGCATCGCTGGGATTACTCGCGACGGGTCTTCTCGCTTCAACATCCAGAACATGAAGATCAATGTGAACGCCTGAAGCACGCCGATAGACCACGCTCTGGCGATGATTTCAAACTCAACTCCGGCGGGAAAGTTCACCAGTAGCACCACTGCGCCGAACAACCCCTGACTTCCCCCCACGAATAAATTGAAGCTGGGTAGCCCGAGTCCAAAGCCAGACAAAATGCGTTTGTCGACGAGTGTGACTATCGAGAAAATCAGCGGGTTAGCAAGAGCCGCGAGTATCCAGAGTTCCGTGGCAGATCACTTTCGAAAAAGATGGGAGTCGTAACGGCCGGGGCGATTGTACCCCCACTACGCCGTATCATGACCCGCATTCAGTCCGGTCTTATTAGCACAGAGTGAGGAATCTTATGGCCGATAAACGCCCTTCGTCTAGAGATATGGATGCTGATGGCGACGGCATCACGGGCCATGAATCGGGCATGGCAAATCAAGGTCTTTGCTGGGTTTCTGAAAATACTGGCAAAATTATTCTTGCAGTGATCGTGTTCATCACCGTCATATTCGTTGTGACGGCCA
>JAPYUK010000041.1:0-13283 GCA_029936155.1 Dehalococcoidia bacterium | reverse complement strand
GGCCAATCGATAGAGGCACTAAATCGTGGCCAATAAGAGCGCAGGGCAATCACCATCTGCCAAAGAATTTACGGCCGAAATGGTTGAAGCACTAACTCCGGTCGGCGATGTCCGGTCCCGACCCATGTTCGGTGGATATGGCATCTTCGAAAGCGGCACTATGTTTGCACTGATCGATTCGAAGGGCTCGCTTTTTTTCCGTGCGGATTCAAGCACCCAGCTTCGTTATGTCGCGGCGGGTAGCAAGCAGCACAACCCGATGCCGTATTTCGAAATTCCTGATGATGTCGCTGACGATTACTCGGAGTTCATCGAGTGGGCTAAACAGGCCGCACAAGTCGCGCACTCAGCAAAAAAATAAGTGAGATGGCGCCCTGTGATTTCGGATCAACCGAATCACCTTACAGTTCAAACAAAGATTGAAAATCTGATTATTCGGAAACTAAAAAGGCTCGCTAGATTCCGGTGAATCGGACGCCGGGATTGGTTCGAACTTCTCGAACGTCTCGAACCTTTGTAATCCTCGTAGAGTCGCAAGATATTCGGAAATTGTGAGAGGAGCTTCGAAATCATCAATTAGCTTTCGCCCACGTGAAGCATCGTCGATCAAAAGCGATATCGTTGCCGCCGCCAGCGCCTTTCCGGCGTCAACAACGTCCAGCTCCCAATCAGTGATCTCAAACCCGTTGCTGTGGGTACGTCCGCTGGCTCCGCCGGCATAGGACTGCATCGTCGGCATCAACACCGACACATCGCCCATGTCGGTGGACGATGTTCGATGCGGCATTCGGCCAGTCGCCGTATCACCCAAAAGCTCAATCACGCCTTCGTCGTACAGGTCGCACAACGCCGGATCGAACTTAGAAGGCATGTAACCCGGCGACGTGCTGATCTCGACCGTTGCACCAATAGCCATTGCACCGGCCCGCAACGCCTGATCGACTTTCTTCTCGGCATCTTTCATTGCCTGGATAGAAGCGGCTCGAATAAACATCTCCATAGTCACGTTTGCCGGCACCGATGAAACTGCAGCACCACCACGAGTGATAATCGGATGAATCCGAATGTGATCATCGTCCAAAAAGGTCTCCCGCTGCAGCGCAATCGCCTGCATCGCAAGATTCGCCGCGTTCAACGCGTTGATTCCCAGATGAGGAGCACCGCCCGCGTGCGCCGACCGCCCAACAAATCGTACACTCTTAGCAATCATGCCGTTGTGACTGGTTCCCGCCTTAAGTGTCCGCTCTTCATTCGGCGATGCGTGAGTAAGGAGTGAAATATCAACATCGTCGAGCTCGCCAAGCCGAATGAACTCCTGCTTGCCAGCCAGAAATTCAAGCTCGCCTGAATCCCGCAGCCCCTCTCGATACTCGATCTCGATGTACTCCTCTGCAGGAACTGCCATGAAGGAAATCACTCCGCTAAGCGATTCCAACACTTCCGGTTGCGACAAACCGACCGCAGCCGCAAGCATGTTGCCAACCTGAATGTTGTGACCGCAAACGTGAGCTGCGCCAGTATCGGAATCAGCCGCTCGGTGCTCAGGAACAATCAGTGAATCGAGCTCGCCAAATATCGCTACATGTGGCCCCGGTCGACCAGTGTCGATACGAGCAATAACGCCAGTAATCGCAACGTTCTCTCGCGGCTCAAGCCCTATCTTCCGCATGTAGCCGGCCGTCAGATTCGCAGTCCGGCGCTCACGGAATCCTGGCTCAGGGTGATCCCACACTTCTTTAGACAGGTCGATCAGACTGCTGGCCTGCTTATCGATGGCGGTGTAGGCGATGTTCTTCGCTTCAGTGATATTTGGCATACGGCGATTCTAAGTCAGAACCGGGGTTGAGTGGTGCCCGAAAAAAGAATGGGGGCGGTTTGTCGGTACATCGATTCTGATCGTGTAATGAATCCGAATCCCGGTCGCAAACGAATATCACCCTGTCGCCGTAAGGCGACAACGTCGTCTGATTCGAAATGCGGGGGCGGACACCGAACGATGATCGATCGGATTCGATGAATCCGAATAACGATGCCTACTGGGGATCTCGTCAGTGATTCTGCCCGTTAGTTTCTACGCAGCAATAACAACACTGTGTCTGATCGAACGCAGCCCAGCGTGACAGCACCCGTCCCCGGTACACTCTGGTTTTCACCGGAGAAATTTGACTGTTGAACAGCGACCGAGTCGCCAAAAGCGTTCATTTCGCTACGAAACAGCGACGGTTCGGCAGATGTGACAGTGGACGAAATTATCGAGTTTTGTCGGGAACGCATGGCGCATTTCAAGGTGCCAAATCATGTTGAATTTGGGGATCTTCCGAAGACCGCAACGGGCAATATTCAAAAGCACGTATTACGTGAAAAAGAGTGGGCAGGCTATGAACGGAGAATTTGATGACTGAACGACGATCTCGACTCGAAGGCAAGGTGGCGATAGTCACCGGCGCGGGTTCCCGCGGCGAGGGAGTCGGCAACGGAAAAGCGACCGCCACTTTGTTCGCCCAAGAAGGAGCGAAGGTCGTTCTGGTCGACATGGAAATCGACCGAGCCGCCGAAACGCTGGCCGAAATAGAAGCCGAGGGCGGAACTGCCTCTGCCTTTGCCGCAGACGTCACCAGTGATGACGAGTGCCGAGAGTTGGTCGAGTTCGCCATCGCTCAGTACGGGCGTCTCGACATTCTGGACAACAACGTCGGCAACAGTCACCGCGAACGCGTAACCGAAATTGATCTCGACGATTGGGACAACATCATGACGCTGAACCTGAAAAGCATGGTGCTCACATCACGACACGCAATTCCTCGAATGATCGAAACCGGTGGTGGCTCGATCATCAACATCTCATCGATTTCCGGGGTACGAGCCGGCAAAGACCCCGCCTACACAGCGTCGAAGGCCGGGGTGATCGGGCTGACTATCTCGATGGCGGGGGATCACGGACGTGAAGGTATTAGGGTCAACGCCATCGCACCGGGCCCGGTCTACACGCCGATGGTCGCGTGGCGCCTGTCGGAAGAAAAACGGGCGTATCGCAAGAACACGACAATGCTCCGGACAGAAGGAACACCGTGGGACGTTGGCTGGGCGGCAGTGTTTTTGGCAAGCGATGAGTCAAAGTGGATTACCGGAACCGTTCTGACCGTCGATGGCGGCTCGTCGATGGTGTCGAGACACGTCTATTCAGACGATGTAATGGGAGTTTAGTTAGTGGCTAAAAATCGAATGAAGCACGCACGAGTAACAGGCGTTGAGCGCGAAGTTTCACAAATAATTATGGGCACGCTTTTTGCGAAAGACATTGATGAAGCGGCTCCGGTTTTTGACTATTTTCTAGAGCAGGGCGGTAACTGCTTCGACACCGCCCGCCACTACGGTGATGCCGAGCTGGTTTTCGGCGAATGGATGCAGCGTGAAGGCGTTCGCAACCAAACGGTTGTGATCACCAAAGGCGCACACACGCCGAACTGCAATCCTGAGTCGGTGACTTCGCAGCTGGTCGAAAGCCTTGAGCGTTTGCAGACCGACTTTATCGATATCTACTTCCTTCACCGAGACAATCTTGAAATCCCAGTGGGTGAGTTTGTAGATGTGCTTAACGAGCACAAATCGGCGGGGCGTTTAGGCGTGTTCGGCGGTTCGAACTGGAATCTGGCCCGGATGGATGAGGCGAACGAGTACGCTGCCAGAAACGGACTCATCGGGTTCACGGTTCTGAGCAATCACTTGAGTCTGGCCCAGGTAGTTGAGATTCCATACCCCGGCTGTATCGCATCCTCCGACGCTGAATCTCGAAACTGGCTTGCTGATCGTGGAATTCCGTTGTTCCCGTGGTCGAGTCAGGCGCAGGGTTTCTTCGCCGACGGACGTGCCGATCCAGCCGATTTGAGCGATCCGGAGTTAGTGCGAAGTTGGTATAGCGACGATAATTTTGAAAGATTAGCGCGGGTGCGAGAGTTAGCCGCAAGGCAAGGCGTTGCGACGATCAGCGTAGCGTTGGCGTGGGTGCTCCAGCAGGAAAACCCAACGTTCCCATTGATAGGCCCGAGATCGGTAGAAGAAAGCAAATCATCGCTGGCCGCCCTCGACATAGAACTTTCAACACCCGACATGAAGTGGCTAAATCTCGAAGATTAAGTCGTAACCCTTGGGATATCGGCGGGCGGCGATAAATCTCGAAAATGATTTCAGGATGCCATCTGTGGGGTGATCACTGCTCGGGGAGCACGCCTCTTGAAATTACCAGCCAGCGTCGCCCAACACCCGTCCCGCAATCACACTCAACTTCGCCACAAGTTCTGGATCGCGATGCTCTGGCGAAGTTGCTACCGCGTGTTCCAAAGCCGTGTGAGCGCCCGAATCGAACGGCACTTCCAACGCTGCGAGCTTCGGAACAAACGCCTTGATCAGTTCCTTCGCATGAACCGTGTTCGTTTTCAGCACTTCCAGAATCGAAGCTGTAGAAACATTGTCATGATCGTTGTGCCAGCAATCGTAATCGGTAACCATGGCCACCGTGGCGTACGCCAGTTCGGCTTCGCGGGCGAGCTTGGCCTCGGGCATATTCGTCATGCCGATCACGTCGCAACCCCAGGATCGATACAGCTCTGACTCTGCCCGACTCGAAAACTGCGGACCCTCCATCGTGAGGTAAGTTCCACCCACAGCGTGAGAAATGCCAAGATCGCTCGCAGCTTCAGCCACTGCGCCTTGAGTAGTCGAGCAGATAGGATCGGCCATGCTCACGTGAGCCACGAACCCTGTGCCAAAGAACGTCTTCTCACGCGCAAAAGTACGATCGATGAACTGATCAACAAGTACAAAATCGCCGGGTTTGTGTTCTTCCTTCAGCGATCCAACCGCCGTAAACGAAACCACACGATCGACACCCGCTCGCTTTAGCGCTTCGATGTTGGCTCGATAGTTAATCTCTGTCGGAGGAATGCGGTGACCGCGTCCATGACGAGGCAAAAACACGAGTCGGTGTCCTTCGAAATCGCCGATCAGAAGTTCATCCGAAGGCTCGCCGAAAGCAGATTCGATTTTGACCCACTGGGCGCTCTCAAACCCGTCTGTTTCGTAAAGACCCGTGCCGCCGATAATACCGATGGCGTTTTTCGATTGTTTTCTCATTGTGGAATATTCTGGCTCAATTCGAATCAGTTGGAGCGCACATCGGTTGGGTCTGAGCGCCGGGTTACGAACACTCTAAATCCTCCCTCCTTGAGAGAGAAATTGCCCAGAGATCGCAGGCTCGATATATGTTTCTGGTCGTAATTTCAGAATGATAAAAGGCACTCTGTTGGATCAAGTCACAGCAGGTCGTTATTATGGCAGACCTCTAACACCGATCACACGCCTTACGAAGGATGAGTACAGGTTTTGAAATCTTGGATTGCACGTCGCTTCAGCCTGGGTATCGTGGTCATTTGCTGCATGACGGTTCTTGCATGCGAAGTGGGCGATGTCAAAATAGCCCCGGCAAATGAGCAGCCCACAACTTCCGCACAGGAATTGTCGCAACTCCCACAACGCCTGCCGAACCAACATCCACGGCCATCCCTGAGCCAACATCCACACCTCAAGCTTCTCCGACCCCCTCGCCAACACCCTCCCCCCCCGTCAGCGGAGTAACTACTCCCCGACGCCAATTGGAGCATGTGCGTTCTTCGAACGGTTCGTCGTGGTTACCAGCCAGAAGGAATGTGTGACCGGGGCCGCGATCCGTCGACTTGGCTCAGGGTAGGGCGCACTCTCGATCGCGTATGGAAACTAATGCATCAGGCGAACATATTCTTGATTCGCTGTTTTAATATTGGTACCGAGGGTGGGATTCGAACCCACACGTCCGTTAGGACAGAGGATTTTAAATCCGCCGTGTCTACCGTTCCACCACCCCGGCACAAAAATTTCGACTCCGTAGAACCGAATTCCTATTGTCGCGAACTGTGGCGAGATTGCCACTCGGTGTCCACCTCAGATTTCAACGACGTATCCCCGAATATACCGACTACCTAACTTCAAATTTACCCGATCGGTGCCAGTAGCCGCATAGTCAATAATGCCCACGGATGCGAATTAACTGGTGGTGCAGCCTGTATTTGCGTGAATATTTACTGAAATCGTTACGGGTGTAGTTATGTCGACGATTACGGGCTATACGCAATCCGTAGAGAACATCGAAACCTATCAGGCGAGCAACCGGTTTGGAATTCTCACGGTACCGCTAATCCTGATACCAGAGCTTGCAGTTGGTATCGCAGCTGCATTCGTGATCCACCAGATCTGGCAGTGGACGGGTTTCTACCTGATGCGGTTCTTCCCCGTAGGCATCGGCATTTCAGCCGGGTTCGCTATGGGGTTTGGCAGCTCCATTGGAAAGAACCGCAACGTCACCATCGGAATAATTCTGGGGCTGGCGGTTGGCATAGTCAGCTACCTGTCGATGCACTACTTCGACGCCGCGAGCTACGGAACCTCCGATGTCCTCACCTACCTGAGATTCATGGCCGAAGAAGGCTATGTCATGATCTTCATTCCGATCTCGGGTCCGTTCGTATGGATATCGTGGGTTGTTGAACTGGGCATTGTGGTGTTTTTCTCAACCCAGGGCTTGAGCTTCTCGAGAGCCCTCGCGCTATCTTGCGTGAATCCGAGATACTCAAGACGGCTATTGTATTCACCCACATTTATGGTTCCGGCGTTGGAACCTTTTTCGGTGCTCATTCTTTTTTCCCCCTGCGTGGCCAAAAAGGCCCGCACTATCGAACGTCGGTATCAGGTCAATGAATGCTGGTGGTTCGGGGAACAACAGTTGCCCCGTCGCCTGATACCCGATCTCACTATTAATTACTTTTACTGATTTAATGCAGGAAAAGTAGGTAATTAGTTCGCGACAAGGTGCGGATTATCGGCGGAGTGTTTTGGGCACTAGGTACCTAAGGAAATCTACCTGTGGGAAACCCTTGGTGATTTTCTATAGGCGTAAACCGCAACGAAAAAAATAACCGGCAAAACGCTCAACTTTGAACGCGTTGAATTGCGGAATTGTGCGGTGATTGGTGATGTGCAGTCGCTATTAAACACTTAAAATTGAACGTAAATCGCTCAGCACCCCCGCAAGCGTCGCATCATCTGGAGTCTCGGCATAAATCCTCAATAGAGGCTCGGTTCCCGACATCCGCACCACGGCCCATGATCCCCCGGAAAGGTTAAACCTAACTCCGTCGCGACGGTCGTCCGACTCAAGCACTAACCCTCCTAGAGTGCTTGGAGATGCCTCCGCAACGATTTTGGCTAGATTGGCGCGCTGCGATTCTTCGTATGGCACATCGATTCTACGGAACGTATGTGGCCCGACAAGGGTGTGTAGATCGGACAATAGCTCCGATGGTTTCTTGCCGCTCATCACCATCGCTTCTAGGAATAGCAGCCCCGAGAGCGACCCATCTCGTTCCGGTACATGACCCTTGAACGCATAGCCACCGCTTTCCTCGCCGCCCATCGAACAACCGTTATCGATCATCGTTGGTCCAACGTATTTGAACCCCACCGACGTTCGATACACCGGCGCGTTGTAGATGGCCGACAGCTTGTCGACCATCGACGACATGGTGATGGTGCAGGCGACTCCGCCAGTTTCTTTACGCCTGCCCATGAAGTGGTCGGTTAGAAGCGAAAAGACTTCAAGCGTTGTTAAGTAATCGCCATTTTCATCCACAATGCCAACACGATCAGCATCGCCATCCAGAGCGATTCCTACATCGGCTCCAAGCTCACGAACCGCCTCCGAAAGCGGAATCAGATTGTGTTTGATCGGCTCAGGCTGATCCATCCCCGGGAAGTTCGGGTTGTGGTCGGAACGAATCTCAGTGACCTCGATCGCCCCGCCTTCAAGCATCTTCGGCAGAATGCCAGCACCTGACCCGTGCATGGCATCGACCACGACTTTTAACGACTGCGATTTTATTGGCGAAACATCGATCACTCGATGAAGCTGCTCAATATAAGGAGTGATCACGTCGAACACTTGGCCCTGCGCAACGTGGGTACCAGCGTAAGACGACTTGCCGTCGAGAACGTCTGCCAGATGAATCTCGATGTTCGCCACTTCTTCAGGCGGCGCAGATCCACCAGCTGCAGACTTCACCTTGAAGCCGTTCCACTCGGGTGGATTGTGGCTCGCCGTGATCATCACGCCGTTCGCTGCCTCATGATCAACTACTGCAAAACTGCAGGCTGGCGTGGGCGCAGGAACATCGAACGTGTATGTGGCAATTCCGTAGCCGTTCACAACATCGGCCACTGCTTTGGCGAACCGTGCCGATCCGTAGCGTGTGTCGAATCCCACGACGAGACCGTTACGTGATCGACCCGATGCAATCAGGTTTCGAGCCACTGCTTCAGCGCATGATCGTACATTCGCGAAGGTGAAATCCTCGGCGATAATCGCCCTCCAACCGTCAGTGCCGAACTGGATGTTTGGGCGGTGCAACTAGTTGCCTTTTCTTTTAACTAAATGGGGCAGGCTGAGAATTTGGTTCCACATATGCCTGCCCCACACTAATTCGAATGATCGTACGAAGTCTAGCCTTTTAGAGCGTCAACTCGATCGAGTTTCTCCCATGGCAAATCCAGGTCGTCTCGACCGAAGTGGCCGTAAGCAGCAGTCTGCTGGTAGATAGGACGTCGTAGATCGAAGTGGTCGATAATCGCCTGCGGCCGCAGATCGAAGTTGACCTTAACCAGTTCGACCAGATCAGCTTCCGGCAACTTACCCGTGCCCTTGGTGTCGACCAGAATCGAAATCGGGGTCGATACTCCAATAGCGTAGGAAATCTGCACCTCTGCTCGGTCGGCGAAACCTGCTGCAACAAGGTTTTTAGCAACCCAGCGTGCAGCGTATGCGCCCGAACGGTCGACCTTCGTCGGGTCCTTGCCCGAGAAAGCTCCTCCACCATGGCGGGCACTTCCACCATAGGTGTCGACGATGATCTTTCGACCAGTCAGACCAGCATCGCCAACCGGGCCACCGATTACAAATCGACCCGATGGGTTGATGTAGTACTTGGTGTCGTCGTCCAGCAATTCGGCAGGAACGACTTCGCTAATGACGTGTTCACGAATATCTGCGTCGATCTGCTCGTTAGTAGCATCGGGATCGTGCTGTGCCGAGATGACAATAGTGTCGACTCGAACAGGCTTGTGATCCTCGGTGTACTCAATCGTTACCTGGCTCTTCGTGTCGGGGCGCAAGTAGCTGATCGTCCCGTCACGCCTGACAACCGACAACTTGCGGGTTAATCCGTGAGCAATTGCGATCGGAAGCGGCATCAGTTCAGGGGTTTCGTTGGTAGCGTAGCCAATCATCATCCCCTGATCACCGGCTCCAACTTCGCTGGCACCGTCTTCGCCTCGAATTTCGAGGGCTTCAGTTACACCGGCCGAGATATCGGTCGACTGCTCGTCGAGTGCAATAAGAACCGAGCACCCTTCGCTGTCGAAGCCGTAGTTAGGATCGTCGTAGCCGATCTTCTTAATCGTGGCTCGGACGATTTTCTGGATGTCGACATAAGCGCTGGTGGTGATTTCACCGAATACCAGCACAAGCCCAGTGGTTAGCGATGTTTCGCAGGCCACGCGACTCATAGGATCTTGCTCAAGCAGGGCGTCGAGAATACCGTCGGATATCTGGTCGGCCATCTTATCTGGGTGGCCTTCGGATACCGATTCCGAGGTTAGTAAGTAGTTTGTGTTGACCATGTTTTGTGTTGAAATATTGGTGTCATAGATTGGCCACGATCAGTGGTTGAATACCAATCGGGGCCATTTTAGTCGGGTATTTGGGTTAGGTGCCGACTTCCCAGCTGTTTAGGTACTTGTCCTGCTCGGCTGTAAGCGTATCGTATGACATTCCCATTGCGCCGAGTTTGATGCTTGCGATGTCGGTATCGACTTCGGTCGGCAGAGTGTATACGCCAGGGCTGAGTTTTTCGTGGTGATCCATGATGTATTCACCGGCGAGTGCCTGGTTGGCAAAGCTCATGTCCATTACTGATGGCGGGTGACCTTCAGCCGCACCAAGGTTGATCAGACGTCCCTGAGCCAGAAGGAAAATCTTGCGACCGTCTTCGATCGTGTATTCCTCAACGAACTCGCGTACGCTGCGCTTGGCTTCTGACATTTCTTCAAGTGCTTCAACGTTGATTTCGATGTTGAAATGACCCGAGTTGGCTACAACTGCGCCATCTTTCATGTTTTCGAAGTGCTTTACGTCGATCGCCTTCATGCCACCTGTAACGGTGAGGAAGATGTCGCCGATCTTGCAGGCTTCGTCCATGCTCATGACCTGGTGGCCATCCATTACAGCCTCAAGAGCTTTCACGGGATCGACTTCACACACGACCGTGTGAGCGCCCATCCCCTTGGCTCGCATTGCAAAGCCCTTGCCACACCAGCCGTAACCAACGGTTACAACACTCTTGCCGGTGATGAGCATGTTGGTTGCACGGATGATTCCGTCGAGCGAGCTCTGGCCTGTGCCGTAGCGGTTGTCGAACATGTGCTTGGTCTGCGAATCGTTTACAGCAACGATCGGGTAAGCAAGCCTGCCTTCGGCGTGAAGCGCCTTCAGGCGAATGACACCGGTGGTGGTTTCTTCCATGCCCCCGATAACCCCGCTGAGAAGGTGAGACTTCTCTTTGTGAAGCAATGCGACCACGTCGGCACCATCGTCCATGGTGATCTGCGGGCCTGTGTCGACTGTTGCCGACATGTGGTCGAAGTAGGTTTTTTCGTCTTCACCCTTGATGGCGAAGATCGGAATTCCTGACTCGACGAGGTGAGCTGCAATATCGTCTTGAGTCGAAAGTGGGTTCGATGCGCACAGTGTGAGATCGGCTCCGGCAGCTGCCAGCGTGTGAGCGAGGTTCGCAGTCTCTGCTGTGATGTGCAGACAACCGGCAAGCTTGACTCCCTTGAGTGGCTGCTCTTTGGCGAAGCGCTCTTTGATGGTGCGCAGCACCGGCATTTCTCGTTCGGCCCATTCGGCGCGAAGTCGGCCCTTTTCAGCAAGACCGATGTCTTTAATGTCGTAATCCATGATTTCTCCGGACTTGCACAGCGACCAGCTCTAAACGTACCGGCGCTGCTTATTGGGAAGTTTTTACTTGGTCCGGGCGATGGGCGCTTTCGTCGCCGTCAGCTCAGTGGGTTTCAGGATCAAAATATTGATTCAATCCCTTTGACGAAGATCCAGTCTAAAGGATTTAAGTTAAAGGATCGAAACGAGTGAGATCGACAAACGCCTGAAAGCGCTCATCGATGTCGGATTTAGTTAGATTTTTCGTGCGGTCAAGACCGAAATCTTCGACCGCGAAAGATGCCATTGTGCTGCCGACGATGGCCGCTGTGCGCAGAGTTTCTTCGGTAATGCTATCGACAGAAGCAAGGTAACCCATGAATCCGCCAGCAAACGAATCGCCAGCTCCGGTCGGATCTACAACCCTTTCCAGGGGGTAGGCCGGGGCGGCAAACGAAAAGCCATCACCAAACAGTGTGGCACCGTATTCTCCACGTTTGATCACGGTAGAGTTGGGTCCCAGTTTGATAATGGCTTGAGCAGCATCGGGAAGATGGTCTTCACCCGTTAACTGCTTCGCCTCTTCTTCGTTAATCAGCAGCGTGTCGACCCTGCCGATCAGTTCGGTTAGCACGGGCTTTGCAATGTCGATCCACAGATTCATCGTGTCGTTGGCAACCATTTTCGGCCGAACGGCCATCGCATCGAGAACCTTCAGTTGAAGGTTCGGGTCGATATTCGCCAGAAACAGAAACGGCGCGTTTGCATGATCATCGCTCAACTCCGGCTCGAACTCCCCAAACACGTTCAACTGTGTATCGAGCGTAATCGCCGTGTTGATGTCTTCCATGTACTCGCCGGTCCATCGAAACGTCTTGCCATCGGCCTTCACCAGACCCGATGTATCGATGTTGTGGCTTTCGAGCATTGTAATGTCGGCGGGGTCGAAGTCTTCTCCAACCACGCCGATCATGCCAACCTCTGTGAAGTAGCTTGCTGCAACCGAAAAATATGTGGCCGCTCCGCCCAGCTGGGATTCGCGTTTTCCTGCAGGGGTCTCAACCGCGTCATACGCGACCGAACCAACAACCAGTATTTTCAAATGAGTTTCTCCGGTGGCTTAATAATGAAGGCACACGTGTTGCCTGTCTTGCTAAGGGGAGGGGCTACTTATCTTCGCCAGTCGAATAAGGCAGACCTTTTTGGATCCACGTACCCGTACCGTCTTCAATGTTGTAAAGCCTGTCGGTATCGGCGCCCATCGCTGCTGCATATTCGGCAGCCAGACCCGAGCGTGCACCCACTTCGCATATGAAAAGCAGCTTACCTTCGGTCGGCAGATCATCGAACCTCGGGATCACATCGTCGACCGGAACCCACAGCGCGCCTTTGACATGGCCGCCTGCATATTCATCATCTCGCCGTACGTCGATGACGATTGCATCACCAGCCTTCATCATCTCGTCGCCTTCTTCGGCCGATATTCGGGTGTACGGCTCGCCGGGAACGTTCCTTGCCATGGGTGTGCGGTCCTTTAGGAATCAGCTATTTAGCGCTGTCATAAAAATCGGTGGTGTTGTGGTGTTAGAGAAAGCGTGCCTGCGTGCGTATGTGCTCGCGGGCGCGGTTTAAGCTGGGTATTTTGAGTATGTAAATAGAGTCTCACGGGGGTTCAAAAGCCTGTGTTTCGATCCGCAGCCATTTCAGTGTACTCAAAAAGAGTTGAATCTTCTGGTGAAATTTACTTTAAATTCCTGTTGACACCCTAAATACCAGAGTCATAACATTAGTCTTCTGCCCAGAGATACATCCGTGTTTTGTGGCGGCACCTTAACAACTGAACAGTGGACAGAAAGAACGTCAACTTTACGGAGAGTTTGATCCTGGCTCAGGATGAACGTTGGCGGCGCGCATAATGCATGCAAGTCGAACGAAGTCCCACCCTTCGGGGTGACGACTTAGTGGCAGACGGCTGAGTAACACGTGAGTGATCTGCCCTTGGGTGGGGGACAACAGAGAGAAATTTCTGCTAATACCCCATGTGATTCACAATCTAGGGTTGTGAATGAAAGGAGCCGGGTAACCGGTTTTCGCCCTTGGATGAGCTCGCGGCCTATCAGGTAGTTGGTGGGGTAATGGCCTACCAAGCCGAAGACGGGTAGCTGGTGTGAGAGCACGACCAGTCAGAGGGGGACTGAGACACGGC
>JAPYUK010000040.1:3557-14989 GCA_029936155.1 Dehalococcoidia bacterium | reverse complement strand
AACCCTCTCCTCCTCTCTGATTCAACATGGTACTAACTGAAAAACCCTAGGTGATGTCTGGGGTCTTTTCAGTAATTCTGAGCTGACTCCAAAACTACAAATAATCAACTGCTCTCGCCAAGCAACGGAGCGTAGAAGCTCGGTGCGACAGTACGTGCTGCAGGAGCGCGTTTCACGACCCGCCTGATCACACGTCTTTTCCCACCGTTAGGCGATCGAAGATCCTTTGACATTTCCCCTCCAAAGATTGGACTTATTCATATAACACTGCCGGTTGTTAGCCAGTGCCGAATCGTTCAAGTCAGCGAACCCGATTAGGGATATCGAGGACTAACGGTTGCAGAATTCTCGTAAGTAAATCACTGGTTCAATCGAAGAATCGGGGTACCCACTGGGACTCTTGGGGCTTCGCATCAGTCCAGATGCTCTGATTACCGACAAGACTCCACTGTGGAATTGGGCAATCCGAGCCTCTCATTTGCGCGAAGTTCGCAATACAACTAGTCTCGTCGAAATGCACATAACGCAATAGAATGAGCATGTAACCGACTCAACATTGGAGTAGTCGCTAGCTGGAGTCTCATGCGAATCCTTGTATCGGGTGGCTCGGGAATGGTTGGCAGGGAACTGATCACTACCCTTGCCTACGACGGGCACCAGGTCGTCCAGCTTGTCAGGCGAAGTCCGAACCCGGACGCACGTATTTCAGAGTTCAGCTGGGACCCCGAGCACGGAGCGTTCGACTCACGCATGCTTGGTCGAATAGACGCCGCTATACACCTTGGCGGCGTGTCGATTGCCGGTGGCCGATGGAGCGCCGAGCGCAAGCTGCTAATCAGGGAGAGCCGTGTGCGCTCGACAAGGCTTCTTTCACAGGCGCTGGCCGGATCCGAATCTCCACCAAAAGTTTTTATCGTAGCGTCAGCTGTGGGTTACTACGGCGACCGCGGTGAAGAGCCACTAACCGAGGACTCGCCGCCCGGTGAGGGGTTTCTTGCCGATACTGCCGTTCGCTGGGAGTCGGCGGCTGATGTGGCTCGCGAGACGGGTATTAGAGTAATACACGCTCGATTTGGCCTGATACTTTCTCGACACGGTGGGCTGCTCGAAAAAATCCGTATGCCATTTCAGACAGGTCTTGGCGGCAAGCTCGGAAATGGTCGGCAGTGGTGGCCCTGGATTTCGTTGTCCGATGTCGTTAATGGCCTATCGTTCCTGATCGGCGAGGAGAGCCTTTCAGGGCCGGTGAATTTCACTGCTCCGACGCCAGTTCGCAACGAGGATTTCACGAAGTTGATGGCGAAAACGCTATCTCGACCGGCGTGGTTCAACATGCCGGTACCGGTTCTCAAACTCGTATTCGGCGAGATGGGATCCGAAACGATGCTCTATAGCCAGCGGGCGTTCCCCGAAAAACTCCGAGCTTCAGGGTTTGAGTGGGGATTCGACGACCTGGCAGATATTCTGTATCAGGAACTGATCACGGCTCGCTCAGATCGCTGGGGCGGCAGTTCCCGAGGTGGATAAAGCCTCAAGGCGGGAATTCAGCGATTCACGGCATAAGCTCCGGCCCGCCCGGGCGATCCTGAATCAAGCTCAGGATAACGGTTGGCCGTGTGCTCAGTTCTACGCGCCGGCCATCATCTGACGGAGGACATACGGCAGTAGACCACCATTGCTGTAGTACTCATTCTCGATTGCGGTATCGATTCTGATAAGCGTCTCGAACTCGGTCACCTTGCCATCGTCCGAAGTCGCTGTGACAGTGATAGTCGAACCCGGCTCAACCGAGTTACCAACACCCGGAATGTCGTACGATTCCGTGCCATCAAGACCTAGAGAATCGGCAGTGTCACCATTCGTAAATACGAGCGGAAGCACACCCATACCGATCAGGTTCGATCGGTGAATTCGCTCAAAACTCTCGGCAATCACCGCTCGAACACCAAGAAGCATTGGGCCCTTCGCAGCCCAATCACGCGAGCTACCCGTTCCGTACTCCTTGCCTGCCAGAACGATCAGCGGAACGCCGTCGGCCAGATACTTCTCCGACGCTTCAAAGATTCGCATCTGCTCACGCTCAGGGAAGTGGATCGTCCAGTCGCCCTCCATATCGGGAGTGAGCTTGTTACGGAGCCTAATATTTCCAAACGTTCCACGAACCATCACATCGTGATTACCACGGCGTGATCCGTATGAATTGAACTCTCTGCGAGGAACGTCGCTGCCAACAAGGAATTGACCAGAAGGTGCGCTCGGCGGAATCGAACCAGCCGGAGATATATGATCAGTAGTTACTGAGTCACCAAACCCAACGAGCACACGGGCGCCCATGATTTCAGGTCGAACAGTGGGAACATCAGCGAAATCCTCAAAATAAGGTGGTTCTTGGATGTAGCTTGACTCACGATCCCAGTTGAAATTCACTCCCGTCGGGGCTGGCAATGCCTGCCACTCTTCCGAGCCGTCGAATACCTGGGCGTACTGTTCGTTGAACATATCGGCTGTCAACGATTCAGCGATCGTGTCGGCGATGTCCGATTGCGAGGGCCAAATGTCCTTCAAAAATACGTCGGTCCCCTGCTCATCTTGGCCGAGTGGCTCGTGAATGAGATCGGTATCAACTTTGCCAACAAGCGAGTAGGCAACAACCAACACCGGCGACGCAAGATAGTTTGCCTTCACCTGCGGATGCACGCGACCCTCAAAGTTACGGTTTCCGCTTACAACGGCAGCGGCCGTCAAATCGTGGTCGTTCACTGCATCGGAGACCTGCTGCGGAAGCGGTCCTGAGTTCCCAATGCAGGTTGTGCAGCCGTACCCGACAGTGTTGAAACCGAGTGCGTCGAGATCTTCGTTCAGGCCAGCTGCTTCAAGATATCGGGTAACAACCGTTGATCCTGGAGCAAGACTCGTCTTAACCCACGGCTTGCGGTTCAAACCTCGCTTACGGGCGTTTCTTGCCAGCAGTCCAGCGCCCACCATTACTGACGGATTGGATGTGTTCGTGCAGCTTGTAATTGCGGCGATAACCACCGAGCCATCGCCAACAGCGCCCTTCGCACCGTCTACTTCGACGTCGTGCTTCTCGGCCGTTGCATCAGTAAACGATGATTCGAAGTCCGATCCGACCTCGTCGAGTCCAAGTCGTTCCTGTGGACGCCTCGGGCCGGCCATTGCAGGGATGGTAGTGCCGAGATCGTATTCCAGAGTGACGCTGTACTCAGGATCTGTAGATGGATCGTAGAAGAACGAGTTGGTCTTTGCGTATTTCTCAGCGAGCTCAACTTTCGCAGCCGAGCGACCGGTGTCGCGCATGTACTTCAGCGTCTGGTCATCGATCGGAAAGAACCCACAAGTTGCTCCATACTCGGGAGCCATGTTCGCGATAGTCGCTCGATCGGCCAGAGGAAGGCTCTCGAGTGCAGGTCCATAGAACTCAACGAACTTTTCGACCACACCTTCTTTGCGAAGCAGCTCAACTATGCTAAGAACGAGATCGGTAGCTGTAGCGCCCTCTGGCAATTTTCCAATGAGACGAACACCCACGACCTCAGGAACAACCATGTAGTACGGCTGACCGAGCATCACAGCCTCGGCTTCAATACCGCCGACGCCCCAACCAAGCACACCGAGTCCGTTGACCATCGTGGTGTGAGAGTCGGTGCCGATGCATGTGTCAGGGTAGGCAACTCGACCGCTCCCGTTTGGAGATTCTTCGGAAAGAACAGCTTCGGCGAGGAACTCGAGGTTCACCTGGTGAACAATGCCAGCACCCGGTGGAATGATGTTGAAGTTATCGAACGCACCCTGCGCCCACTTGAGCAATTGATAGCGCTCAGTGTTGCGTTCAAACTCACGCTCGATGTTCATGGCCAGCGCACCGGCGTTTGAGAAGTAGTCGACCTGTACCGAGTGATCGATAACCATGTCGGAGCGAACGATCGGGTTGATGATTGACGAGTCGCAGCCGGCGTTCTTCACCGCATCACGCATCGCAGCAATGTCGACAACTACAGGGACGCCAGTAAAGTCCTGGAGCACCACACGACCTGGCATATACGGAAATTCACTTGAGGGCTTGGCATTGGGCCGCCACGATGCGACCAGCTTGACGTGGTCATCTGTCGCAGGGCCGTCATCGGCCTTACGCAACATATTCTCTAGCAGCACCCGAATCGAATAGGGTGTCTTCGCCATATCGATCAGACCAGCATCAGCGAGAACGGAGATGTCGTAGTAGCTGACTGATCCGTCTACAGTGTCGAATGATCGTTTTGCGTCGAATAATGATGACATGTTTCGCTTGCTACTCTTATCTACTGCGCTGATTGGTGGCCAAAAGGGTGACAAAAGATCGTATTTGCCAGACGCGGGACGTCTCAGCCACAAAACGCCAAATAGCCGACAAATATTCGGGGTAACCATTGTACCAGTGGCAATAGCCGTTTCTGAGGAACATTCACACCCTTCCGGCTGCTAGCATCTACGTTTCCGCAACAGATCGCACTCCAAGAATGATAACGAACAAAAAGCACTGAATGACCGCCGCCAGCAACACAGCAATCGACCCACGAGCCGCATTGGCTCGCCGAACTCCTTTTTTCTACGGTTGGGCGGTTGTAACCGCAGCCGGTTCCACAGTATTTGTGCGCAACGCCGCGGCGACTCTGACGATTGCGGTATTCGTACTACCAATGAGCAAGGATCTCGGCTGGAGTCGAACACTGATCGTTGGTGCTGCGGCCGCGGCTGGCGTCGTTTCGATGTTCATCTCGCCGATCGCCGGATGGGTACTTCAGAGATACGGCGCCCGAACGTTGATGAGCGTATCGGTGATATTGCTGGGCGCCGTAATACTCTCGCTCCGCTGGACTACGAGTCCGATCACTTTTTATCTGCTGTTTGGTACCGGTCGGTTAATGTTCCAGGCGCCACTTCAGATCGGTGCTTCGACTGCGGTCGCACAATGGTTTGTGCGCATGCGCGGCCGCTCATCTTCTATGCTCGGCGTCTCTCACTCTTTCGGCATGGGGCTGTTTCCGCTGTTCGCCCAGCTGTTTATGAACGCGAATAACGGCGATTGGCGAATGGCATGGTTCTGGATGGGTATTTCAGTGTGGGTCATCGCCCTTCCGCTGACTTTATTGGTATTCGTAAACAAGCCAGAGGATGTTGGTCTGACTCCCGATGGCGACGCGCCTACTTCCGGCGGTGGCAGCGAAAGGGATTCGGCATCAACGACAGCCGCTGAACTAGAGGAACAGTGGACCCTAAAAGAAGCTATGCGGACCCCTGCCATGTGGACACTCGCATTCGTCGGCGGGTTGGTGTTTTTCATCCATACCGGGGTCAATATTCACCAGGCGGCGTTCCTGCAAGATCACGGTATCAGCGCTTCGATAGCCGCTTCGGCGCTAACCGTTATCGCTGTTGGAACCGCCATCGGCAGCATCATGTGGGGATATCTGCTCGATAGATTTCCGGTCAAAGTTATCTACTCATCGACAGCTGCATGGCTCGGTGGAACATCGCTGCTGTTCTTGCTTGTGGATTCTGAGGCGACTGCATTCACCGTAGCCTTAGTGTTCGGAATTGGCCTTGGGGGACTGCTTGTAGTGCCTCCGGTCGCAATCGCCCACTATTTCGGCAGAAACTCACTCGGCGCGATCAGAGGTGCAACTGAGCCGTTCGTGAGTGGCGGGCAGGCAATCGGCGCAATCGGAGCAGGTCTGATCTTCGACTACACCGGTTCGTATGAAAAGACGTTCCCGACGTTTACCGCCGCGGCAATCATCGCAATAATCCTTCTGGTATTCACGAGGCGACCGAAGAAGTCGTCCACTGCCGAATAACCAGGTGTGATGAAGCTCATTCACATTTGCGCTTATGTATTGCGCACTCTGCGTCTGGCGGCTAGTCTCGGCTCGGAAGCAATTTAATCTGAAAACCACGGGGCGTAAGCTCGGTTCTTAGGTGTAGATAAGGCCACGGTACCTAACTTGATCAACGGTGTTCTCCATCCAACAAACGTAGTCGCCCAACTCGTCCAGCAGGGAGTTTCGCACTACGTCACGCTCCCTGATTCCGAGACAGCGCACATGTACAAGGCGCTGATGGACGAGCCGACGATCACAGTCGTACCGGTTGCTCGCGAAGGCGAGGCGATTCCCGTTGCGGCTGGACTGTTCGTTGCAGGCCAGAATCCGGTCATTTCGATTCAGAACGCCGGACTCTACGAAGCTGGTGATGCACTTCGAGGACTCGCGCTAGGAATCGGACTGCCGCTCGTGATGTTCATCGGATATCGTGGTCACAACCGCAAAGGCGACACCCCCGACTCGGCTGCAACATTTCTTGAGCCGTATCTGCACATGTGGCGAGTTGACTATTTCGTCGTCGAATCGAACGATGATCTCGATCGCGTCCCACTGGCATTCGAACGTGCGGCGAATACAAATCAGCCGGTGGCCGTGGCTATCGGCACCGAGTATGCCAGTGAGGGCGGCGAATAGTGATCACCTACGAAGACGCCTGTCGAGTCATCAACCAGTCCCGTGGTGAGGCCGTTGCAGTATCCACCATGACGCAGACGAGGTACTGGAACAAGATTTCACATGAGCCAGATCTCGACGTTGGAATTGCAAACGCAATGTCGAAAGCATCGTCGGTTGCACTCGGTGTGGCGCTGGGCGATGCCGATCGACCGGTTTTGTGCCTCGACTCGGACGGGTCGCTTTTGATGAACTTTGGCACCCTTGCGACTATCGCAGGTATGGCACCAAAAAACCTTTTCCACTTTGTGTTCAACAACGGTATCTACTCGATAACAGGCGGGCAGCCCGTTCCGGCACCCGGAATTGAGTACGCCAAGGTTGCTGAAGCGTGCGGTTACGCCTCGGCACATCGTTTTGACGATATCGAATCGCTCGACAGTGCCCTACCCGACATTCTGGCGACCGATGGCCCGGTGCTGATCGAGATAATCGTAAGAGGTGAACCTCAAACAGAGGGCGTCGATCAAACATGGGAATCGAACGCGGGTCTACCGAATCAGCTGCGGGCACTTCGAACGCGATTAACTGGGACTGACGATTGGGGATCCGGCGGCCCCTACATCTAGACCGCTTTAGTTAAGTCTTGTCCCCTTAGGGGGGAGACTCTGGGGATGGAATCGGCTCCGCGGATGCCGCAGCGTCTGGGTTTGGGTCAGCTTCGAAATCAACTTGCGGTAGAATGGTTTCTGGCACGGCGGTGGCTACTCCACTAGCGTCCGACGGCACTTCCGTAGACGCGACCTCTACGGTCGGAAGTGAGTCAACAGTCGGCAGCGGAGTCGGCGTGTCGGTTGGTACAGGAGTCGCGGTTGGTTCTGGGGCATCAACGCTGAATACCCGCACAATAGGACTGTGAGTGTTCCCTTCGTCGTCCCTTCCAACCACTTCGAGAGTGTGCTCAGTGTTCGTTAGATCCGATGGCCGGTAAGACCATGTTGAAGCCGATTCGGCAGTAAAGTCCGCTATTACGTCATTGCCATCGAGAATCCCGCTGATGATCGTCACCCCGGCGTGAGTATCGCCAGAGTACTCACCAATTTACTCGGCGAAACGGTGCATGGCGTTCGTATGCGCCTACGCAAATACGTGTGAGGAGTACGCTGCCAAACCGGGCGATCCCATACTCACCGGCCAGTTGGTTGCTGAACAGGTGATCGGTGTTGGCTAAATCCCGCTCAGAGCAGGGGCAGTACTACGTGGGACGGTCGCACGGCATCACGGAAAATCCGGTTGTGAGCGACTGTACCGCTTGTTTCGAGGGCGTTGTTTCGCCCTGTCTGCCAGTTGCGAGCCCATCTCGGGAAGCTACTGCTCGCTACTGCTACTCGTATGCGATGTCTCTGTTGGAACACATGACTCGTGGCCCACATATCGACTTCAAACTCCATCGGCATGTGCGGAACAAGGGCGATTGGCTTTTCGAACGAATCTTTGAACCTTGCCCTGAGAATACCGTCGCAGATGAGCATCGACGTGCCATCTGGGTGCACATCGGTGATTCTGACGATCCAGTCGGTGTCGATCGCAGATGACGATGCGTGCAGTACCGCCTTCACATGGCCAGTGACGTCCAGTGGGTTTTCGAGGATTTCCGTGGTGTAGGTGAGCACGTTATCTTCGTACCCACGTTGATCACGTGGACCGTTATTGTCACCGAGGTGGCCACCACCGAATGATCGAATTGGGTTTTCGGGGTCGGAGTCGTACCCGTCGAACACTTCGCCGAACCCGTCGGGTTTCGTGATCGAAAGGACACCGTCATTCAGCGACACGGCTGAATTCGAAGTGCCTTCCGAGAGGTAGAAAGGGGTATTTATTGCACCTTCAGGAGGCCATTCGTTGAATTCGCGCCACTTGTTGATGCCCATGGCGAAGAGTTTTACTGGTTTGTCGGATTCAACTCCGTTGTCGATGCCTTTCAGCCAATGGTCGAACCAGCGAAGGCGCGTTGTGAACCAGCCGAGCTTGGCCTGCTCGCCAAAGTCGACATCGCCCGCTGTTCGAAGATCGGCAGGACCAGGGTTGTGCACCCACGGACCAATCGTCAGACTCTGTCCTGCTCTTGCCTCGGGTGTAACGGCTTTCTCTCGCATGCCTTTGTAGTTTTCGATTGTTCCCCGCAGGAAACAGTCGTACCAACTGCCGAAGTGATGGACGGGGACGTTTACTCGATCATGCGATCGCCTGATGTTGAATTCTTCCCAGAATTCGTCGTGGTTAGGGTGGTTCATCCAGTCAGTGAACCAGTCGTGAAGTTCGGCGATCGGAGGCAGCGGTGAAATTGGCGAGTGTTCAAGCCATTTTTTGTAGTCATCTGATGCCTTAGTTACGCTTTTTTCGACTGCATCTTCGGTTCCGAGTGCGGAAAGTTTCCGGGCGTTAGTACCGGTGTGTTTCAGTGTCCACATCACGTTAAATCCGTGCTCGAAAGCGCCGCCTCTGTAGACCCACTCATCGTAGTAATCAGCCGATGATTGGCGGGCGAATTGGGCTTTCAAATGCGGAGGTTGGGTCGACAGCATACGGTACTGTGTTGCACCGGAGTACGAACCACCAATGGTGCCTATATTACCGTTCGACCACTGCTGTTCGGCTGCCCACTCAACGGTATCGTATCCATCCTGATTTTCACCGTCTCCATCGTCTCGAAACGGGTAGAACTCGCCGTCCGAAGCGAAGCGACCACGGACGTCCTGAATCACGACCACGTAGCCGTGTAAACCGTAGAATTCTCCAGCTTTGAGATTCGACTCAGAAGAACCCGTTTTGTCATAAGGTGTACGCTCGATCAGTACCGGAAACTGGCCGTCGGCATCAGGTCGCCAGACGTCGGCCCGGAGAATCGTACCGTCCCGCATTGGGACCTTGAGATTTTTCTCGATTATCACGTCATATTCGCCGTCAGAATCGATCACTAGATTCCCGCTCCACCGTCGACGGTGATCATTGAACCCGTAATCATCGCTGCATCGTCGGTGGCTGCGAACATGAACGCGTTCGCAATGTCTTCCGGCCGTTGCAATCGACCCAACGGCGTGTTGTTCAGTCGTCGCTCGAAATTGTCCGGGTTATCGATGCTGGTCTCCCAACTGTTCGGGCTGTGTTCGTTGTTTCCGCGAATAAACGGCGTATCGACGTGGCCGGGTGAAATGATCACACAGCGAATATTGTCTTTTGCGAAAGAGTGGGCGGCCGATCGAGTAAGACCCACCATCGCCATCTTCTGCGCCGCGTAACCGGGACTGCCACCGCCTGGCCGAATTGATGCCAGTGAACCCATGTTGAGGATCACCCCGCTCCCAGCCTTGCGCATCGAAGGCACTACTGCCTTGATCCCGAGAAACGAACCGTTCAGGCCAACCTCCATGATCAGTCGGAACTGCTCTTCCGTCTGCTCCTCAAAACCAACACGGAAGTTTGCGCCCGCGTTGTTGCAAAGGTGCGTAACCGGGCCAAATTCTGTTTCGGTCTTTGAAACCACGTCTGCCCACTGGTCGGTGACTCGCACGTCGAGTTCGACCGCAATTGCCCTGCCGCCTGCCTTGGTGATCTCGCCAGCCACCTCTTCGGCAGCCTCCAGTCGGTTGTCTGCGACACACACGGCACAACCTTCAGCTGCGAAAATCCTCGCCTGTGCACCGCCCATTCCACCACCGCCACCGGTGATGATCGCTACCTTGTCTTCGAGTCTGCCGCTTGGTGTATTTGGCATTGATTTCTATCCTAGTACCAGTCCGCCGTCAGGCCGGCGCGAGCTCTCACCCGATCCGGCTTCGTACGGATTTTTCAGCATTTCGTCCACGTTGATGTCGATACCCAGTCCAGGTGATTCCGGCGGAATGAAATAGCCATCTTTCACCTCGGTTACGTTCGACACGATGTCTTCCTTGAACGTTCCGGTCTCGACGTTGAATTCGTTCACATCCCAGTTCGGTGTGGCAGTGGCGATGTGGGTTAGCGCCATGGTCGTGATTGGCCCCAGGAAATGATGCGGTGCCATCTTGATGTGGAAGCTCTCGGCGACCGCTGCAATCTTCTTCACGTGGGTGAATCCGCCAGCGAGTCCAATGTCGGGTTTTAGGAAGCTCATGCCCGGCAGCATGCAGTACTCTCGGAACTCCCAAATGGTGTTGTTCCGCTCACCAGCCGCTAGAGGCAGGTTGATTTTGTCACCAACCCAGCCCATCGACATCACGGAGTCTGGGGCGATCGGGTCTTCGAAGAAATACGGCAGGAACTTCTCGATCTGCTGTGCGAACACAACCGATGTTCCGGGGTGCAAATTTCGGTGAATTTCGATTCCGATATCGAAGTCCCAGCCGACTTCTTCTCGCACGGCTTCAACTATCGCCGTGTTTTGTCGAATCAGATCGCCGTGGGCAAGTTCACTCCAGTTAGACGGAAACGGCGTCATCTTCAGGGACGTGTAGCCGTCAGCTTTGGCCATGCGGGCGAAGTTAGCGAATTTTTCTGGGGTCAAGAGTGGAGCGGACTCGGGGTACGATCCGGCCATTACCATTGCTCGCACTTTGTCGCGAACCTTGCCGCCAAGCAGATCCCATACTGGTACACCGAGACGCTTGCCTTTAATGTCCCAGAGTGCCATGTCGATAGCACTCAGAACAGCCGTAATCGCCGGGCTGCGGAACGAGTATTTGCGATAGCCCGTGTTCCAGATGCGGTCGACATCCCGAGGATCAAGCCCTTTGATATCTTCTGCAATACGGTGAGCGATCAACTCGGTAGCATCGGCGTAGCTCCAGAAATTACCCTCGCCAACGCCATACGTGCCATCGTCGCAGGTGACCCTCACGGTCAGCCACTTCGATACCAACCAGGTCTCAATTTTCTCGATTCTCATTCGTGATTCTCATT
>JAPYUK010000040.1:1815-3457 GCA_029936155.1 Dehalococcoidia bacterium | reverse complement strand
GATTCTCATTCGTGATTCTCATTTGTTTGAGGGATTGTAAACCTGATCCCGTCGGATTCAATTCTCACTAGTAGCGGTGCTCCACCTCTGTTGACAAGAATATTTGCAGTTCCCACCCCCACCGGTGTCAGCCTCTAATAATCTGGCGCCGATGGTTCGACGATGCGTCCAGTAATGCGGCGAAACAGCTTCAGTGACTCGAACTCTTCAACTAGCTTCCATGCATGCTCGAACAGGTTCCTTGCGAGCGAATTTTCGCCTTCAAAAGTGGTCAACATTACCGCTGCTATGTCTCGAAATGAGGCTCGGTAACTTAGTTCCGACCGAACCACCACCATTACCTGAGAAAAATAGAAACCCTATGGACGCACATCTTAACCGGTTCAACGTTGAATCTCGAAACTGAATGTTATTCGCTACCACTCACACGCTCCAACTGTTATCGTTTTCTACCGTATTTAATCCCGCGATCTAGAGAACGGTCCCTGATGAAAATTCGAGCAATTCCGATCCTCGCATTCGCGCTGATGGCGCTCGTATCGCTTGCCGCCTGTGGCTCCAGTTCTGATTCAGATGCCGGTGCGATCGCGAAAATCACGCCCTCGGAGACGATTTACACGCTGGACGATCTGCTCGACGCTGGGTTCAAAAAGGGCAAAACCTTCGACGTTGAAGGACTCACGGCAGCCACCCACGCCTACTACGGTTTTTGGGGACTCGATCCATACGACCGCAAGGAATTTGAAGCACGCTTCTACGAATCGCACGCCGATGCTGTGGAGTTCGGAGTCAAGTTTGCGGACGAACGTACCGGAACGGATGCACTGATTAAATCGGGCGAATCGAGTTGGGAAGAGGGCGCAAAGGAGGCACGAGCTTGCACACGGAGTGCCGGTGGTGACTCATCGAACTGTCGGGTTTCGAAGTACGGCGATTACGTGATCTATGGCAACATGATTCTTGTGTGTCAGGGACGCGATTCGGGAACCGCACTTGAGCAGTGCGCGGGCTTGCTGGGGCAGATGATTCCTGATCTCGGCTCAGCCGCGGGCTAGCCTCTTCTACTATCGTGTATAACGAGGTTATGAACAAACGAACGCTCTTTATTCTGGCTCTCTTGCTTCTGATGCTCTCGCTGGCGATCTCTTGCAGATCTAGCTCTGAGACGGCATCTCAGGGCCTTGCAAAGATCACGCCCTCGGAGACGATTTACACGCTGGACGATCTCAAGGCAATCGCATTCAAGAAAGACAAGACGTTCGATGTTGAGGGTCTTACGGCAGCCACCCACGCCTACTACGGCTTCTGGGGACTCGATCCATACGACCGCAAGGAGTTCGAAGTCCGGTTTTACGAGTCGCACGCCGATGCAGTGGAGTTTGGGGTTGTGTTCGCCGACGAGCGCACGGGTCCAGACGCTGTGATCAAGACAGGTGAGACGATGTGGGAAGAGGGTTCAAAAGAAGCCCGTTCATGCGCCCGAACGTCCAGTAATTCGAACTGTCATCTCTCAAAATACGGCGACTACGTCATCTACGGCAATATGATCCTCATATGCCAGGGCCGTGATTCCGGCACCTCGCTCGATGAATGCGGTGAATTGCTGAGTAGCCTTGTGCCAGAAACAGATGCGAGCGAGTAG
>JAPYUK010000040.1:0-1715 GCA_029936155.1 Dehalococcoidia bacterium | reverse complement strand
TCATCGAAGTCGAAGAAAACACATTTGATGGCCATTACCCGTTGAACCCACGCTGCAGTCCGCGGATGTAGGCAATCTGCCCCAGATGCTGTGATTCCTCGGCGAGGATGTGACCGAGTATCCACCCGATATTGAGCGATTCTTGGCGGTACTCAGCGAATACATCTCGATCCAGATCCGCTCTTTCGAGCGCGTCTATCATTGCCAATATCGAGGCGTGAGCGGCATCGTAGTACTCAAGAACGAGTGCGATATCGACTGAAGGAAAATCACGGACCTGCTCGGGAGTTTCGCCTCTGCCGTACTTGTCGGCTGGCATTCCAAGTCGTTTTGTCCAGCCATCTCGGATCCACAGTTCTTCGTTGCCGAGTACTGTCGAATTCGCCCAGCGATCCGAGACTCGCGCCATGTGCCATACGGTCCACAGAATATGATTCGATTCTGGTCCCGGCTGCCATAGCAGTTCTTCGGGCGTCAGACCTTCAACCGTCTGTTTCAGTTTGACGTAGTACTCGTTTAGCCCGCTCTTAATCGGGTCTCTGAAAGTACCCATAACTCGCCTCTTCCACTAGCTATCAAGCCCACGAATCATCCCACGGATGAGCGCCACCTGCCCAAGGTGCTGCGATTCCTCAACGACGACGTGGCCAAGTATCCAATTCCACGTTATCGGACCCCGTCCCCGGTCGATTTCATTGTTGCCATCGGACTCCGACATCGCGTCGATCACGTCGAATGCAGAAGATCGAACTGCATCGTAATACGAAATCAATATTCTCACATCTACTTGAGGAAATGCACGAACTTCGTCCATTTTCTGCGACCAGCCGCTGCCATCTGCGCCAATCCCGGTTTTTCTGGCCCAGTCGCCGGAGCTCCAGATAGTTTCGCCACCTGCGATGGTTTTGTTGATCCAGTTGTCTTCAACCCGCGCCATGTGCCACACAAGCCATATTAACGTGTTGGTATCGAGTGTTGCCTGCCAATGAAGTTCGGCCTCCGAAAGGCCTTCGAGCTTCTCTTTTAGTTCTTCCAGGTACTCTGTCATCCCGCTTTTTACAGCGTCTTTGAATGAACTCATTAGTTGCTCCCGGCGTTACACGAATTTCTGGTGAATACTGTCGAAATCGAACCTGTTCGCAGTATCGTTCTACACAGCGATATTTTTATCGACTTCCTTGGGTGTGCGCATGCCAACCAGCGCAACGTCGATCAGTTTATTCGATAAGACAAACTGCAACAATGCCGGAGAGTAGTCGAAATCATCGTCTGGTCTTGCTGCTTTCATCCAGCGCTGGAACACGCTGGCAGTGAGCGACCGCATCGTAACAACGTAGATTCCGCACCTACCAGTCATGCCGGAGACAGCGGGGCTACGCCCCCTTAGTCACCGCTTCGATCATCGCTTGAATGTAGCCGTTGGCGAACGCACGACCTCGGTGACCAAACTGGGTGTCCTGATGCGTGTGCGGAACGTGATCATCGATGAAAAAGCTGTCGTAGCCGTTGTCGTTGTAAGCCTTCATCGCACGGTACATATCGACGTGTCCCGTGTTGATGAATTCCTCTCGGAAGTCCTCTGGGTTCGGAGCCGAAACGTTACGAAAGTGAACGTACAAAATTTTGTGCTTTGCAGTCATTTCAGAAATGAACTCGTAAAGAGCGTCGCCCTCTGAGTCGAACATTTCAGAAACAGTTCCTTGGCAGAACTCGAT
>JAPYUK010000083.1 GCA_029936155.1 Dehalococcoidia bacterium | reverse complement strand
GTTGTGGGCTCGGACGGGTTCGTCGTGATGGCCTACTTCGACAAGACGTCTGATTCTCTCAAGGTGATCCATTGCTCGACACTTAACTGTTCTGTAACAACCAAAACAATCGTCGATAACTCAGGCTCATCAGGGCAGTGGCCAGCGATCGTCGTTGGAAGCGGTGGCAATCCGATTGTTTTCTTCGAAGACAAATACAAGACTGCTCTGCGAATGGCCAAGTGTCTTGACGTTACTTGCTCCACATCGTTGAATAAGGTCCTTGTGACCCATGGTGTTGTCGGACGCAAGAATAACGCCGTCATTCGCGGGAACGGCAGTCCTCTAATTCTTTACGAAAACTTGGATGACGAACAGGTGAACGTTCTGAGTTGTGCGAATGCCTTCTGCCTGCCATACGGCAGCTAGTGGCTGAATATAGGGGTGTGACAACTGAATATGAAACTAAAAACCCTGGTCACTATTCGACCAAGGTTTTTTTGTACCTGTTTCGATCTTCACAATTGTCCACGGCCTGACCACACCATCGGCGATGAACGTTTTGACTTCGGTAATTTTCATTTCAGGCGCCTTAGGTCGAGTTGGCCATAATCGTCGTATTCGAGCTCCGGCGGGTCATCGTAATCGAAAGCACCGCCAGAAGGCACTTCTTCGTATCTGTATTGCCGGACGCCTTTGACGAGCCACCAGATAAGGAACACGACGATTACCGAAATTGCGCCACCAAGGAACATCGTTTGATCGGCACCAATCAGGTCGGACATAAAGCCGACTTCGGCTTGTCCGAGTCCGTTCGCGCTCATCGCAGCCAGTGAGTGGGCAGCCGACGCTCTGCCGCGCATATTATCGGGTGTCGTCAGCTGAACGATCGTTTGTCTGCTGGTCATCCCGACCGCATCAGTTGCACCAAGAGCCACGATCACCAGCATTCCGGTCCATAACACCGTCGACGCCCCGAAAGCGATCAACAGGAATCCGTAGATTAGCGTTGCCCACAGAACGAGCATTCCTTTTGCTTTGTAGCCACGTGTGAACATCACGACGAAGCTCCCGGTGAGACCGCCAGCTGAGTTGGCCCAGATCAACGCCGAGGTTGTGCCACGCCCGCCTCTGAACAGTTGATCAGCGAATATCGGGAACAGCTGTCGATAGAAGCTCACGATCGTCACACCGAAGTCGAGAAGGTAAAGCCCGGGAAGAATCGGATGAGATTTCACGTACTTGAGCCCGTCAACGATGTTTCTCAGTCGAGACCCACCGCCCGTAGAACCCTCGGCATGGCCATCGATTTTAATAAGCAGTGGCAGAATCACGCTTATAGCCGCCATGCCGGTCGTCAAGGTAAACGTCAGAGTCAGATCCGGTGTCAAGCTCGTCAGCCAGAAAATCAGTGGGGTGATCATCGTTCCGATTTGCATGGTTGCCGTGTTGGTAGCGACGGCGTGCATCAGGTGTGATCTGGGGACCACTCTGGCGGTCAATGACGATCTCGCAGGCCCACCGAGCACCGAAGTAGAAGAAAGAACGGCTGTTATGACGTAGATGTGCCAGATTTGAAGGGAGCCTAGACCTTCGAGCAACGTCATCGCTGCGATGAAGATGAAACTGGCGGCCTGAGTCGCTGCCATCAATTTCTTACGATCAACCTCATCGGCCAGCGCTCCGCCATAGAGGTTGGCAGGGATTCTCATTCCCAGTTCGACAAGTCCTAGCCCCGCAAGGGCAGCACCTGATCCGGTTTCCTCGTACAACCAGACCGCTGTTCCTGTTACTCGCAGCCCCATCGTCATCATCGCCGCTATGGAGCTTATCCACAGCATTCGATAATCACGGAACGCAAGCGCCGACCATGGTCTTATAGGCGCCAATCGAGGTTCCGGTTGAGAAGAATCGAAGCCCGCGGGTGATTCGTTTGACAAGTTCGGTTTCAGATCGCTCTTCTGTTAGCAGGGTAAGGAACTGCGGCATAGTAGCACCGCCCCAGCCTTCGAAAGCAATCGTTCCACCGACTAACTGGCATTAGCTGAGATGAGCGAACGGACCTTTTCGGACAGGCGAGTGTTCGAAATTGCCCCAACAACTATGTCGTGCACACGGCCGTCGTCATTGAGGAGGAAGGTCGAAGGCATGTTCTGCAACTGCCAGTCGGTAATGACGCTGCGATTCAGCGTATTGCCCGTCACGTAGGTGATACCAAATTCTTCAACGAGATCCCTGCCGCCGTTGTAGGTACCGAGGCTCACGTATGGCCCTACATCGACACCGACAAACAGTACATCATCGCCGTACTCGTTCCATGCAGCCTGAAGCGCTGGCATTTCGGCGCGGCAAGGTGGGCAGTTACTAGCCCAGAAATTCAAGAGAATCGGACGATCCTCGTTGGCGATAAGTTCGTCGAAGACTACTTCGTCACCGCCGACTTCAGATCCACCGGTGTAAATATTGAGAACAAAGTCACCATCGTTCCCGGAACCTTCATCTGAACTGCAGGCAAATAGCGCAATTGCTACCGACATTAGGGTTAGCACGATGAGTAACTGCTTAGTACGAAGAAGATGCATGTAGGTCCTGCTGGTTACAGCGCTGAGGCTGGTTTTATGTTTCCGTGCAGTGGAAATCGATTATTCGATGCCCCAGAACGAGTTTCGATGTGAATACACATCTAGTAGTGGTGATAAGTTTGGCGCACTGGTTATGGTATCGAGCCTAAATGTCAAATGGCTGTTCAATACATGGAGACAAGAAATGGGTGAATTCGACGGTAAATCGGTAATCGTCACTGGCGGTGCACTTGGAATTGGTGGCGCTGCATCGGAAGCATTTGCTCGTGAAGGAGCAAAGGTAACTATCCTTGACTGGA
>JAPYUK010000039.1 GCA_029936155.1 Dehalococcoidia bacterium | reverse complement strand
TTCTCTGAGTTACTTTTCCGTTCTCATCAAGGATCAGAGTCGGAAAATCAAGCTTGGTCGACTCAATTAGCGCAAAGTCTGATTTCCGAATTTTCAGCCGGTACCAATTCGCCCACTCAGCTGGAAGTCCAAGGTTGTCGAAGCCAATCTCGAAGCCTTCGATGATATAAACATCATTATCCGATTCTGACTCAACTATCTCATCAGTTGTCGGCTTCGCCCCGCAGGCATTCACGAGCATAGCGATAGCTAACACCGTCATCAGCACAAGAAATCGAGACTTAGAGCGTATATACATGCTCCCGCATTCTAGGCTGAAGATACTGGGTCGGCACATCTACTCGTACGACAATTTCGAGTCATTTTGGCTACCAGCGCTGCCCAAATTCATCGCATCTAGGTGCTCTGAACCGCTTGGGAGGTGGTATAAAATGCACTCGCTTTATAAAACCACGCAGAGGTGCCTTTCGGATAAGACTCAGGCGACTGCCGTCTGCGGATCACGCTAACTTGAACTTCTCCCGATTCGTACAACGACGCGCTCGTGGTGATCGCTTTTTGGCGTTCGGGATATTGATCGCTGTTTTTCTGGCAGCGACCGTCATGGCGGGCGGCCCCATCTATCTTCGCTCGCTCGAACGGATAGGCATGGAAGATGTCGTAAGTAAAATCGGCATCTACAACAAAAACGTCGGGGTTGTGACCAGTTGGCTTCCTCTCGAAGCCAATGTGATTGCGGAGACAAACGCGGCGGTCGATTCTGCTATCAATTCCGACCTTGAACCGATGATCACGTCACGGTCGACCCGCATTAAATCGCGTCCTCATTTCTGGAATATCGAAGACGGCGATCCCGAAACCGAAACAGAACCACGACGCGGCGGGCTAGCATCGCGCGCATACTTCCACGAGATGGAAGGCATGTTCGACGTCGTTACATACGTAGAGGGTCACCCACCCACATCGCAACTAAGCGTCGATGAAAACGGCGATCAAATTGTCGAAGTCGCTGTCTATTTAAAGCGGGCCAGAGAACTTCGACACGGCAATCGATTCGTCGATCTAGATGTCGGGACAATAGTCCACGCATCCTCGGTGTCTCGAAATGGAGGCATCGTAAAGGGTGAGATCGTCGGCATATTTGAACCGAACGATCGTAGAGATGAGTTCTGGCTCGGTAGCCCAAGCGCGATCCTAGAACCCGTTCCGTCAACGCAAGAAGCCGGACAGGACAACCCAATAATCCTGTTCACCGCCGAAGACACGATCGCTCCCGGGGTCGGCCCGTCAAATGCCGGGCTACCGATGGACTACACCCGGGTGAATTTCACTGATCCCGAGTTGATAGCAATCACAAAAACCGAAGTCCTAGTCTCGGCGATGGATCATTTCCAAGAAGTAACCGATGCTGAGATACCTCGATCAACCGCGTTGTTGGGTGCACGCGCAGCGACAAAGCACATGGCTCAGAAAATGTTGTTCCTACGTCTGCCCGCATTGCTATTGGCAGCCTTGAGTATCGCTGTCGTGGGCTACTACCTGTTCCTGGTTTCAGGCCTTATTGCCCGCAAGCGCGAGCTCGAAACCGTGATGCTACGATCACGTGGCCTCTCCAGCTTCCAGGTGTTACGTGTGCAGATAATCGAATCCGTAGTAATCGTTGGATTGCCTGCTGCTCTCGCACCGCTTCTGGCCTTTATCGCTATCGGAGCCGCAGGCCGACTCCCGGTGTTCGAATCGATCACAAACGGCGGGAACCTGCCGGTCGAGCTGTCAATCATGTCCTGGGTATGGGCCGCTGGAGCGGCTTTGCTGGCACTATTGATCGTGATATTGCCAACACTGCTTGTCGCCCGATCGGGCGTGTCGAACGTCGACCGCAGCCGTGCCCGACCGGACAGCCCACCGTTTTTTCAACGCCTCTATATCGATCTTTTGGTAATCATTCTTGGGGGTCTGTTCCTGTGGGAGATCACAACGCGCGGTGCAGCTACTACCGACCGTGAAGGTGAGGTCGTAACAGACCCGACCCTGCTCTTTGCTCCTGTGATGCTGCTCATTTCTATTGCCTTGGTGATGCTCAGGGCCTTCCCCGTTCTCGCAACAGCATCTGCATCAATCGCCACGCGCTTTACGTCTGCATCAATGGCGGTCGGGTTCTGGCGGTTAAGCAGAAGTCCCTACTGGTATGCAAGGCCAGTGCTGTTGATCATTCTTGGCTCCGGGCTCGGAGTGATGGTCGGGACAGTCGGCTCAACTCTAGAACGTAGCAGTCAGGAGCAGATTTACTACGATAATGGCACGAACCTACGGATCCTACCCGGTGGATCGAGTAGCGATGTACGACAGGTCGATATCGACAGGGTGAAAACCATTGAAGGCGTGAATATCGCGACGATGGCCTTCCGGCAGCAGTCCAAATTCGGAACAACTGATCTGGGTATTCCGATCGACATGCTCGCCGTAGAATCTGGAGTATTTCCACAGATGGCATGGTTCAGAGATGACTTCTCAGATGAGTCGCTCGATGTGCTTTTCGACCGTGTGAACGTTCCAGCGAAACCCGAACCGTTGATAATTCCTCCCGGTACGACGACGCTCTCTGCGTGGACCAAACAGGACCCGTACGTATCTGATCACTTCTTCTGGATCAACCTGAAAGACGCTGAGGAACGACAGAACACAGTCACGCTCGGCCAGATTGGCGATACATGGTTAAAGCAGTCTGGCAACATTGCTGAGCATCTAGTTCATCCGATTGAAATCACCTCGATACAGACTTTCATGCAGGCCGGTGGTGATGGTGGAGCGCCGACCGTCTGGTCGTTCGACGACATCACAGCATCTGGCCCCGGGTTCGAGATCAATCTTCTCGATTTTGAAGGCGATAACCTCTGGACCGCACTCCCGACTTCCGAAGGGCT
Source organism: Dehalococcoidia bacterium (assembly GCA_029936155.1). GTDB lineage: Bacteria > Chloroflexota > Dehalococcoidia > Lucifugimonadales > Lucifugimonadaceae > Lucifugimonas. The sequence continues at coordinate 12,815 of JAPYUK010000039.1, read as the reverse complement.
TGATGATCGGTACGTGGATTCGCCGGAACCTGCAAATATCGGTGCGGCAGGATCGCAAATTGGGCAGATGTTTCTGGATAGAGGGACTATTGCCGGCGTACGCGGAGCCTACAGAAGCTCGACCGGTGACCCGATGCCGGTAATCGTTTCCGACAACTTTGTAGCGCTAACTGGTGTCGGCACTGGTCAGGAGTCTGTGGTCCAAATCGGAGGTTCATTCGTCCCGATTCTCCCGGTTGGAACTGTAAGTTTGTTCCCTACACTAGACCCGTCAAGACGCCCCTTCATGGTGTTTGATGTCACATCGCTGCTGGAGTTCATCGAACTGCGGGGTCTGGTGTATATCGATGCGAACGAGGTGTTCCTCGATATCGATTCCGAAGATCACAGACGAATAACAAAAGAAGTTGGGGAAATATTCAGAGGCGGGTCTTTGCATGATCGCGAGGCGCGAATTGAAGCCTCGGTCATCGACCCGCTTACGGTCGCTGGCTGGCGTGGAATGGGCGTTGTCTCGCTGATAATCGGCGGCATTGCGCTTGTTCTCGGATATGTAACGTACCTCTACGCCCACACGAACCGAACCATTCACGATTCGGCATATTTGCGAGCGATGGGTCAATCGACCCCCGGATTCATGCGTAGCGCGCTGATCGAGCATGGGATTGGGGCAATCATCGGAATAGCAGTCGGGGTTTCGGCAGGTCTCGTCGCAAGTCGAGTAGCGGTGGGTGCGATAGCTCATACTGAAACGGGTCGTGAACTTCTACCACCATTCATTCTGCAAACCAGTTGGTGGCCAGTACTGATGATCTTGGGCATCGCTGCCGCGACCGGGGTGTTTGGCGTAGTCTCATCATTCATCGGGTTCCTGCGTAGACCTCTGCACGAGCTAATTCGCTCCGGCGAGTAAATGTTGGGTGAGACTTCACCCGGTACTGGCACCCGATCTTGGGCTAACCCAGCCCCGGAACCTTGGGCTTCCAACCCGGCCTCGTGAGCGCCAGCGTCAGAGTTATCGTCGCCGCTTCCGGTCCCACCACACCTTCGTACGGGAGCGTGTCGAAAATCTCGCGAGAAACCGTTTTCTGTCGGATGGTTCGGAGATTCTCGTCCAGCTCCATTTCGAACATCTTGCCTGACGATCCATCTCTGGGCGACTGGAACCACCCGAACTTCGGAATTGGCCACTCGTAGCTGGCCCAATTTGGGTGTTGGCCGATCAATTTCCACGAACCATCCTTCAGGCCACTGTCCCGGAAATGACTGACGTGAATAGAGTCACCTTCAGTCAGGTTCTCAAGCTCGCTCAATGGCGGAATCGAATCACGAACCGCCCCGAAAAACCGTCCAACAACAGTGCCTCTCGGACCCACGCATACCGCTATTCCGACTCCGTATCCGCCACCCCTTAGAGGCACAGCGAAAAAATCGCCTTCTGAATATGCGTGATTGCTTACTGGTGCCATTTTTGATTTTCGGGTGTGAAGTGGAGGGGTCGAACACTTGAATGCGAGCGATTGCGACCAGTAACCACATTCAATGTTATTCGAGTATCACCGGAATTAACGGATTCGCTGACCGAAGTTTCTGACCAGCTGGCCGTACCGTTGACGGTCCCAATTCCATGCCTCCGCGTGCCCGGCACCTTCGAATGTATGAAATTCGACCATCGACGGCGCAGCTGCAGCAAACTCGATGCTCGTCTCAATAGGAACCGTATCGTCGTTGTCGCCGTGGATAAGGAGAATCGGAACGGTAAGCTCATCGGCATGCGAAAGGAAATCCAGATCAGACCAGTCGACTCCGAACCTTATGGACGAGAACAGCTTGGCAAAAATCGTGATCGGAGCCGGAACGCTGCGTTCTTGCGCCCCCTTGTCGATCGTTCGACTGAAATTAAGCATCGGTGCGTCGAGCACAATCCCGATCGTATGCTTGGCAAGATCCGATTTGAGTTGGTAATTCACTACGATCCCCCCCCCCATCGAAAACCCAACCAGCACGATTCTTTTGGCACCGTTGTCGAGCGCATACTGAACCGCCGCCTCAACGTCTCGCCACTCAGTGGTTCCAAAGTCGTAGTAGCCAGATTCACTTGCCGGAGCGCCCTCATCGTTGCGGTAGTCGATAGTCAGGGAGTGAGCACCGAAGCTGCCGAGCATCCGTATTGTTCCAGCGCGGTTCCCAGTGCGACCGTGAACGAAAATTGCCCATACGTCCGAACCTTCGTCCTGATAGTTAACGTTGGCAATATGAGGAACGTACCAGGCTTCCATCTCACCAAGTTCGCCAGAAATTCGAACTTCTTCAAACGGCAAACTCTGAGCCACAAACGGGTCGTGAGGGAACCCCGTTCTCTCGAGGTAAAGCTCGTCTCCGACTTGGAATACGCCCTGCTGCAACTTCAGCTCACGGGTAACTTGCCCGTCTGATTCTGATAACGCAGCACCAAGCTGTCCGTAGTTGATTCCGTCCGTCAGCCCCCATAGTGCCGGAATCGACAACCGCTCCTCCTCGTCAACATCCGGCAGCTGCTTGAGGGTAACCGTGTTTTCGTCGATCGCAGTTACTACAACGCTATTTTCCGGAACCGAGTGATCGACCCTAAGGCCATCCGCTTCGAGCACGTCCGAAAAATACCAACCGCCCCCAACGAGAGCTAGCACGATGACTAAAACCACGGAGAGACCGGTGTATCGGATTATTTTATTTCGGTATATGTACCGCAAATAGGATTCTCCTGTTCATATGCGAGCACACACTCGCCACACCCGCCAACTGTGGCAATTGTTGTGATCAAAAACGACCGTGAAATCCGGATACCGTAATTCACGTGAACTTCCTCGTCCTCTAGCCGAGGATCTATTTATATCATCAGTCGCAGCATCAGACTCAGTACAGAGCACCATCTACTCCTCCTCGTGGGGAGTAGATGGTGCTCTGTTAGAGTCGCCGGGTTCGATACATTCAAGCAGCGCAGTAACCTGCATGATCCAAATCCATCTCGAAAGTTTTACCAAATTGGTCGAAACCCACAACCACGGTCTTCCAGATCTGCGACCCGGCCCACACGGACATCCAGCATGCTCCGATTGCGGGCGCACGATCTGGAACGATCCCAAAGTCGCCGGAGTTGCAATAGTGCCGATGGACGTCGGTATCGTGATGGTTCAGCGGGCTATCGAGCCGGCGATCGGGAAATGGAGCTTTCCTTCGGGCTACGTAAACCGTGGCGAGAAAATCGAAAGTGCCGTTGAACGAGAAGTGCTGGAAGAGTGCGGCCTGAACGTCGAGATCGGACGGCTCGTCGGGCTGTACTCAGAAGATGGTAACTCCATCATACTGGCGGTCTATGAAACTAGAATCATTGGTGGAGCGCTCGAATCGGCTGACCACGAAACACTCGATGTCGGCGTGTTCAAAACCGACAACCTACCGGAGTTGGCGTTCGATCACGATCGCGGAATAGTTGCTGATTGGCTGAAATTGCAGGAGACATCAGGATGAGATCTCACAGTGAAGTTGTGGTTGTCGGAGGCGGTATAGTCGGCTCCTCTATCGCGCACAGGCTGGCGAGCACTGGAGTCCGTGTGACTGTCATCGAGCGAGACTCGATTGGATCGCACGCATCAGGCTTCGCGCTGGGTCTGCTGAATCCAACCAACGAAACCGGGAATATAGAGGCGCTAAATCACCTCTCGTTCAACCTTCACAAACAGCAACTCGACGTTGTGCAGGACGAGTCGGGCGTGGATGCACATGTATTGACGATGCCGCACATTGAACTGGCTCTCGCGGAATCTGAAATCCCTGACCTGAAGGTAGAGGTCGCTCGAATCAACGCTTTCTCCAACTTCAAGTCGAGCTGGCTCGAACCGGATGAAGTACGCAAGATGGAACCGCGAATCACTGATAACAACTACGGCGGAGTCCTCGTCGAAGACGTGATCATGCTCGACAGCTACAACCTGACGCTCGCCACCGGACAGGCGGCCGAAGCTCGAGGTGTAGATTTCGTTCTGGCCGAGGCGACAGGAATCGTTTACGAAAAAGACAAAGCCGTCGGCGTCGCGGTTGGCAGCGACACCATCGCATGTGACGCAGTTGTTCTCGCACTCGGCCCATGGTCGGGCACTGCCAGCCTGTGGATCGACATCGACATTCCCATCGTTCCGCAAAAAGGTGAAATTGTTCGTGTTGAAGGATTCGAGCACCCATTGAGGATTCACCTCCATGGCATGGTGTTTGGAGATTCCTGTTCAGTAGTTGAAAAAGCAGATGGAGCGACCTGGCTTGCGGCAACTGTGGAGAACGGAACTGGATTTAATGTGACGCCGTCGGGCAAAGCACTGGAATCGCTTTCGCAGCGCGGAATGCGCATGATCCCAGAACTCGAGTCACACCAGCTTGTGCTCCACACCGCCTGCATGCGCCCAGTTGCTTCCGATGGTGATCCGATTCTAGGCAAGGTTCCCGGCAAAGAAGGAATGTTCATTGCGACCGGGACTGGTGGCAAGGGTATTCTGCTTGCACCGGTGATAGGGCGGGCACTGGCAGATCTGATCACTACGGGCGAAACTGACTACGAGATATCCGAGTTCGGACTTGACAGATTTTCGTAGACCCGAAATCTGAGCTACCCCTGCCCGAACCGAATGCGAACTTCTAAGCGTTATCGCCGTGCAGGCGAATCCAGCGGTCTGCAAGATCAATGCAACGCATGAACTCCACACCGGAGTGGTTCTTCATATGCTTTATCAACCTGTCGAGCGCTTCGAGCCGAGCGTAACGGCCTGTTGTGTGTGGGTGAATGGTGAGCATGAACGCCCTGCTATCGCGATATGCGCCGTCAAACTCCCATTGCCACGCGGTCAACACATCGTTCGGAGTCGCCATTGGCGCTGTTCGACCCGCGACCGGCATGTAGGTGTAGTACGGAGCGTCGTCAGTAGCCCAGTGGACTGGAAGTTCTAGCATTCTCTGGTCGTCAGCCCCAACGAAATATGGAATGTCATCACCCATCAAGCTCGAATCGTAGACGAACCCACGCTCGTGCATCAGCTTCAGTGAGTCCGCCGAAAGCTCCCATGACGGCGACCTGTAGCCTTGCGGCCGATCACCGGTTATCGATTCGAGAATGTCGGAGCCTCGATCGAGTATCGCTCCCTCATCTTCGTCTGGCCCAAGCGATGACGGCGGCTCGTGAAGATATCCATGATTGGCGACTTCGTGTCCCCGGGCAAAAACCTCTTTGACGATTTTCTGATTGCGTTCGGCGACCCATCCAGGCACAAAGAACGTCGCGGGAATATCGTGTCGATCGAGAAGATCAAGAATTCGCGCAGTCCCGACCTTAGGCCCGAACTCACCCATCGAAATAGCACTCGGGTGATCCGTAAGTTCGGGATTGCGGCGCAACGTCGCCGAAGGACCATCGATGTCGAACGTCAGCGTAACCACGCATTGTGTGCCATTGTCGTCACCATTGCTGCTAGTCCAGATCGACACCAGGTACTCTCGCTTCCTCTTGCAACCATTTGATGTCGTCAGCTTGTAATCAGCTCTGCCATTCGCTCTGCCATGGCAATTACAGTTGCATTGATGTTGGCGCGTACGCAGGTTGGCATGATCGAAGCGTCGACAACACGAAGACCTTCTACGCCTCTCACGCTCCCCATCTGATCAACGACCGCAAGTGTATTCGAGTCGATACCCATCATATTCGTACTAGAAATGTGATGACCGGTAGTCACTTCAGTGCGAATCCAGTCATTCAGCATCTGATCATCTTCAACCACTCCCGCAACCGGATCTGCGATGGCAACGATATTTTTCTTGAACTCAGATCGTTCGCTGATTGTCACCAACCTTCGCACACCGTCTCGCATCCTCTCCAAATCCCATGGCTCGCTCATGTAGTTGAAATCGATTAGCGGCTGTTCAGCTATGTCGGTGGAGGTAAGCTTGATCTCACCACGAGCATTTGCCGAGTTCAACGTCAGGTTCGCTCCGATGCCGATCGGAGTATTTCTGCTCCCGCCCCGTTCAATTCGTTCATACGCCGCTGAGTTCATGTACACGATCATGTCGTTACGGAGGGTCGATCCGCTGGAGGTGTACCGCAGCGAAACCTCGAGTCGCTGCCTATCGAGGTCGTACTGGAACTCGGGAACTGTGTCCCAAACCACCTGAACCATCGGGTGATCTTGAAGATTTTGGCCCACACCCGGTACATCAGCCACGATGTCAATGTCATGCTCGTCCAGATGCTCGGCAGGTCCAACTCCCGAAAGCATCAGCAGCTGAGGCGAAACAACTGAACCAGCCGAAATGATCACTTCGTTCCCGCGAACCTCAAATATCTCGTCGCCTGATTCGACCAACACCCCCGCGGCTCTATTTCCTTCGAAAATTACACGTTGCACTAAACTGTCGGCGCGAATAGTCAAATTAAGTCGGTGACGTGCGTCTGTCAGGTACCCGATCGCGGTACTGATTCGGATGCCATTGACGTTGTTGAACGATAGCGGTCCGATACCTGTCGAATCGGGCAGGTTGTGGTCAAGACAATCGGCATAGCCTTCGGCGCGGCACGCTTCATAAAAACCCGTCTGAGCTGGATGCCACGCATTTCGCTGTGGGCGAGAGCACGTGATCGGCCCTCCCTTACCGTGGAAATCTCCACCGTAGTCCAGATCGTTCTCAGATCGCCTGAACCCCGATAACAACTTCATATACGACCACTCGTCCAGACCCGACTCGGCCCACGAATCGTAATCTTCCGGTGCGCCCCTCAGAAATACCTGTGCATTGACCGCAGTTGATCCACCGGTGGCCTTGCCTCTTGGAACGACGATCGGTCCCGACAACTCGGTACCTGTTGCACGATAGTTCCAGTTGTGAGGGCTGTGCATCAACTCTGAAGCGAACATGTTGGCGAAACCTAATTTCAGGTCATCGGGTAGATGTTCGATATCTGGATAGTCAGGACCTGGTTCTAACAGCAGCACGTTTCGAGTTGGATCTTCCGACAGTCTTGCGGCGAGAGTTGCGCCTGCCGCACCTGCCCCAACTATTACAGTATCGTAAATCAAGTCACCAGTCCTTCTTTCATTTTAGGACTCTGCGGACCACTAAACACCCGCCTGCAGCCGTGCCATCTCGACGGCGAACCAGATTGCCATAGCCCCGCCTCTATCATCGAGGCCATCTGTGTACGAACGGTTTATGTAGTCGTCGAGAGTCGCCAACGGGCCTGTACCCACACACACATGCTTAAGTTCACCATGATCCGATATCCGCTGTGATAGGCCGTCCCACGTGCGATCAACTACGACTCGCCACTTGTTGTCTAGCCAGCCGAGCCGCAGACCCCTGGCCATCGAATAGCCAATCATCGCCGTAGCGCTAAACTCCAAAAATGTCTCGGGCATGTCGACAACCTGCCGCCACATTCCCGACTCGTCCTGGTGATTCACCAGCCCTGACAAGTGGCGAAGGTGAGTTCGAACAAGAGCAGCTCGTGCCGGGTGATCCTGCGGGAGATAGGTCAATGCCTCTGCAAATCCAAGAGCGGCAAAAGCATTGCCACGTCCCCAGAAGTAAGGCGAGGCCTTGCAGTGCCACCATAGATCATTAGCCTGTAGAGTAACGTCGCAGGTGGTCAGATAATCGGCAAGTAGATCAGCGTATCTTGAATCACCTGTGCTCCGGAATGTACGTCCAAGCATCGTCGATGCAAAGAAGAAATCTTCGACCCGAACGTCAGAGTCGAAAATCCCATCCTCCACCGTCGATCCGAACAAATCGGCGGTGAATCGTAGAAGATCCAGATAAGAATCGTCGTCAGTTGAGCTCGCTAATTCGTCGGCCCAACAAACTCCCGCGAAATTGGCAGAACCATTGTCGTCGCTAAACATGGCTGATGGATCAGCCAAATATTCAGATACTGTCTCGATGATTTCACTGGAAGGATCCGGCAAGTCAGAACGCAGCTCGTGTAATCGAAGCCGACCGCTGAGCGATACGCCCTGTGTGTAAACGACCGGTCTAGATAGTTCGTGTCCGTAGTAAGTATCCAGACTTATTGCTACGTCGATAGGGCTCTTCAAATTGTGTTTCCGCATCTGATTCGAACCGAGCCGAATCCGCAATTATTGGTGAATTTGCACCCTAACTGATGAGTGAGCACACCGCTACGTATCGGAGCGGTTAGGAAATAGTTTCGAATAGTGCGCTCATAATCCACGGAAATCGGGTAAAGTTTGTTCATTCTCTGAATTAGATGCGATATTCGCGAGGGGCTACATGACAACGTCGAATGCAACCGACCTTTCCCTGATGGCACACCTTCTGAGGCGAGCTGGTTTTGGCTCCGATCGAGTCGAACTTGAACGCTACGCTGAACGAACTTACGAAGATGTCGTCGAAGATCTGCTGCACCCCGAACGATTTGCCGAAGTCGAAGATGAGGTCCTCACACGATTCTATCCGCATCTGCATGCGGCAATCGACAACCCTGCTTCTTGGAACGGCCGATGGTTCTACAGGATGATCAACACCGAACGTCCGCTCGAAGAGAAAATGACGCTTTTCTGGCACGGCGTCTTCGCAACCGGATGGACCAAGAGCGAACACACGCCCACGATCGTTAACCACGTCGAAATGCTACGTGCCAACTGCATGGAAAACTTCAGGACGTTGCTTACTGGAATCTCGCAAGACCCGGCAATGATTTTTTGGCTTGACAACAATGAAAATCACGGTACGGCGATCAACGAAAATTATGGCCGAGAAATCCTCGAACTCTTCTCGATGGGGATCGGAAACTACACCGAAGACGATATTAAAAGTGCCGCACGGGCGTTCACCGGATGGACCTACGAACAGCCAGTCCCACTGTACCCGTATGGCCAACGCAAAGTGAAGTACCGCTTCCGTGCCGATGATCATGATTTCGGAGAGAAGACCTTCTTGGGTCACATCGGTAATCTCGATGGCGGAGATGTAATCGATATCATCGCCAAACAGGAAGCTACGGCACGATTCATCGGCAGACACATCTACAACTTCTTTGTTGCCGATGAAGCGCAGGTTCCCGCCTGGAGCATCGAGCCTCCCGCTGATCCCGTGGCCATCGACGAAATAGTGAAGACATGGATAGATTCAGACGCCGATATTAAAGAAGTCTTGCGTACTGTGTTTAACTCTGACTGGTTCAAGGCGGCGCGATTCAAGCATGTTAAATCGCCCACTGAGTTCGTGGCAGGTGTCCTGAAACTTTCCGGTGAGTACGCGCAACCCGCTCCTGATCTGCACAAACTCGAAGACACGATTGTTGCTATGGGGCAGAAACTCATGGATCCACCAAGTGTTGAAGGCTGGCATACCGGTCATGAGTGGATCGACGGCGGCACGCTTACCGAGCGAGTCAACTACGCGGTCGATACATTGAGTGACCCAAACAAACCTGGTGTTAACAGCATCATTAATCACGTTAAAAATGCCGGGATTACAACCACCCCGAATCAGCTTATCGAGCTTGTACTCGAACTCATAGGGCCACTCGAAGTTGCCGCAGAAACACGAGAAGCGCTCCAGGTCCACGCAGAATCTGTGGGTGATCTCGACTGGAGTTCTGAAGCATCGAGAGAGGCAAGTGCCGGGCAAGTCATACGAATGCTAACGCTCGTCGTATCGGCACGAGAATTCCAGTTTGCCTGATCTTGATTACCTGAAACAATCACCGCCCAAAAACGACTACGTTGTCCATCACCCGGACGCCGGAGAATCAACTAATGACCACTGCCGAGAAGAACGGAAAAACCAAAAAACCTGTGCTGGTTGTTGTTCAACTTTCGGGTGGAAATGACTTCATGAACACGGTTATTCCGTTTACCGAAGGCATCTACTACGACAACCGCCCGCTCGTCGGCGTACCCGACGACAAGTCGTTGCCGTTCACCGACACTCTCGCATGGCACCCGTCAGCCGCTGCGTTCAAGCGCATATACGAGTCTGGAAAAATGGCGATCGTTCAGGGCGTTGGCACCGAGCACGCCAGTCGATCTCATTTCCGTGCGATGGACATTTGGCACACCTGCGAACCTGAAATTGTTGCAACCGAAGGCTGGTTGGCGAAGGTCATTCGAGAGATAGACCCCGACAGCTCCAACCCAGTTACTGCGGTTAACTTTGGGCGAGGTCTCCCACGTGCACTCGCCGCTCCGGGTGTGACCGCAACCTCGATTGGCGATCTCGACAACTACGGCCTGATGTCTGGCATCGAACGTCAGGAAGAACGTGATCGTGGACTAGAAGTGTTCCAGCGGATGTACACCCCGGCAATAGGGTCGGGCCAGGTCATGAACTACCTGAGCCAGACCGGTCAGAACGTACTAACTGGTGCCGACATGCTTGCCGAGGCACCCCGCCAGTACAAGTCGAAAGTCGAGTACGCCGACAACCAGATCGCCAAGGCGCTGCGTGATGTTGTGCGAGTTCACACCGCAGACCTCGGTACCAGAATTTTCTACACCAATCATGCAGGTTATGATCATCACGCCCAAGAAGTACCGACGCACGCCAAGCTACTTCTAGAACTCACGGTGGCGATTGAAGACTTCATGCAAGATCTTCGAGATCACGATGCCGCCGAAGAAGTGAACGTTCTGGTGTTCACCGAGTTCGGACGACGCATCAAGGACAACGGATCGGGAACAGATCATGGCACCGGTGGTGGCGCGTTCCTGATCGGCGAAAACGTAAAGGGAGGACTCTATTCTGAGTATCCATCCCTCGCTGTAGCCGACTGGGTATTCGGTGAAGACATGGACTTCACGATTGACTTCCGCAGCGTTTACAGCACGATCCTGAATCAGTGGATGGGTATCGACCCTGTCGACATTGTTGGGGGCGCGTTCGAACAGTTCAATCCGTATACGAAGACGATGGTCTAATCGAAATAGAAGTATTTTTAGGTACCAAACATGTCTAAACCACACGCACTACTGCGGGCCTCGTTTCCGTATCACCACACGCTCGGGATGCGCCGTGTGACCACATCACCTGCCGATGTCGTGGCAGGTGAAAATGGTGCTGTCTGGGTGCTCAATCGCAGTGATGGTGAGGGCGGTGAGATTCGCCGTACCAACTGGGATGATGAGGATCTCGGCGACTTTGGCAGTGGGTTTATTTGGCCCGTGCAGATGATCGCTGGGCCGGATGACTCACTGGTTGTTTCCGACGAAGGCAATCACACCATTAGCTTCTGGGCGAAAGACGGTTCCAAAATTAATTCATGGGGCGAAGAAGGCTCCGGGGATGGTCAACTGAACAGACCAGCGGGAATCGTGTTTGATGTTGATGGAAATTTGCTGGTTGTCGAGAGCATGAACCACCGTGTTCAGAAATTTACCGTAGACGGCGAGCACATTTCATCATTCGGTGAATTCGGTGATGGCGATGGAAAGTTCAACATGCCGTGGGGCATCGATATTGACCCCGACGACGGATCGATCATCGTTTCTGACTGGCGAAACGACCGCGTCCAAAAATTCACTGCGGACGGGGAATACGTCCTGCAATTTGGTACGTCTGGCAGCGGCCGAGGTGAACTTTGCCGACCCGCCGGTGTGTCGGTAGACAAGCACGGTGATATATATGTTGCCGATCGTGGTAATCACCGAATCCTGTTGTTCGGGCAGGACGGCAACTTCGTTGACATTTTCACTGGTAACGCCGGACTCTCGAGAAGTGGGCGCATCTACATCACCGCAAACCCGAAGGTACTTCGCTCACGTGAACTGATCGATCTCGTTGACGAAAGGCTGCTCCGGGGACCGATGTCGGTTCGGGTCTTCGACGATCTGATGTACATCCCAGATTCTGGGTCGCACCGCATACAGATCTACAAAAAGGAAGCCTACGAGCTGACTGAAGAACAGATCTACGCGGCACCAAGCGCACCTTCGTTGTACACAGTTTGAGCGGCTCGACACTTACGGGTGGCATGCCATGCCGATGATGTTCGGGTTCGGCGCACAGCGTAGGCAAATACTCGAAGCCGAGATGCAACGGTTCGTGGACGAAATGCCGCAACTTGGGATGACAGCGATGTACCTGATCGGACCGTTCGCACGCGGCGAAAACGATCCAGGCACCGTGCTTGATCTTCTCGTTGTGCAGGAAACAGATGACCCGGTTCACCGCCGTGCCGATTTCTGGACCACGCATTTACGCCCCAGGATTGGGATCAATTTTTACGTATATACGCAAGATGAGTTCGACAACCCGCCGGGTAGGGATATGATCCTTCATGATGCTGCCAATAATGGCGAAAGAATCTACGGATAGACACCATGACCACTCGAGATCCTTCAACTAGCTGGCTTGCCCAGGCCGACGCCGATCTGGAAGCGGCACGCGCCAATGCCGAGCAAGAACGGTACGCGCTCGCATGCCTGCTCTGCCACGAGTCGGCTGTGAAAGCTGTGAAAGGCTTCCTCTATAAGCAGGGTGCTGAGATGGTTTGGGGCAATCATCTGTCCGATCTCTGCGAAGACGCGATGGCATTCGACCCGTCGTTCGATTTTGTTAAGTCGGTAGGAGCACTTCTCGACAAACATCATCTCGGCGCACGAAACCCTGACGCGGTGGGAGGTGCAGTACCCGCCGAAATCTACGACTCCACTGATTCCGCCCACGCAATAGAAATCACAACCGACCTCCTCGAAACCGTCCGAAAGAAAATCACCGGGGAGTAGGTGATCCCGAAGCTTCCCTAATTGAACAGCATCCTGAGCTCCGTCGAA
>JAPYUK010000009.1:55090-67605 GCA_029936155.1 Dehalococcoidia bacterium | reverse complement strand
CACAATTAGTGTTCAATTTTCCGATAATCTTCCCGCCATCGGAGGCCGGTGCTCTATCCAACTGAGCTACGGGGACTATATGTAAATCTTAGTTCTAATCAGCAATATTAGTAACCACTTGCGGCCACCGACTACAATTACGGTTCGACTGCCAATCGTTCAACACCCGGTGCGGGCCAGCCAATGTCTATTCACAGCAGAGTTCAATCAATTCCAACCATCCCGCTTGGGGGGATTGAATTCCCGCGTCTGACTATGGGCATACATCCCTACGACGGTGTTTCGTATCAAGATGAGCATCGTGATGCCGAAAACCTCGAACTGTTTGGCGAAGTAAACCCCGTGGCGGATGTCATTCATCATGCGGTGCAGAACTTTGGTTTTTCCGTCGCTCAAGTCGATCACATGAACCCGGAACTGAATAGGCTTCATTTGCAGGCGATATGGGAAACCGAGCGCCGCTTGCAGACCGATATCGGTCTGCTCGCGTACATCCTCATACCAATCTCGTTGAACGGCGAGACCGTGTCGTATTCCGAGCGTGCTCACTCAACTCTTTTCGAATACGATCTGGCGGCCGTGGGTGAAGAGGCATACCTCGAACAGCTATCTCGAGACGAAATCCTCAAGTACACGGTTGGTGGAACATTCGAGAATCTGGTGACACCGAAGACGGTTGAGCCGTACGGTCGCGCCGACGCCGAAAACTTCACAATCGACTACGCCACGCTAGAGCAATATTTGGGATTCTTCGCAGGTTGCAAGATTCTCGTAGCAGATCCTGGAGCCGAGATTGATCTGCTGGCGGCGGTCGGCAGATTCGATCTGATTCAGGAGTACCTCGATTTCCTGCGCGGTCGATTCGACACCGTGATAACGAGTGTCCACCACGCCGGAATAACCATTCCATTAATCGAAGAGCACAACATCGAGTTCGATGGCTATATCGTGCCGATAAACGAGCCGGGAATGTACATGTTTCCGATTCAAGATCGAGTTGTCGATGCGGTCCGCCAGACCAATAAGCACGTCATCTGCATCAAACCCATGGCGGGCGGACGCTATCTTGGAGAGAAGGCTTTTGAGTACGTTTTCAACGATGTTGGTGTCGAGTCGTGCATGTTCGGAATGGGCACCATCGAGCAGGTAACTGAAACCGCTACGGCGGCGCGGTCCGTACTCGGGTTATCGAGCTAATCTCGAAAGGTAAGCGGCTGAAATGAATATCTTCAAACGAACTCCAGCGAACGTTATCTCGACGGAAGACGCGCTCCCGGGTCGCGAGGCACCAATACAAATAAGCGGAAAACACTTTGTGAACGGTACCTCAATGAAACCACCGTTCCATGCGCAGATGGAGACCATCATTTTCGGAATGGGCTGCTTCTGGGGTGCCGAGAGGATTTTCTGGGAAGTGCCCGGCGTGTACACGACCGCGGCAGGTTACAGCGGGGGTACGACTCCAAATCCGACCTATGGAGAGACATGCACTTCTAGGACGGGTCATACCGAAGCCGTTTTGGTGGTATTCGATCCTTCGGAGGTCACGCTGGAGGCGTTGTTCAAAGAGTTCTGGGAGAATCACGATCCTACGCAGCACATGGGGCAGGGTAATGATCATGGCACCCAGTACCGCACAGCGATCTACGGACTGAACGGTGTTCAACTCGAAGCTGCAAAGGCGAGTCTGGTGGCCTATCAGGCAAAATTAAGCGAATCGGGTTTCGGCGAGATCACAACCGAAATAGCCGAAGCCGGGGAGTTCTACTACGCTGAGGAAGAGCACCAGCAGTACCTCGCCAAGAACCCCTACGGCTACTGCAATCACGGATTCTGCCAGGTTCCCTACAGCTAAGTCTTTCGAGTTACAACGGGGTCTAGTACAGATTCGCTATCTTCGATTCGTCGATGGACTTCTGCACTTCTTCTGCCGTTTGATCGAGATTGGCGTGATCGACAAGAATGCTTCCATAGTTCGGAACACCTTCTACGCCGTCGTGCTCCCATAGTCCTGAGCGAATGATGCATTTCGCACAGTGGAATAACGCCTTCTCGACATGGACCACGGTTGCGAACGTAGGTAGCTTACCTTCGTGCGCCATTGATTCCAGCAATGCAGGATCGCGTACGATTTTGGCCGTACCACCAACCCGGAGGGTTTCTTGATAGCCCGGAGTCAGAAAAATCAGCCCGACCTTCGGATTTTGGAGAATGTTCGTGAAGGTATCTCCACGACGATTGCCTTTTCGCTCGGGAATGACCAGCGTTTTCTCATCGAGAACTCTCACGAATCCCGCGGGGTCGCCCTTCGGTGACACGTCCATGTTTCCATCGGCGTCTGCAGACGAAATTACCAGAAACGGTGAGTGAGCGATCAGGGCGGCGCAATGCTCGTCGATGCGGTCGATCACCTTTTCGGCAGCACGCTGAGTGGGAGTTCCGAGAATTTCTCTGAGTTGGCTCTCCGTGGTGATCGTATTTTCGAACTTGCTAACAGTCATGCCATACTCCGTAACCCGCAGCCGATAGAGACTCGTTGATATATGCCGGAGAATGATATTACAGGCGAGGCTGGCGAGCGCTACAAAAGCAGATTAGTCGACCGTCTGGTTGTCGTCGGCCTGATCGTCACCGTTCTTCAATCCGCTGCCGCCTCTGAAAGCCGGAATCAGGAACACTGGCGCGACCACGGTTGTGACTACTGTCATCACGATCACCACTCCAAAAATGTCCTGGCCGATCACACCTGATGTCAGGCCAATACCAGCGATAATCAGTGCAACTTCACCACGTGGCAACATGCCAAGCGCAATGCGGGTGGCGCCGCGACGATTGAAGCCGACGAGCAGCGCAGGCACTCCAGATCCAACCAGCTTGCTGATCACTGCAAACAGCGTCAGAACAGCCGCAAAAGCGATCACCGCGGCCAACGTGCTATCGCCAGCGCCAAACGCTGTGAAGTCGACCTGCATGCCAATTACGACAAAGAAGATGGGTACGAGGAAGTTGTTTACTTGTCGCATTGATCCTTCGACCTGATGCTTCAGTTCCGTGTTCGATAGCGCAAGGCCCATCGTGTACGCACCGATAATCATGGCTAGTCCGAAGTAGATCTCAGCAACTGCCGATGCGACAAACGCCAGCGCCAGAGCCAGTACAAGCGCGCCACCGGGGCTTTTGAACCAGAGTACAGCTTTCGATATGTAAGGCGATACGATCGACCCGATGATCATGAGCCCGAGCCAGAAGCCAACCGCTTTCAGGAATATGACTCCAATTGAGCCCGCGGTCACTTCTCCCTCTTCGGCAATACCAACGACGATTGCGAGGATAATAATTCCGAGCACGTCATCCACGACAGCACCGGCGAGAACTGTCACACCCTCTGGTGAATCGAGTTTGCGTATATCGGCCAATACTCGTGCAGTAATACCAACGGATGTGGCGGTCATGATCGCCCCGACAAATAGTGCCGGTACCATCGCGGATACCGAATCCACGCTGGCAAATCCGAACATGATCGTTGCGGCGAAGCCCATGAAAAACGGAAGAATAACTCCCCCGGCTGCGACGGCCGTCGCGGGGCGAACGTACTTCATGAACTGTTCACGGTCGGTTTCAAGCCCGGCTTCAAATAACAGCACGATTGCCGCCAACTGAGCGACAAAGAAGAGCTGTGGCTCTACTGGTAGCCCTCCAGCATCGTACGGAAGTTCGAATATCGCGCCGCCACCGAACCAGTGAATACCGCCGAGTAGAAACGGGGAGATGAGGATTCCCGCTCCAAGTTCGCCAAGCACCGGCGGAATCTTTAGATACCGTTCGGAGATTTCTCCGCCGACTTTGGCGGCAATGAGGATTATCGACAGCAGGAGGATGAGTTCGGCTACTACTGCCAGCGGACTATCGTGCAATTTGAATACTCGTGAGCCAGCGGCTCATGTACTGGAAGGGAATGTTGTCCCTCGTTTGGAGGAAAATATTTTCGTAGAGCGGGGTTTTGACTATAACAAGCAACAGTTTAGTTATGCCCCATAATTTGGTTTTGGCGTATTTGTTGGGGCTAAATCGCTGCAAGAACTTTTTCGGGTCGCCAGCCGAGTTTTTCGGGTTCAAATATCAATATCGCCAGCAGTTCACCATCGGGTGTGTAGGCTCTGATCCGATCACCCGATCCATAGTCTCCTGATTTACCGATATCGCCGATCGCAAGCTGTCTGCCTTGTTTGACCATTTCGACAAAATTTTCGTTGAGTTTGGTCTCGCCCAGATGCTGAAGCGTCGTGTCGATCGGCATAGCAACCGTGCGCCAATCACCCGCATCAGCAGCTGTGCTGACCTCATCGATTGTGACTGTATCTTCGAGCTTGAACACACCTGCGTGTGTGCGAACCAACGCAGTTAGGTGAGCGTGGGTGCCAAGCCCCTCGCCTATGTCGTGAGCAAGTGTGCGGGCGTAGAAGCCATGGCCGCACACGACTTCTAGGACTATTTCGGGACCCTCGAAGCTGACGAGTTTTAGGTCCATAACCTCAACCGGTCGCGCAGGGCGTTCCACTTCTATGCCCTCTCTCGCCAGTTCGTAAAGTCGTTTACCTTCGTGATGAAGCGCCGAGAACATAGGTGGCACCTGATCGTACTTTCCGGAGAACTGAGGCAGTATTGCCGTAACTTGATCTAGCGTTTCGCTCGACCAGTCGGCTTCGGCTGTCGTATCACCGGTCGAATCGTATGTGTTCGTCGACGATCCCAACTCCATCGTAATTCGGTAAGACTTTGTGCCCAGTAGAACCGTGTCGGCGAATCGTGTCGCAGCGCCTACACATATAGGAAGCACTCCGGTTGCGAGAGGATCTAGAGTTCCGCCGTGACCGATCTTCTTCGATCGCGTGATGCCCTTCAACTTGCGAACTACGTCGGTGGAGGTCCAGCCCTGCGGCTTATTGATATTCAGATACCCACCAGCGGCAAAGCCCGCACGGATCGTGCGCTCAGGCTGGTCTGTCAACTGCCGCCTCTGTCAGCGTGACGACGGCTGTCTTCACCCATGACGCGGTCGATCAGTTGTTCCATGTCGGCACCGGTCTGCATGGTGTCGTCGGCATAAAACGAGAGGCGGGGCATCTTTCGAATGACGATTCGGTGTGAGATTTCCATGCGGAGTCGAGTAGCGGCAGATCGAAGTGCTTCGAGCGTATTTTCACGCTCTTCGTCAGTTCCCATTACGCTGATATGAACTTTGGCCATCGAGAGATCGCGATTTACATCGACGCCGGTAACCGACGTCATTGGAGATAGTCGAGGGTCGTTCAACTCTTCGATCAGAGGTCCCAGTTCGCGTTGAATGGTGTGATTAACACGCCCGTCACGTCTCTCGTCCAATGTTTACGTAACTCCTGTCGTTACTTTCCAAACGCCAAACCAAGAGGCGAGAGCGGCAAAACGACTAATCAGATTCCATTAGAATCTGGCGACTATCTCTTGGTCACCTGGATTTCGTAGCCTTCGAGAACGTCGCCCGTCTCGTATTCGTGGAAACCATCGATCTTCACACCACCTTCGAAATTGTTCGCAAGTTCACGAACACTGTCTTTGAGGTGGCGCATGGAGGTGATAGCGCCGTCGAAGATCTCTTCACCACCACGGACAACGCGCATTCGGCCTGCTCGCTTGAGCAAGCCATCGGTGACACGTACACCGGCAATCTGTTCTCGCTTGCCGTGCGTGAATACTTCGAGCACGTTGGCATGACCAAGAACAACAACCTTGCGTTCTGGTTCCAGTAGGCCTCGTGCGGCATCTTCAACTTCGTCAATCAGGTTGTAGATGATGTCGTAGGTACGAATCGTCACGCCTTCAGCTTCAGCATGCCTGCGGGCTCCGGATTCAACCGTGGTCTCGAACCCCATCACAACTGCGCCTGATGCCGATGCAAGCAGGATGTCGGCTTCATTGATGGCACCCGAGGCTGAGCTCAGTACTCGAACCTGAACCTCGTCGCTAGACACCTGCTCAACGGCGCGATGCACTGCGTCTATAGAGCCATGGCTTCCCGTCTTGATAACGACTAGAAGCTCTTTTGCACCCGACTGCTGTACACGTCGCATGACCTCGGCCATGGTCGTCGCGGCGCGCTCGTCTTTTCGCCTTGAGGCGAGACGTTCGCGTGTGTTTACAAGGTCACGACCTGCTCGGTCGTTTGCCACTACGTCGAACTGATCACCTGCGGCTGGAATGCCGTTAAGACCAAGCACTTCGATTGGAGTGGAAGGTCCGGCTTCCTTGACTACATTTCCGAAGCCATCAACCATCGACTTGATTCGACCCCGGAACATTCCGGCCACCACATTATCGCCGGTACGCGCTGTTCCTGAACGAACGAGTACGGACGCAACAGCGCCACGCGAGCGATCCATGTGAGATTCGATAACTACACCGATACCTGCACGGTCCGGGTTGGCTTTCAACTCTTGTATTTCGGCGACTAGAACTAGAGATTCGAGCAGATCGTCGATACCATCACCCTTGAGTGCTGACACCGGTACTGCAACGGTGTCCCCGCCGTAGGATTCGACAATAATTTCGTGCTCTGCCAACTGGGCATTGGTGCGGTCAATGTCGGCACCGGGGGCGTCCATTTTGTTGATAGCAACGATCATGGGAACGCTGGCGGCCTTGGCGTGATCGATCGCCTCAAGTGTCTGCGGCATTACCCCGTCATCGGCCGCTACGACGAGAACTGCAATATCAGTTGCCTGCGCTCCACTTGCACGCATCTGTGTAAATGCGGCGTGACCGGGAGTATCGATGAAAGTAAGGCTCTGGCCATCTTTGACGACCTGATACGCACCGATACTCTGTGTAATTCCGCCAGCTTCGGTATCGACTACTTTTTCACCGCGAATCGAGTCGAGTAGCGTTGTCTTACCGTGATCGACGTGGCCGAGAACGGTGATGACAGGAGGACGAGTAATCGAGTTGTCGGCGGTGAGATTGTCGTCGACACCAACTTTGATGGCCGCGGTACTTTCTTCTCGGTCTTTAGGCTTGAGCACACCAATCTCGAACGAAGCGGCAACTTGAGCGGCAATTTCGAATTCGACCGCTTCATTGACTGTTGCCATCACCCCAAGGCGCATCAACGCCTTGATGGTGTCGACGTTTGACATTTCCAAGATTTCGGCCAGTTCACCAACAGTTGTCTGGGATGGCAGTTCGACGGGCTTTCGCGGCTCTCGATCTTCGACGACAACGTGCTGTGCACCGAGTCCATCAGGAACATCGGGTGTCCGATTGCGTTTCTTTGATCGCCCTCTAAAGCTACGTTGTCCGCGACGTTGTGCCATGTACTGGTTATTTTCCTTTTATGAATCTGATTTGTGCTCAATCAATTGCGAGATTATCGCCTCGTTGAGCATATTCACTATCGAATCGTCAATATTTATCTTGAGCGCGTGCCCTAGTTTACCTCTATCGATGGCGTCACTCCGGAATTTGGCGCCCCAGTGTTCGGCATCTCTGCAAACATAAGCTCCACGACCATCTAATCGTCCGGTCGTATCACACACCACCTGACCATCAGGAGTTCGAACTAACCTGATCAAGGTAGCCCGCTGCCGCTGTTCTCGACAAACCACGCAGGTTCGAGTTTGGATGCGCCCTTTATTTCGGCCCATCACGCCCTCTCCCTGACCAGTTGTGTACTAACGACGGCGACGGTTCCGAGCACTACTCCCGCCTCTTCGGCCACCACGACGACCAGCATCGGTTTCCCGGAACCCAGCAATGTCTTCGGCAAATCGAATGCCACCAGCGTCACTGGAGGATTCTGATTTTGAATCGCCACCAACCTGCCACAGATCGTCGGATGAAACATCCAAGATCTCTTCGACTTCTGCTTCCTTGCGTTCTTTCTCTTCACGTTCTAACGCCGCAAGCTCTTTTTCGAGAGCAGCGAGTTCAGCGTCTACATCGGTGCTGAGATCTTCAATTTGTTCTTCAATAACTTCAGGCTCTGCCGTCTTAACTTCGACGGCCGGAGCGGCTTCAGTTTTGGCAGCTGGTGCTCCAACGGCTGGTGCTTCAGCAACTTCAGTTGTAGCTGCTGCTGGTTTTACCGTCTCAGCGGTTTCGGTTGAAGGAGCGGCTGCCTCTGCAACTGCGGCTGGTGCTTCCTCAACAGCTTCGGGTGCAGGAGTTTCTTCCTCTACGACCTGTGTCGTGCCCTGTATGTCGATGCGCCAGTTGGTGAGCTTTGCAGAGAGTCGTGCGTTCTGGCCTTCTCGTCCAATCGCCAGTGAAAGCTGACGGTCGGGAACGAGAACAGTTGCGGATTCCGTTTCCTCGTTGAGGTCGACACGGTCGGCCACAGCAGGAGAAAGGGAGTTAGAAATGAACTTGACCGGGTCTTCGTTCCATTCGATCACGTCGATCTTTTCACCAAGAAGCTCGTTCACGACGTTCTGGATGCGAATTCCACGCAGGCCAACACAGGCACCGACAGCGTCGACACCCTCCTGATTCGAGTGAACAGCAACCTTGGATCGAGCTCCGGGCTCTCGTGCGATTGCCTTAATCTCGATTACGCCACTGAATATCTCTGGAACTTCGACTTCGAATAATCGGCGAAGAAGGTCTGGGTGTGTTCTGGAAACTACGATTTCAGGACCGCGAATTGTTCGCCCAACCTGAACTACGAAGAATTTGAGTTGCTGACCTGGGCGGTAGCGTTCGAAAGGGGATTGTTCGGCGGGCGGCATTACTGCTTCGGCCTTGCCGAGATCGACTGTCACCCAGCGAGATTCGACTCGCTGAACTGTGGCGGTGAGTACTTCACCCTCTTTATCAATGAACTCTTCAAATACGATGTCGCGCTCGGCCTCGCGCAGTCGTTGCATTACGACCTGCTTGGCGGTTTGCGCGGCAATTCGGCCGGGGTTGTACTCGAGCTGACCGGTTTCGATGATGTCGCCTACGACAGCACCTTCCTGTAAATCCTGAGCATCGTCGGCTGTAAGTTCCATCAGAGCGTCTTCGACCTCTTCAACAACGTGTCGTACCGTGCGAACGGTTACCTCGCCGTCGTTAGGATCCATCTCTACAATCACGTCCTGCCCCTCAGCGGCGGGATCGCGCTTGTAAGCAGCCGCGAGCGCAGCCTCAATCGCTTTTACAACGATTGGCTGTGGCAGATTGCGTTCTGCTGCGAGTTGTGTAACCGCTATTAGCAGATCACTCTTCAACGCCAGTCCTCCGAAACGCACTTTGGCGGTTCACACTATTACCAGACACAAAAAAAGCGGGCGGCGCCCACTTCTCAACGTCAAGCTCTTGAAATATCTGAGCCCTACTTGGTTAACCTTACCACGTTTACCGCATTTGTACTCACCGGTTTCAGTACGCATATACATGACTCTCAATCACAAAAATAAGCCAACGCGGTCCTCGTAGACTTCGATGGAACCATCACCACTCAGGACATCGGTGACGAGGTGGTTGAGAAGTTTGCTGAACCCGGCTGGAGAATCGCACTCGAATGGTTCCTTTCAGGAGAAATGAACGCCAGGTTTTTTTGGGCGCACGTCACAGGATTTTTTCGAGAGGATCGAGAAGAGGCAACAGTTGCGCATTCCTTCAGCATTGCCGAGATTCGTTCCGGGTATGGTGAGTTGCTGATCGTATTGCCATTACGGTCGCTGATCATCCATAAATTGGTGTGATTCAACCAGATCATGCGCTCGTTTGACTAATGCGTATGCGACACGAACTGACGAAGTTTTTTCGAGCGAAGACCTAGCCCAACAGCTTTTTCACGGCGTCCAACGTGTCGGATTCAGCGACGATCTCACCGTTCTTTTCTGTGCGGGCCTTCACTTCAACGCCGCCGCCATCAAGGCTGCGGGAGCTAATGACGATGCGAGCAGGAATGCCAAGAAGATCGGCATCTTTGAACTTCACACCGGGAGGCGCTTCTCGGTCGTCGTACAGCACGTCATATCCGGCATCCAGTAGCTGCTGATAAAGCTGTTCAGCCTTGCCTGCGATATCGGGATCATTCAGGTTCAAGCCGGCGAGATACACCTCGTATGGTGCGATCGACTGCGGTAGAACCATGCCGAAATCATCATGATTCGATTCGACGGCGGCGGCCAGTAGTCGACCAACTCCGATTCCGTAGCAACCCATCAGAATCTCGTTCTGTCCACCATCTTCGTCGGTGTAATCAGCACCCATCTTCGACGAGTAGACGTTGCCGAGTTTGAAGACGTGCCCAACCTCGATACCGCGCTTTGCGATCAGCTTGCCTTTTCCGTCGGGTGACAAATAGCCCTTCTTCGCTTCGGCGATATCGCCAAGAATGTCGGCCTTAAAATCGCGTTCGAGATTTACGTTACGGAGGTGGAATCCTTCCTTGTTAGCCCCGGCGAGGTAATTCGATCCCATCGTAATCGAGTCGTCAACGACGCTACGCATGCCTTCCATACCGACAGCTGATGCCGATCCTGAAACCAGCCCAGCAGCCTCCACTTCTTCGGGTGTTGAGAGACGCGGTTCTGATCCGTCAAGCAGGTTTCGGAGCTTGGTTTCGTTGACGTCGTAATCACCGCGAATCGTGACGACAACCACTTCACCGTCGACTGTGTAGAAAACAGCCTTGGCAGTTTTCGACTTGGAAACACCTTCGGCTTTCGCAAGCTCGTCGATCGTCTTGATGCCGGGCGTCGCAAACTCCTCTACTTCGCCAAGCTCGCCTTTAGGAAATTCTTTCTTGATGAACTCGGCCTTCTCGACGTTGGCGGCGTAATCACTTTCGGTCGACACGAGAATTGTGTCTTCACCACTCTCGGTAAGGAGTACGAACTCGTTCGAGTCTTTGCCACCGATGCCACCAGAATCGGCTTCGACCATGATGGCTTCGAGTCCGCAGCGCTTGAATATGCGCTTGTAGGCGGCAACCATCGCCTGGAAGCTCTTGTCCATACCTTCTTCGTTAGCGTCAAACGAATAGGCGTCTTTCATTTCGAATTCACGCGCTCGAATTAGGCCGCCACGTGGACGCGTTTCGTCCCTAAATTTTGTTTGAATCTGGTAGATCGTAAACGGCAAATCTCGGTAGCTAGTCACTCCTGCGCGTGCCATCACGGTTGTCGTTTCTTCGTGGGTCGGAGCGATAACCATGTCGCGTTCACGTCGGTCTTCGAAAGTAGTCAGCGGTGGCAGCATAACGTCTGCCCTGCCCGACTCCTCCCACAAGCTGCGGGGCTGCACGACAGGCATACTGATTTCTTGCCCGCCCGCACGATCCATCTCTTCGCGAATGATGTTTCGAATCTTCGTGATCGAGCGGTTGCCCAGCGGCTGAAGACTAAATATTCCGGATGCGATCTGCTGGATGAATCCGGCTCGGGTCAGCAGCTTGTGGCTGATGTTTTCCGCATCGGCAGGAGCCTGACGAAGTGTCTTTCCGAATAGTTGGGAGCTTCTCATGTGGGTTGCAATTCGCTTTGCTGTTCGCCTGATCCATCACCGGCGAGATATTTTGATCGATAGTGAATGCCACCGACCTGACGAAGATTCAGACTACATCGTGATTGCACAGGTGTAACGCACCGTCAGTGCTAGTTATTGGTGATCGACATCTGGTGTTTTAAGCTTGGTCTTGCCGAAGTCTCAACTCTCAAATTAGCCAACTCCGCTCAATCTCCCAAAAAATGTGCCACCGACACTACTCACAGGAAATTCACAGCTACCTGTAACCGTTTTGTAATGTTGGGCATCTAATAATTAGATTGCACACAACAAACGATCTTGTCTTGAGCTCGTATCGAGTCTAAGACAAACGAAACGGAGGACAGATACATGGCACTGAAAAAGTTCATAGCAGGAGCGGTAGCTGCCTCTGCTGTTGCGGTAATTTTGCTTAATGCTCGCAAGACCGACTGACCAGTAATGGTCGGCAAAACTCCTCCAAAGCATAGCCCGGGCACAACGCTCGGGCCTTTTGCTTTTAAGGCGTCTAGCCTGCGTTCTAGAAAGTCCTCTACCAGCGGGAGAGGGTTGGTGGCGAGAGGTTTTCTACATCAGTCAGCGTAGACAATGCCAAGCTCTCCCTCAATACTTCGTCAGGCTCAGTGCATGCCTAACTTTCTCCCGCTAGGAGAAGGAACCTGGAGCTTAGAACGCGCACACATCGCGAAGCTACATCTCCACCGCCACCCGTCCACCGAAGATCCCTCCGTAGGAGCCGGGATATTGTCTGGTTCCTAGGATGGTGCGCCGTTATTTCGAAACTACGTGACAGCCCCTATTGATTTTTAGAACAGATGTTCTATTATTGGTCTCCCAGATGATATTTGGCTCTCGAAATACAACCCGAAGGGCCGAATCAACTGGAGCAATAGGCGACCCTGTTCGCCTCGCCCACAACGGCCACTGTTAGTTGGCGCTGATTGATTTTTTGTTAGCTCCGGGCGTCCGAGGCGGACTTGGTCGCGCGTCGCATTTCACCTTCCCTC